>JAOBWH010000198.1 GCA_025463265.1 Ilumatobacteraceae bacterium
GCGGAGCGTAGCCCTGTGGCGCGGGCGCGGGCGCGGGCGGGGGTGGGTACGTGGACGGCGGCGGCGGAGGCGGCGGAGCGAATCCTGCGTCTGGCGGAGGTGGCGGGGACGACACCACCGGGTCGGCGTCGTGGTGCGGCGCAGGGACGCCGGAGGGGAGGGGCTCGGGAGCCCCTTCGAGCGCCGCCTCGGAGGATGCCGGTTCCGATGGCGCGTCATCGGCGGTCGGCTCGTCGGTGGAGTCGTCCGGAGCGGTGTCGCTCGGCGCCCGGTCCGCGTCTGAGACGTCGTCGGCGGCCAGGAGGGCCGACCCGCAGGCCAGGCAGAACTTCGAGTTCGCATCGTTGTCGGTGCCGCACGCGGGGCAGAGCATCATCGGACTCCTCTGGTGGCTGGTGGTGGGGATCGTACGCGACCCCGCCGGGAGCGGCGTCGGGCTACCCGGGTGCGACGGTGGGCGCCGTCGCCGCCGCCAGGATCTCGGCGCCGTGCGCGCTCAGCGCGATGGAGCCGGCGGCGGTGATCCCCGCCGGGCTCATCTTGGCGACGGTCTTGCGGACGACCTCGACCATGTGGTCGTCACCCAGCTGATCGGCGAGCCCGTCGAACTGGAGCTGGAGGAAGGCCAGGCAGAGGGCGTCCTCGTGGGTCTGGACGACCGGGTCGGTGGCCAGGTGCCGCTTGGCCACGATGGATGCCACCCGCTCCACCTCGGCGTCGTCGTAGCCGGCGGCGAGGAGGATCTCCGCCACCTCAGCCGCCTGGCGCTTCTTGTGGTCGGCTCGCCAGCGGAGGTAGCCGGCGCGACCCTCGGGGTAGTCGGAGCGAGGCACGACCCAGCGGCGGAGGTGGTGGGCGCGTGCCGCCAGCACCTGGAGCTCATCGGCGTCGGGGTCGAGGATGCGCAACCAGTGCTCCACCCGGTCGGCGTGCACCAGCTCCTTGGCCTGCTCCACCCCGTCGACCGGGATGCGGACGGGGTCACCGGCGTTGGCGGCGTCGATCGCGGCGACCGCCTCGTCGAAGCGACCGCTCACCCGGGCGGACGGAGGTCGATGGTGAGGGTCAGGATCCCGTCCTCGAGCGTCCCCGTGGCGTCGGCGATGATGGCGAAGTCCTGGAAGTCGGTCTGCGCCTGCTCCACCAGCCGGGTGCGCTCCTCCCCGCCGACCGGCGGCAGGTTGCGCTTGCGGACTGCGGTGGCGCGGTCTCGGAAGCGCGCCAGCATTGCGTCGATGTCGAGCGTGTCGGCCATGCGCCAACGCTACCGCCGCTCCCGCCCCTGCGGATCCGCCGGGCCGATCAGGCCTGGTCGACGCCGAGGGCCTTGCGACGGGCAGCCGGCCCGGGCCGGACCAGCGTGGCGCCGGTGGCGATCTCGACCCGCTCGTGCTCGCCGGTGCGGGGCTCGTAGTCGTCATCCGGCGAAGCGGGGTCGGTCCCGGCTGCGGCCGCGATGACGGTGACCTCGGCGGTGGTGGGCTCGATCGCCGGTTCCACCGACACCTCGGGCACCGTCGCCACGACCGGCTGCGACGGCTGCGAGTTGTCCGTGGACGCCACCACGAAGACCGATTCGTCGTTGAGCTCGAGCGTCGGCGGGAGCATCGGCAGCCCCTCCTCCGCCGACGCCGGAACCGGCTTGGTGACGCGCACGTAGCGGATGGTGAGCAGCAGCAGGGCGAGGGCCACGAAGACGAGACCGCCGATGATCGCCGCCACCTTGCGGTTCTCGGACCACAGCGGCTGATCGGGGGTCTCGCCGGACTCCACCAAGGTCTGGTTGTTGCCGTCCGGCTCCGAGGTGGTGGCCGCGGTGGTGGAGACAGCCAGGGTGGTGGTGGTCTCGGTGCCGCCCCCGCCGAAGGTGGCCCCCGGGTCCTGGGCCGATCGGGCCCCGACAGCGCCGGCCGGCACGAGGGCCGCGCCGAAGACGAGCGCGCCCGTGAACAGGAGGGTGCATCGACGGTTGGCCACGAGCTGCAGAGGTTACCGGTCAGGCCGCAGCGGCTCGTGCACAGGGCGCGCAGGAGTACGTGGTGCGACCGCCGACCGTGCGCCGGTCCAGAGGGGCGCCGCAGCGCGGGCAGCGGCCGTCCCGGTGGCGCTCGACCTGCAGGTCACCGCGGTGCGATCCGCCTCGTTCGAACAGCTCCCCGACCGTGGCGACGATGCGCCGATGCAACCGCCGCAGCTCGGCATCGCTGAGCGATCCGGCGGGACGGGCCGGGTCGAGCCGGGCCCGCCACAGGCTCTCGTCGACGAGCAGGTTCCCGAGGCCCGCGAGCCGGTGCTGGTCGAGGAGCCGGGCCTTGAGCGGAGCCGTCGAACCGGCCAGCACGGTCCGCAGCTGGCCGAGCGTCAGCGACCAGGCGTCGGGACCCAGGGCACCGAGGTCGGGGTCCAGCTCCACGCCACCCAGCCGTCGGGGGTCCGAGATCCGCAGGCGCGACCCGTCGGTGAAGCGCAGGGCGAAGCGGTCCCAACCGGGCTCGTCTCGGGTCGACGAGTACTCGAGCTGCCCGACCGGATCCTCGCCATCGAGGACCAGGCGCCCCGTCATCCCGAACCGCAGGCCGAGCACCGGACGCTCGCTCCCGAGGTCCATCGTCATCAGCTTCCCGCGACGGCCGGTCCCGAGGATGGTGGCGCCCTCGACGGCACCGACCACCTGCCCGGGCGTGATCCCGCCCTTCAGGAACCAGCTGTCGGGTGCCTCGACCACATCGACCGTCCGGCCGACCGCCTTGTCGCCCAGCCGCCGGTAGATCTCGACCTCCAGCAGCTCGGGCACCCCGGCACGCTACCGACGGTACGGACCCGGGAGCGCAGGCGGTTGGGCCGGCGGTGGAGGCGGTGCGCTCCCTCTGAACTCAGGCGGGGGCGGCCGCTGCGGCGTCGAGTGCCTGGGTGAAGTCGGCGATCACGTCGTCTTCGTGCTCCAGGCCCACCGAGACCCGGATGGTGCCGGGACCGATGCCGCTGGCCGCCAGCTCGTCGGGCAGGAGGTTCACGTGGGTGGTCGATGCCGGATGGGTGACGAGCGTCTCGGGGCCGCCGAGCGAGGTGGCGTGCTGGGCGATGCGCACCGCCTCGATGAACCGCCGCCCCTCCTCGAGGCCGCCGATCACGTCGAAGGCGATGAGGGTGCCGCCGCCGGACATCTGCCGCGCCGCCAGCTCGTGCTGCGGGTGCGACGGCAGGCCCGGGTACCGGACGGCGGTCACGGCGGCATGGGCCTCCAGCGCGGTCGCCAGCGCCAGCGCGGTCGCCGACTGACGGGCCACGCGGATGGGGAGGGTCCGGATGCCGCGGGTGGCGTTGAGCGCGTCGTACGGCGAGGCGGGCGCCCCCTGCAGCACGGCGAAGCCCCACAGCCAGTCGATCAGCTCCTTGCTGCCCGCCACCACGCCCAGCGTGGCGTCGTTGTGGCCGGCGATGCCCTTGGTGGCCGAGTGGATGACCAGGTCCACCCCGTGCTTCAGCGGCTGCTGGAGCATCGGCGTCCCGAACGTGGAGTCGACCACGGTCACCGGGCCGGCGATGGCGCCCAGCTCGTCGAGGTCGACGATGTCGAGGCGCGGGTTGGCCGGGGTCTCCGCGAACACGAGCGTGGTCTTGCCGGGGATCACCGCCGCCGCGAACGCGCCCGGCTCGGTGCCGTCGACGAAGGTGACGTCGATGCCGAAGCGCGGGCACATCGCCTGGAACACCAGCTGGGTGGCGGCGTAGAGCTGGCGCTGGGCGACGATGTGATCGCCGGCCGAGCACAGCCCGAGCACGACCCCCGTCACCGCACCCATCCCCGAGCCGTACGCCCGGGCGGCCTCGGCCCCTTCGAGCTGGGCGATGGCATCCTCGAACCCGCTGACCGTCGGGTTGCCGTAGCGGGAGTAGAAGCGGTCGGCGCCCACCGACGTGGCGTAGCGGCGGGCGTCGTCGACCGACGGCGAGACGAACGTCGACGTGGGCCACAGGACCGGCGCGAGCGACGTGGCGTCGCCGACGCGCCCCGAGCGGATGGCGATGGTCTCGGGGTGCAGCTCGGCGCCCGGTTCGGCGGTGGGTTCGGTGCTCACGGCGTGGGTTGCTCCAGGAACGGGACCAGGGCGGCAGCGACCTGGTCGTGGTCGATGAGGAAGGCGTCGTGCCCGTGCGGGCTGTCGATCTGGTGGTACGTGGCGGTGCCGCCCACGGCCTCGATGCCGGCGACGAGGTCCACCGACTGGTACTCGGGGTAGAGGATGTCCGAGGTGATGCCCATCGACAAGACGGGCGCCTGGATCCGCCCGAGCGCCGCCTCTGCGCTGCCCCGCCCCCTGCTGAGGTCGTGGAGGTCCATGGCCTTGGTCAACAGCAGGTACGAGTTGGCGTCGAAGCGCCGAGCGAGCTTGATGCCGTGGTAGTCGAGGTAGCGCTCGACCTCGAAGCGCTGCCACATCTCGAACCGTCCCGCCAACGGCTCGACCGGCTCGCGTCCGAACTTGTCGGTGAACACGTCGTCGCTGCGGAAGGTGACCTGCGAGATCTGGCGGGCGAGGGCGAGGCCGGCGTGCGGACCGTCGCCGGGTGCCGCGTCGTAGTAGTGCCCGTCGCGCCACTTGGGGTCCAGGGCGATGGCCCGCCGCCCGGTGCTCCACCACGCGATCTGCTGCGCCGACGCGGCGGTCGTGGTCGCGATCGCAACCAGGCGCCCGACCCGCTCCGGGTACATCACCGCCCACTCCAGCGCCTGCATGCCACCCATCGATCCGCCGATGACGGCGTGCCACCGGGCGATGCGGAGGGCGTCGGCCACCCGGGCCTGGGTGCGGACCATGTCCCGGATCGACACCACCGGGAAGTTGGGGCCGTAGCAGCCGGGCCGGTCGGGCATCGGCGACGCCGGGCCGGCCGAGCCCTGGCAACCACCCAGCACGTTCACGCACACCACGAACCAGCGGTCCGTGTCGAGCGGCTTGCCCGGCCCGATGAGGTCCTCCCACCAGCCCGGCGTGGGGTGGCCGTCGCCGGCAGGGCCCGCCGCATGGGCATCGCCGGTCAGGGCGTGGCACACGAGGACGGCGTTCGACGCGTCCTGGTTCAACCGGCCCCACGTCTCGAAGCAGATCGTGATGTCGTTGAGCTGGCCGCCGCCTTCGAGGACGAACGAGCGATCGACCGCCATCCGCATGAACTGGCGCTGCCCGAGCGGATCGCTGGGCCGCCACGCACCGGTGGCCGGGACGGTGCTCGAGTGGGGCTGGATCCAAGGAGGGACGGCGAGGGAGGCAGCATCGGACCAGTGGCCGACGGCTTCTTCCATGACCGACCTCCTCGCTGCAGGTGGAGGGTTGGTCACCGGGTGCCAGCGACGGGCCGGGGCCCGGACACTTCGTTGCCGGCGAACCGGCCACATCCCCGCCCGGAGGCGAGAGGCACCTTGGGTGTCCTTCCCAGGTTGCCGGACCCGATCGCTCGGGCCGCTCGTGATGACCCGGTCACCCTAGACCGACCCGCCCGCCCGACCACAACCATTCCGGCCCGCGGGCGCGCGCCTGGGTCCCGGCCTGCGGCCGGGCTTGCGAGTGGATGGGTCCTTGCCGGCGGGTGCTGGGCCCGGGTGCTGCGGTCAGACGGCGGTGGGTCCGGCTCGGGTGGGGTCGATGGGTGCTCCGCCGGTGGGTCCGCACGGTTCTGCTGGTGCGGCGCTGGGGCGCTGCCCGGAGACCTTTGGTGGCGGTTCGGCCTCGTCATCGTGGCCGTCACGGGCGGTGTGGGCGTGGCCGGCGGTGTCGGGTGGGTCGGCTTGGAGGTGAAAGCCCCAGCGGTCGAGGCGTTCGCCGGTGGGCCCGAGGTAGGGGGCGGCGGTGATGCCGATGGCCGACACGGTCGCAGCGACGTGCTCGGCCGGTGCGGTGCCCGGCTCGGGTGGGGTGGGCGGGACGGGTTGGCTGGTGGAGTCGAGGGGTCGTCCCCAGCGGTCGGTGAACACGATGGTGCCGGTGCGGGGTGGGGGTTGGTCGGCGTTGCCTGCGATGCCGAGGAGTCCTTGGTGGTGGAGGGTGTGGTGGCGGGCGCAGAGGGCAATGAGGTTCCAGGTTTCGGTGGGGCCACCGTCTTCCCAGTGCCAGACGTGGTGGATCTCCAGCCCACGCGTCGCACCGCATCCCGGCACGGTGCAGCCGCGGTCGCGGTGCTCGATGGCGCGTCGCAGCCGCCGGTTGATGGTGCGCGTGACCCGCCCGGTCCCCACCGGAACGGTGCCGTCGTGCACCAGAGCGCGCAGGCGGGTGTCGCAGAGCAGATGGCGGCGCTGCCCATCAGGCAACCGGACCCCGAGGTGGGTCATGAGCTCGACGGTCCCGGAGGCACCGGCTTCGAGGTGCACGTGCACCAGATAGCGGTCCGAACCAGGCCGCACCGCCTCACCCGCCTGCAACGCCGTTTCGGCCAACGCGACCAGCGCATCGGCGGCACACACCGGCTCAGGCTCAACACCGTCCGGGCAGTCCTGGCGGGCTTGGCGCTTGAGGTCCTCGCGCATCGCCTTGAGCGCCTGATCCACCACCGCACCCTCAGCCTCGGGCAGCCGGCCACGGATCCACCAACCCTGCTCATCGACCCCCGTCGACACGCGCCGCCGATCACCACCACCGGCGCCGTCGGGTTTCGGGTCGCGGAACCACGGCAGGGCCTGGCGCAGCTGCCGCACCGTGCAACACGACGCCACCCGCGCCGCCGACGCATCGAACCGGCCCGGCACGAACCGGGCCACCGCCGCCGCTTGATCCACCGACAACCCGCCCGCCTCCAACGCTGCGATCGTGTGAGGCAGCTCCGCGCAACGACCAGCGAGCTTCACCACATCGGCGGCACGCCCCGGCGTCACCCCGGTCCGCCACTCCAGCCACCGCTCCGGCGTCAGATGCGACCCACCCGACACCCCCAGCTCCAACGCCCGAGCCGTGAGCGCCACCACCCGGCCCTCCGCCGCGTTGATCACCCCCACCACCTCCGCCAGCTCCGCCACCACCGCGTCATACGCCGCCTCAGCGCACACCCCACCCGCCGGTCCGGCATCGATGCTGCGAGGCGGGGTCATGCTCTCGATTGTACGTCCCTCTACCCCCAAAAGCGAACACCTGTTCGATCTTTTCGACATATGTCCGATCTTTTGATTGCTGCCTGCGCGATAGGTCGGTCCTGACCTCGAGAGGTAGCACAGGGCAATCCGTGGCCGCCGCTGGCCATCGATCTCCCGATTCGGCGCACCGGTGGGAACAGCAGACGGTCAGCGCTTCGTGCGAGGTGCGCCGTCGGGGTTGCCGTCGACCGCGTCGGCGAGCTCGAAGGTGCCGGAGCCGACCGGCAGGACCAGCCGGGGCGTCGCCACGCCCCTGGGCACCCACGCCTGGGACGCTTGGTCCAGCTGCTTGGCGCCACGGCGGGTCCGTGGCCGGAAGCTGCCGGTCGACGGCGCCTCGAAGCGGTACCAGCGACCTCCGGACCTCTTGGCCAGGATTCGGATCCCCAGCGGGAGCGTGATGGCGTTCAGGAGCAGCCGCGGGCTGAGCGTGCGCTTCGGCAGGCCCTGGCCCTGGGACCGGAGCCTCACCAGCTCCCAGCCGTCGCGAGCCTGCCGGCGGCGTCCGGAGCGGCGCATCACCGACACCACCAGCGCGATCAGCGAGTAGAGGGCGACCACCGCGGCGATCACGACCGCGGCGAAGAGCCACTCGGGCATCCTCGGCTCGATCGAGACCGACTCGTCGTCGGTGAGCACCCAGACCGGGTCACCGACCGCCAGCCCCTCGTCCGAGGTGGACTCGTACTGCTGCGATCCCACGGCGATCGCGTACGACGGCGGGTCGGTCGAAGCGGACACCTCGGTGACCTCGCCCTTGAGCTTCTGGCCCCCGATCGGGGCCGCGGGTCCGCCCGGTTCCTGCGGAGCGGCCCAGGCCGTGATCGCACCGCCCGCCACGAGGAGCACGAGGAACAGCAGGGTCGGGCGCCACTGCCGGCGCCACGCCCGGGTCAGCGCGTCGGCAGGCGGCCCGGCGGAACCCGTCGGCCCCGAGGGAGTCGCCTCGCCGGCAGCCCCCGCCGCCTCGGACGCCCCGGACGGTGCGGGTGCGGGGCCGCCGGGGATCGGCGGGACGTAGCCGGGAGCCACGTTGAACCCGGGCACGGCTCGGAAGCTCGGCGGCAGCGACGGCTCGGAGCCGTCGGGTGCGTCGGCGTCGGTCACAGCTGCTCGAAGTTCCGGCGGAGCTCCCAGTCCGTCACCGCACGGTTGAACGCGGCCCACTCCTGCTCGGCCGAGTTGAGGATGTGGTGGTGGACCTCGTCGCCGAAGGCGCTCTTGGCCACCTCGGAGTGCTTGAACAGCTCGATGGCCTCCACGAGCGTGGACGGGATGTGCTCCACGTCGGGGTCGGTGTAGGCGTTGCCGACGAAGGCCTCGCCCGGGTCGAGCTGGTTCTCGATGCCGTGGAGGCCAGCGGCGATCACGCCGGCGAAGGCGATGTAGCTGTTGACGTCGGCGCCGGGGATCCGGGACTCGACCCGGTAGGCGGGGCCGTGGCCGACGAGGCGCAGGCCGCAGGTGCGGTTGTCGAGGCCCCACGCCACGGCGGTGGGCGCCCACGAGTCGGGCTGGAACCGCTTGTAGGAGTTGACGGTGGGGGCGAACAGGAGGGCCAGCTCCCGCGACGCGTGCACCAGGCCGCCGAGCCACCAGCGGAACGTGTCGCTCATGTTGTCGGGCTTGCTCGCGTCCCACATCTGGGACTTCTTGCCCTTCAGGTCCCACAGGCTGGAGTGGATGTGGCACGAGGAGCCGACCTCGTCCATGGCGTACTTGGCCATGAAGGTGAGGGAGCGGCCGTGCTTGTCGGCGATCTCCTTCGCCGCGTTCTTGTAGATCGTGTTGCGGTCGGCCATCTCGGTGGCGGGCGCGTAGAGCAGGTTGATCTCGTGTTGGCCCTTGCCCGCCTCGCCCTTGGAGAACTCCACGGGGACCCCGGCGGCCTGGAGGCCGTTGCGGATGTCGCGGATGATGTACTCGTCCCGGGTGGTCTGGAGGATGTGGTAGTCCTCGACCACATCGGAGTGCGGGACGAGCCCGTGGTAGCGCTTCGCAGAGGCCTCCGCGTAGGAGTCCTTGAAGAGGAAGAACTCGAGCTCGGCGCCGATGTTGACCAGGAAGCCCAGGTCCCGGGCCCGCTGCTCCTGGGCCTGCAGGATGGCACGGGGCGACACGGCCACCGGGGTCGTCTTGTCGTGCTCCTCGACCACATCGCACAGCACGAGGGCGGTGCGCTCCAGCCAGGGCACGAGCCGCAGCGTCGACAGGTCGGGCACCGCCGAGAAGTCGCCGTAGCCCTGCTCCCAGTTGAAGGCCCGGTACCCGGGGAGGGGGTTCATCTCGACGTCGACCGCAAGCAGGTAGTTGCACGCCTCCACCGACCCGGTGGCGACGGTGTCGAGGAAGTACTCCCCCATCACCCGCTTGCCGACCAGGCGGCCCTGGTTGTCCGGGAAGGCGACGAGCACGGTGTCGACCGATCCGTCCCCGATCATCGACTTGAGTGCATCGAGGCTGAGCGTGACGCGTTCCATGGTTCTCCCGGGCTAGGACGGACCAGGAGAGACTAGGAGGCCGGGTCGGCCCCGCTGTCCGGCCTACTCCGGGGTCGTGTAGGCGGCGGTGATGCCGCCGTCGATCAGGAGGCTCTGGCCGGTCATGAAGCTGGACTCGTCGCTGGCGAGGAACAGGGCCCCGTTGACCATCTCCTCGGAAGTGCCGAAACGGCCCATCGGGATGTGGACGAGGCGGCGCTGGCGCTTCTCCTCGTCGGACAGGTACTTCGCGAGGAGCGGGGTGAGCACCGGGCCGGGGCACAGGGCGTTGGCCCGGAGCCCCTGGCGGGCGTAGATGACGGCGATCTCCCGGGTCATCGACAGCACCGCACCCTTGGAGGTGGTGTAGGCGAGCTGCGGGGTGGCGGCACCGAGGTGGGCCACGAAGGAGGCGACGTTGATGATCGACGAGTTCCCGCTGTCGAGCAGCGCGGGCATCGCGGCCTTGCAGCACAGCCAGAGGCCCTTGACGTTGACATCCATCGTGAGCTCCCACGTGGACTCGGGCGTGGAGGTGACGTCGTCGTCGTCGCCCAGGCTGACGCCCGCGTTGTTGTAGAGGACGTCGAGCCCGCCGAAGGCCTCCACGGTCCTGGCCACGGCCGCCTGGACCTGGGCGAACTCGCGCACGTCGGCGGCCACGGTGATGGCCTGCCCGCCCGCAGCCGCGATGGCCTCGACGACCTCGGGCTTCTCCTCGACGTCGATGACGGCGACCTTGGCGCCCTCGGCAGCGAACCGCTCGGCGGCCACCCGGCCCATCCCGCCGCCCGCACCGGTGATCAGTGCGACCTTGCCCTCAAGACGAGCCATTGCGTTCTCCACTCCATCGTGACCCGTTCGGGGCCCTAGTCGGTCGCCCGTATGATTGCCCGCTGGCCGGACCGGCCGGCAATCCGATCGAAGGGCACCCATGACCGAGCAGCTGATCATCGCCGGCGAGCGTCGCGACGCTGCGGAGGGCGCCACCTTCACGGTCACCGAGCCGGGCACGGGCAAGCCGCTCGAGGAGGTGGCCAAGGCCGGTCCCGTCGACGTCGACCTGGCGCTCACCGCTGCGACCAAGGCGTTCGACGACGGCCGGGGCGCATGGGCGCGGACCTCGGGCACCGAGCGCGGCCGGGTCCTGCTCAGGGTGTCGCAGCTCATCCGCGAGCGCGAGGACCTGCTGGCCACCGCCGAAGCGCGCGGCGCCGGCCACCCCATCGGCGACGCCCGTTGGGAGGTCGGCGCGGCAGCCGGCACGTTCGAGTACTACGCCGGTGCCGCCAACAAGCACTTCGGTTCGGTGGTCCCGGTGCAAGACGCCGGCCTGGACCTCGTGCTCCGCGAGCCGGTCGGGCCCGTGAGCCTCATCGTCCCGTGGAACTTCCCGCTGCTCATCGCCTGCTGGAAGCTGGCCCCGGCGCTCGCCTGCGGCAACCCGGTCATCTTGAAGCCGGCGTCGCTCACCCCGCTCACCGCCCTGCTGCTGGGCGACATCCTGGTGGACGCGGGCGTGCCCGCCGACCAGGTGTACGTGCTGCCCGGCCCGGGCGGCGTCATCGGCGACGCCCTCACCAGCGATCCCCGCACCGCCAAGATCTCCTTCACCGGCGAGACCACCACGGGCGCCGCCATCCTCAAGAACTCGGCGGACCACATCGCCCGGGTGTCGCTGGAGCTCGGCGGCAAGTCGGCGGCCATCGTGTTCGCCGACGCCAACGTGGCGAAGGCGGCGCTCGACGCGCCGATGTCGGTGTTCGGCAACGCCGGTCAGGACTGCTGCGCCCGGTCCCGCATCCTCGTCGAGCGTCCCGTCTACGAGGAGTTCCTGGAGACGTTCGAAGCGGCGGTGCGGGCCATCAAGGTCGGCGATCCGCTCAGCCCCGAGACGGAGATGGGCCCGCTGATCTCCACCGGGCAGCGCCAGACGTCGCTCGACTACATCGGCATCGGCTCGGGCGAGGGTGCCCGCCTGCTGTCCGGAGGCGAGATCCCCGACGACGACGGCTTCTTCCTCACCCCGGCGGTCTTGGCCGACGTCGACAACTCGATGCGCCTCGCCCGCGAGGAGATCTTCGGACCGGTCGCGTCGATCCTCCCGTTCGACACCGAGGAGGAGGCCATCGCCATCTCCAACGACAGCGACTACGGGCTGTCCGGGTCCCTCTGGACCGGGTCGGCCACCCGGGCCATCCGCGTCGCGAAGTCGCTCCGCACCGGCACCCTCTCGGTGAACACCAATAAGTCGGTGCGCTTCGAGGCCCCGTTCGGCGGCTACAAGAAGTCCGGCCTCGGACGCGAGCTCGGCATGGGGGCCATGGACGCCTACACCGAGGTCAAGAACGTCTTCTTCTCCGAAGAGGACTGACCCACCGGCGACGGTCGGTGAGGGAACCTCGAGCGCGGCCCGGTCGTCTGGACGACTGATGGATGCGGCGGGCGACAGCTTCGAGGCAGCCTGGCTCGAGCACCGCCGCGCCCTCTGGCGCGTGGCCTGGCTGATCGTGGGCGACCCCGACCAGGCCGACGACATCGTGTCGGCCGCGTTCGCCCGCTCGTTGAACGGGTGGGCCGAGCGCGAGATCCTCAACCCCAAGGCCTACCTCCGCCGGGCCGTGGTGAACGAGGCCTCGGACAGCTTCCGGCGAGCGGGCCGAGACCGCCGGTGGCTGGTCCGCCGAACCGGCGAGGGCCGCGGCATGCGGCCGGTCGACAGCCAGGTCGCCGAAGGGACCGACCTCGCCGCGGCCCTGCGCCGGCTGCCCATCGACCAGCGTGCCGTGATCGTCCTGCGCTTCTGGGGCGACCTGTCCGAGCGCGACGCCGCCGAGGCGCTGTCCATCAGCGTCGGCACGGTGAAGAGCCGGACCCACCGGGCGCTCAAGGCCCTGGCCGCCGACCTCGGGCCGGGCTTCCTCGCCGACCAGGCCGTGGAGGCCACCGATGGCTGAGCTCGACGTGTCCCCCGCCTTCGAAGCCGCCCTCCGCACCGAGCTGGCGCGCCTCGGCGAGTCCGCGCCCGTGCCCGATGATGCGCACCTCGATGCGCTGGAGGGCCGCGCCGACGATCGCCCCTCCCCGGGTCCACGAGACCGTCGGTCGCTCGCCCTCGTGGCGGCGATCGTCCTCGTCATCGCCGGCCTTGCCGCCAGCATCGGCGCCGCGATCCTGCGGTCCGACGACGGCGTCGACCGCACCCGCCTCGGCGGCGGTCGCGGGACCACCACGACCACCGCCGCGGTCCCGGTCGGGCCGATCCTTCCGGCCCGGTCGCTGACCACCTCGTTCGAAGGCCGGGCCCCGGAAGGGCCCGATGGGGCCATCCTCACGAACGGGGTGACCGATGCCGAGACCCTCGCCGAGGTCTGGGCCGACGCCGGGCGGCCCACCTCGTCGCTGCCGACGGTGGACTTCGCCACCGAGGTGGTGGTGGAGGTGACGATGGACGATGTGGCCTGCGCGTCGCCCGAGCTCGAGTTCCGGAAGGGACCCGCAGCCGTCCGCGCTGCGGCGGTGGAGCCGGCCTCGTGCTCGGACCCGTCCGCCGTCGCCGGCCCGCGGACCTACTTCTACGCCCTGCGCTGGTCCGACACCGGAAGGCCGTTCCAGCTCGAGGTCGCCGACCCGTCCGATCCCGACGCCTTCGGCTCCATCGCGATCGGCTGACCTGCGCAGCGCTGCGGCCTACGGTGCCCGCCATGGCCACCTCGGTTCCGTTCGACCTGCCCGCCGCCCAGCTGGAGGGGAAGGTGGCCTTCATCACCGGCGCGTCTCGGGGCCTCGGAGCCGGGCTGGCGGCCCGCCTGGCCGAGCACGGGGTGCAGCTCGGGCTGTGCGCACGCCACGAACCGGAGCGGCCTCGCGGCTCGGAGGCCATCACCCGTGCCGTCGACGTCACCGACGTGGCGCACCTCGAGCGCTTCGCCGACGCCGTGGCCGAGACCCTGGGACCGATCGACCTCTGGATCAACAACGCCGGGATCATCGACCCGATGGGACCGCTTCGCGACCTGGAACCCGACCACATCCAGCAGGCTCTCGCCGTGAACATCGGCGGGGTCATCACCGGCACCCAGATCTTCATCGACCGCTCCGCCGACGCCCCGCCGTCCCGGCGCGCCCTCATCAACATCAGCTCCGGCGCGGCGTCGTCGGTGTACGAGGGCTGGTCGGTGTACGGGGCGAGCAAGGCTGCGGTCGACCAGCTCACCCGGGTGGTGGCGGCCGAGGAACCGGGGCTGGTCTGCCACTCGGTGGCCCCCGGCGTCGTCGACACCCCGATGCAGACCTTCATCCGCGAGCAGGACGCCGAGACCTTCCCGGCCATCGATCGCTTCGTCGACATCCACGAGCAGGGCGCCTGGAACAGCCCCGCATGGATCGCCGACCACCTCCTCGGCATCCTGGCCGGCACCCTGGCACCGGGCTCCGTGGTCTACCGCGTCCCCGACGAGCCCCGCACCTGACCGCCTCGCGGGATCAATCGAGGTCGGCGGGCGGCCAGGCCGGGTCGAGCTGGCGGAGGAACAGCGCGCAGCGCTCCTCCTCATCGGCCTCGCCGATGCGGCCGGAGGCCACGGTGAGGCCGTGGAGCGCCCGCAGGAACCCGCGGTTCTCAGGGTGGGACCAGCGGACGTACCCGCTCCCCCGCCAGCCGTTGGCCCGGAGCCGGTCCAGGCCCCGGTGGTAGCCCACCCGGAAGGCGGCGTACTGCTCGACATCATCCCGACCGAGCTGACCGAGGCGGGCCCAGCCGTCGAGGAACCGAGGGTTGGCCGCCACGACCTCGGCCACCGCGCCACGGCGCTCGGCGTCGGGGCGGTCCAGCGCTGCGTCCAGGGCGGCGAGGACTGCGGCGGGCTCGGCGTCGAGCACGGTCTCGGGCGGGCCGGAGGTGGTGAGGGTGACGGGGCGATCGCTCATGGCTCGCACGCTAGAGGGCGCCGTCCTCCCCGCCTTCCGAAAACGACCGAACGGCCGGACCCGAGGGCCCGGCCGTTCGGAGAGAACTCCTTGGGGGAGTTGACTCAGGCGCCGATCGACTTTCCGACCTTGTCGAACTTGCTCGAGGCCGAGGTGCCGAGGAACGTCACGGCGACGATGCACACCACGGCGATGAGAGCGACGAGAAGGGCGTACTCCACGAGGGAGGCGCCGCGCTCGTCGTCACCGAAACGGGCACGCATGTAAGAGGCGATGAATTCGTAGCTGGTCAGCATGGGGTGATTCTCCTGATGATGGTTGGTGTGTTCACCCCAGCGGGGTGCTTGCTTCCTGACAGGTAATCCATCGGACCGTCGTCGGAGATCCTGAATAGGTCGATCGGCCCGTTGTGCGAATTCGTCGAAATGGAATCGGAGAAACGACGACCGGCCGGGTCCGAAGACCCGACCGCAAAACGACCGAACGGCCGGACCCGAGGGCCCGGCCGTTCGGAGAGAACTCCTTGGGGGAGTTGACTCAGGCGCCGATCGACTTTCCGACCTTGTCGAACTTGCTCGAGGCCGAGGTG
>JAOBWH010000085.1 GCA_025463265.1 Ilumatobacteraceae bacterium
CCTCGGCATCGACGGCAACGCCGACCAACCCCGCAACAGCCCCGACAGCATCGTGTTCACCGACCGCTGGGGACGACCCCTCAACCCGACCGGCCAACCCGTCCCACCCGCACCGCCCCAGCCCGGCACCGCCCCGGCAGAGCACGTCGCTGCGACCGCGTCGGCCATCGGCATCACCGCCGCCCCCTACGCCGGGCCCACCGGCGAACGCCTTGACCGCTGGGGCTTCCACCTCCAAGCCGACCCACCCCACCCCACCGACACCGCCGACCACGCACCCGACGACGACCCCGAACCGCCACCACAGGTCTCCGGGCGGCGCCCGGCCGCCGCACCGGCAGAACCCTGCGGACCGCTCGGCGGAGCACCCATCGACCCCCCCCGAGCCGGGCCCGCCCACGCCTGACGGACACCCCGGCCCCAGCACGCGCCGGCAAGGACTCATCCACCCCGCAACCCGGCCTCGGCCGGGATACCGGCGCGTCCGAGGAGCGCGAGGAGCCGTGCTCGCCACAGGAGCCGCACCCGGCCGGCGGAGGCCGTCGATAGGGTCGCCGGCATGGCAGCAGCAGGTGGCACGGGTCCCGTCGGTCCCTATCCGGCATCGGTGGACGACACCGACGAGGCGCACGACGCGTACGACCGGCTGCGGCGGCGGGTGCTGTGGTCGTTGCCGTCGGGTCTCTACCTGCTCGGGTCCCGGGCGGGCGAGCGACGCAACCTCATGACCATCAACTGGGTCACGCAGGTGTCGTTCGACCCCAAGCTGATCGGCGTCGGCATCGAGAAGACCGCCGTCACCCACGAGCTGGTGACCGAGGGCCGGGTGTTCGCCCTGTCGACCATCGACCGGGAGGACCGGGCGATCGTCCGCAAGTTCACCAAGCCGTGCGAGTGGGATCCGGACGCCTCGACCCTCAACGGCTTCGCTGTCCACGAAGGGGCAACCGGCGCCCCCATCCTGAGCCAGGCCGTCGCCTCCATCGATTGCGAGGTCCGCCAGGCGGTGGAGGTCGGCAACCACACCTTCTTCCTCGGCGAGGTCGTCGACACTGCGTTCCTGAAGGCCGAGGACACCCCGGTGCTCCGCATGGAGGACACGAGGATGAACTACGGCGGGTAGGTTCCCGGCTCATGAGCGACACGCCACGGATCCCGGAGCACGGCAGCGATGCGAAGGAGCTGCTGGCCCTCATCGAGCAGCGCCATGCGGAGGACATCGACTGGCGGGGTGGCCGGGCGTTCAGCCTCGTCTACAACGTCGACGACCACGACCACGAGGAGCTCATCGAGCAGGTGGCGCTGCGGTACATCCACGACAACGCGCTCAACCCGTTCAAGTACCCGAGCGTCCTCCAGATGGAGCTCGACATCATCTCGATGGCGTGCCAGCTGATGGGCACCGAGCCCAACGCCGGGTCGCTCAGCTCCGGCGGCACCGAGTCGATCTTCCTGGCCGTGCAGGTGGCCCGCGACCATGCCCGGACGGTGCGGGGCATCGCCGAGCCGCAGCTGCTGACGCCCACCACGGCGCACCCCGCCTTCGCCAAGGCGGCCAAGTACCTCGACCTCGAGCACGTCTTGATCCCCGTCGGCGAGGACGGTCGAGCCGACGTGGCCGCCACCGAGGCCGCCATCACCGAGCGCACCGGCCTCATCGTGGGGTCGGCACCGTGCTATCCGTACGGGCTCATCGACGACATCGCCGCCCTCGCAGGCCTGGCGCTGGAGCGGGACATCTTGTTCCACACCGACGCCTGCCTCGGCGGCTGGATCCTTCCCTGGTGGGAGCGCCTGGGCGAGGACGTCGCCCCCTGGGACTTCCGGGTGCCCGGCGTGACGTCCATCTCGGCCGACATCCACAAGTACGGCTACACGTTCAAGGGCGCGTCCACGGTCCTCTACAAGAGCCGTGAGCTGCTGTCCCACCAGTTCTTCTGGTACGACGACTGGCCCGGCGGCCTGTACGCGTCGGGCACGGCGGCCGGCACCCGCAGCGCCGCCCCCATCGCCGGAGCCTGGGCGGCCATCAACCACCTCGGCGAGGACGGCTACCTGCGGCTCACCGAGGTCGTCCGGGCCACCACCCGGAAGATGCAGGCCGGCATCGAGGGCATCGGCGGGCTGGAGATCACGCACCAGCCCGACCTGTCCCTCTTCGAGATCGGGTCGTCGACGCTCGACATCGGCGCGGTGGGCGATGTGATGGATGACCGGGGCTGGAACCTCGACCGTCAGCAGGGCGGGCTCCACCTCATGCTCTCGCCGTACCACGCACGCATCGCCGATCAGTTCCTCGCAGACCTGGCCGATGCCGCCGCCACCACCGAGGCCAGTCGCGGCAAGTCCGCCTCCTACGGCGGACTGGCCACCTGATCGCCTGCACCGGCGCCGGGGCCTGACGTGTCCGATGCCGTCCTCGGAGCCGTCCTGGTGGGCGGGGCGAGCCGGCGCATGGGCGCGGACAAGGCGACGCTGCCGCTCGAGGGCATGCCGATGGCGCACCGCGTGCGGCGGGCCCTGTTCGACGGCGGCGCCGGATCGGTCGTGCTGGTCGGGAGCGGGGGAACCGAGGAGGGAGCGGTCCCGGACCGGTGGCCGGGGGAGGGGCCGCTCGCCGGCATCGCCGCCGCGGTGGAGCACGGCGCCGAGGTCCCGGGCATCGAGGTCGTGGTGGTCGCCGCCTGCGACCAGCCCGACCTCTCGGGGGCGCTGGTGGCCGACCTGGCCCACGCCCTGGTGTCGGGTCCGGCCGAAGCCCGGGCGTGCGCGGTGCGGACCCCCGACGGGCGCTTGCAGCCCTTCCCCAGCGCGTGGCGCACCGGAGCTGCGGCGGCGCTGGTCGAGCTGGTCGAAGCCGGCGAGCGGCGCGCCGATGCCGCCTTCGGGATCGGTCCGGTGATCGAGGTGGCCGCCCCGGCCGACCTGCTCGCCGATCTCGACACGCCCGATGACCTGCGCCGCTGGACCGCTCGCCACCAGGACGGGCCCAGTGCCCCTCCCGTCCCCGGCGCATGATGACCTTTACACTGCCGACGTGACCGTTCCCGAGATCGACATCGCCGAAGCCGCCCGCCGTCACGCTGCCGGAGCCGTCGTCATCGACGTCCGCGAGCCCGATGAGTACGTCGAGGGCCACGTCCCCGGCGCTCCGCTCATCCCGCTGGGCGAGGTGATGGAGCGGGTCGACGAGTTCCCTGCGGTCGACGAGGTCCTCATCATCTGCAAGCTGGGTGGCCGGAGCATGAAGGCCGCCGAGTACCTGCGAGGACAGGGGATCGACGCCGTGAACATCGCCGGCGGGACGATGGCCTGGATCGAAGCCGGGAACCCCGTGGTCACCGGCGACGAGCCCGGCGCCTGATCGTGCCCTGGGAACGCAGCGACGCTCCTCCCGACGGGACCGACATGGGTGACCTCGGGGGTCACATCTGGGTCGACGACGACGCTGCCTTCGGGGCCATCGTCGACGAGCTGCTCACGGTCGAGGCCTTCGGCATCGACACCGAGTTCCACCGCGAGCGCACCTACTTCCCGCAGCTCGCGCTCATCCAGCTGTCGTGGAACGACCAGAAGGCGCTCGTCGACCCGTTCGCCGTCGACCTGGCCCCGTTCGCCGACGCCCTCCAAGGCCCCGCGGTGGTGGTGATGCACGCCGCCAGCCAGGACCTCGAGGTCCTCGATCTGGCCTGCGGCGCCCTGCCGCGCGAGCTGTTCGACACCCAGCTCGCCGCTGGCTTCGTCGGTCACTCGCTGCCGAGCCTGGCGGCCCTCGTCGAGCGCTTCTACGGTGTCCACCTCCCCAAGGGCGACCGGCTCACGGACTGGCTGCGGCGTCCCCTCGGTGGCGATCAGCGGCGGTACGCCGCCTCGGACGTCGAGTACTTGCTCGGCCTGCGCGACCAGCTCAGCGCCCAGCTGACCGAACGGGGCCGGCTGGACTGGGCGCTCGCCGAGTGCGAGGCGCTGCGGGCCAAGGGTCGGGTCAAGCGTCCGCCCGAGGACGCCTGGCTGCGCATCAAGGAGGCTCGCACCCTGCGGGGCGAGGCGGCGGCCGTCGCGCGCGCCGTGGCCGCCTGGCGTGAGGAGCGGGCCATGGAGCTGGACCAGCCGGTCCGCTTCGTGTTGTCGGACCTCGCCGTCGTGGGGGTGGCCCAGCGCAAGCCGAAGACGCTCGACGAGCTCAAGCGGATCCGCGGCGTCGACGAGCGCCACGCCAAGGGCCGGGTCGGCGACGACGTGCTGGCGGCCGTGGAGGCCGGGCGCGGCCAGAGCATCTTGCGAACCGACGGTCCCACCTACGACCTGGACCGGCGCCTCCGCCCGGCCGTCTCGCTGGTGGCGGCCTGGGTGAGCCAGCTGTCCCGTGACCTGGAGATCGAGACCTCCCTGGTCGCCACCCGGGCCGACATCGAAGCGCTGCTCGCGGGGGACCCGTCCGCCCGTCTGGCGGTGGGCTGGCGGGCCGAGCTGGTGGGTGAGCGCATCCGCCGCCTCGTCGACGGCGAGGCCGCCCTGGCGTTCGACGGGGCCGGGAACCTGGTGCTCGAGGACCGGGCACCGCACGAGAACCCAAGTTGAACCACGTCATTCCGTCGAATGAGGTGCGTGGGGTCGAGGCGGCTACACTTGCCCTTCGGATTACGCCACCTCTTCGGGAGTTTGGCCCATGAAAAAGGGTCGTCACCGCCGGTACGAAGAAGCTCGGGAGCTGAAGCGCTCGTCGGAGCCATCGTTCAACGACTTGATCGATCGCGCTGATGAACGTTCCTGCCCGGAGTGCGGCGCCGATCCTGGCCATGACCATGCCGGCTGGTGCCTGGCCATGACCGACGAAGCGCAGCAGGAAGCCGACGACTGGGCCTGAAGCCCACCGTCACCTGCACCTTCGCCCTCCACTCCCCACTGCAAACAGGTTTTCTCGTGTCCTTCACCGCGCTCCGCAACGTCGCCCTCGTGGCGCACGTCGATCATGGCAAGACCACGCTGGTCGATGCGCTCCTGCGATCCACCGGCGTCTTCAGCGCCCACCAGACCGGCGGTCTCGTCGACCGGGTCATGGACTCCAACGACCAGGAGCGGGAGCGGGGCATCACCATCCTCGCCAAGGCCGCGTCGGTCCAGTGGGGCGACGTCAAGATCAACCTGGTCGACACCCCGGGCCACGCCGACTTCGGCGGCGAGGTCGAGCGCTCCCTGGAGCTGGTCGACGGCGTGATCCTGCTGGTCGATGCGGCCGAGGGGCCGCTGCCGCAGACCCGCTACGTGCTGTCGAAGGCCCTGGCCGCCGGCCTGCCGTCGATCCTCGTGCTGAACAAGGTCGACCGCCAAGACGCCCGTCCCGACGAGGTCCTCGACGAGGTCTACGAGCTGTTCATGGACCTGGGTGCGTCCGACGCCGACATCGAGTTCCCCATCATCTCGGCCATCGCTCGCGACTCCAAGGCCGTGGACGGCATCGGCATGCCCGGTGATGGCGATGACCTGACCCCGCTGCTCCAGGCCATCGTCGACACGGTGCCCGCCCCCGACGTCGATCCCGAGGGCTCGCTCCAGGCCATCGTGACCAACCTCGATGCGTCCGACTACCTGGGGCGCCTGGCCATCGGCCGCGTCAAGCGCGGCACCATGCGAAGGGGCGAGCGGGTCGCCCTCCTCGACGAAGAGGTGATCGAGGGCGGCAAGCCCGTCGAGCGCAAGCTCGGCAGCCTCATGGGCTTCACCGGCATCGGCCGCGACGACGTCGATGAGCGCAAGGCCGGCGACCTGTTCGTGGTGGCCGGCTTCCCCGAGGTCGAGATCGGCGACACCATCGCCGACCCCGCCAACCCCGAGGCGTTGCCTCGCCTCAGCGTCGACGAGCCCGTGCTGCGCATGACCTTCGGCGTCAACACGTCGCCGCTGGCCGGCAAGGAGGGCAAGTACCTCACCTCCCGCCACCTGCGCGACCGCCTCGAGCGGGAGGTGCTCGGCAACGTGTCGATCCGCCTCGAGGACACCGACTCGCCCGACGTGCTGGAGGTCTCCGGCCGAGGCGAGCTGCAGCTGGCGGTGCTCATCGAGAGCATGCGCCGAGAGGGCTACGAGCTGCAGACCAGCCGGCCCGAGGTGATCGTCAAGGACATCGACGGCAAGAAGCACGAGCCGCTCGAGCGAGGCGTCTGCGACGTCCCCGAGGAGCACGTCGGCACCGTCACCCAGGCCCTGGCGCCCCGCAAGGGCCGCGTCACGGACCTGCGCCCCGGCGACACCGGCCGCACCGTGATCACGTTCGAGGCGCCGGCGCGCGGTCTCATCGGCTTCCGCGGCCTGCTGCTCACCGCCAGCCGGGGCACCGCCCTGCTGCACACGCACAACGCCGGATGGATGCCGTGGGTCGGGGAGCTGCCCCACCGCCAGGGCGGGGCCATGATGGCTGACCGCACCGGCGTGACCACCGCCTACGCGCTGGACAACCTCCAGACCCGCGGCGTGCTGTTCGTCGGTCCCGGCGAGAACGTGTACGAGGGCATGATCATCGGCGAGAACAGCCGGCCCGACGACATGATGGTCAACTGCGTCCGCGAGAAGCAGAAGACCAACATCCGGACCCACTCAGCCGACGAGGCCATCAAGCTCACCCCGCCGAAGGTGATCACGCTGGAGAGCGGCATCGAGTTCATCGCCGAGGACGAGCTGGTGGAGGTCACGCCCGAGAGCGTGCGGGTCCGCAAGCGGATCCTCAAGGAGCAGGACCGCCGGCGCCTCAAGCGCTAGCGCGCCGCAGCCCGTCGGCCCGTTGGGCCGCCGCGGCACCCAGGACGCCCACTGCGATGCCCACGGCGGCGCCGCCGATGCCCTTCTTGCGGGCCTGCTCGCTCATGCGGTCGTGGTTGGCGATGCCGCCCACCAGATCGGCCAGGTCGGCGCCGGCGCTGGCGAGGAACCAGCCGGCTTCGGACCCGTCGCCGCGCAGGCCCGAGCGCAGCAGCAGCCCGCCGACGAGCGCGTCCCGGTACCCCATCGACCGGAGCAGCAGCGATGCCGTCGGCCCGACGTCGTCGGGGTCGCCGCCCCAGAGTCGGTTCGCCGCCTCGGGCGCGACGAGGAACGAGACGCCGGACGCCAGGCGGAGGGCGCCGACGACCACGGCGGTGCGGTTCGGACGGCCGGGTGCGGTGGGCATCGGCGCAGCCTGCCAGGCCGTAGCCTCGGCTGCGTGCCTGACGTCGCCTTCATGGACCTGTGCATCGACGCGACCGCGGGGAACGGCCGTCCGGCCGCCGTCGCCCGGTTCTGGGCCGAGGCGCTGGGACTGACGGTGAGCGGAGCCGGAGGCGAGGACGCCAAGCTCAGCCCGCCCGAGGGAGGGGCGCCGGCGCTGACGGTGTGGGTGAACGCCGTCCCCGAGGAGATCGCCGCCAAGTCCCGGGTCCACCTCGACCTCTGCCTCCCCGGTGGCGACCCGGCGCCGCTCCTGGCGGCCGGGGCCACGCTCGTCCGGGCCGCCGACGCCGGCCGGCCCTGGCACGTGCTCGAGGACCCGGACGGGATCGCGCTCTGCGTCTTCGCACCCACCGACGTCCCGGGCGACGGCCCGTCGGAGCTCGGCGTCTACGAGCTCGTGGTCGACGCGTCCGACGCCACGGCGCTCGCCACGTGGTGGGCGGACCGCACCGGCGCCACCGTCCACCACCACCCGGTGCGGCCGTTCGTGTGGCTCGAGGGCGCCGCCGGGTTCCCCTTCCAGCGCTGGGAGTTCAACCCGGTGCCGGAGGCCAAGACCCACAAGAACCGCATCCACTGGGACGTGACCCTGGTCGATGCCGACGTCGACGCCCTCGTCGCCGCCGGGGCCACGCTGCTGCGCGAACCGGCCCCCGACGGCAGGTGGTGGATCCTCGCCGACCCCGAAGGCAACGAGTTCTGCGCATTCCCGCCGTAGGATCCGGCCCATGAGCGGATCAGGGGCGGGGCGGAAGCGGAGCCGGCTGCGCATGGGAGCGGTGGCCTGCTCGGTGCTGCTCGTGGCGGCGTGCGGTACGGGAGCGGCGGCCGAGCCCCGCGCCGCAGCGAAGGCGGAGGTGGAGGCGGCCGTCGCCGACGCGTACCTGTACGTCCCGATCGACGGCGGCCGAGCCGTGGCCCGCTGGAACGGTCAGGCGGCGGGCTACACCTTGGCCAAGGCGCGAGCGGTGCTGCCCGGTCGGTTCGACAGTGCCGGCGGTGGGGCGTTCGTGTACCGGGCGGGCTCGGCTCCCGATGGGGTCCTGCGCATCCGCGACGTGGACGGCACCGTGAAGGTGTCGATGCGGGCGGAGACCGTCAACGGCCACTTCGAGCCGGTCACCGGCGACTTCGACGGCAACGGCTTCACCGACATCCTCTGGTACCAGGCGAGCGGCGGGACCAGCTACCTCTGGAGGTTCCGCGCTGACGGCAGCCACGCCTCGCGCGTGTTCCCCGTCGCCATCGACGAGCGGTACGGCAACCAGGTCCAGGCCATCGACGTCAACACCGACGGGATCACCGACCTCGTCGTGCACGGCAGCCGCGATGTGTGGATCATGGCGGCCGACGGCACCCACGTGCAGCGCCGGCTAGGCCTGGACGGCGACCCGGGCCTGACCAGCCTCGTCGCCGGCAGCATCGGTCCCGATGACGGGGTGACGCGGCGGCGGATGGTCGCCGTGTACGAGGGCAGCCTCGAGAGGCTGCTGACCTTCAACGCCGCCGGCCAGTCCACCTCGAAGCAGCTGCGGGCGCACCAGGGCTCCTGCTGCGACTACCAGCCGGCGGTCGGCGGCCACTTCCGCACCGGATATGCCACGACGCTGTTCTTCCACGCCCGCACCGGCGAGGGGACCGAGTACCTCCAGGATCTCAGCGCCGGCGGGAGCATCGTGACCAGCCCGGCGCCACAGATCGGCGGCGCCTACGACACCTCGGTCGGCGACTTCGACGCCAACGGGTTCGACGATCTGCTGCTCAGCAACCGCAACGGGGCGACGTACCTGTTCTCGTCGGACGGCAGCGCCTTCACCAAGACGGACCCGGCGAACATCCCGACTCGGTCCCTCGTGGTCGCCGTCCCGATGAGCTAGCCGCCGGGCACGGTCACGCCGCTGCACTGGCCGTCGATCGGGACCAGGTCGGGCAGGGCGTGGTCGTTCGGCCGCAGGTCGTACCGCTCCGAGGGCCTCCGCAACAGGTTGGCGTCGACCAGCTCGTCCATCGTGAGGGGGTAGCGGCCCTCGGACGCGTAGAGCGCCTCGCTGGCGGTGCGGATCGTGCGGGCCTCGGTCCGGCAGTTCTCCGTGCTGTCGGGCTCCTCGACCGTGCCGCCGACCGCGAACACGACCACCGCGGCCACCAGGCCCAGGGCGATGACGACGCCGCCGATGACGATGCCCGCGATGGCCAAGCCTCGGCCGTCCTGGTTGCGCCGCCGGATCCGCGGCAGGGCGATGAACCCGACGATGACCGCAGGCACCGCGCCGAACGGGAAGAACAGGCTCAGCACGAGGGACGCGACGGCCAGCGCGCTCAGCCCGCCGGAGCCGGGGCGCGGCACGATCGGCTGGGGCGGCGGGGCGTAGGCGGACCGGGGGATGGGCGCCGCCGGCACCAGCGGGGCGCCGCAGTACATGCAGGCCGCACCGCCGGGGGTGTCGTGTCCGTTGACGCAGCGAGCGGGCATCAGCGCGCCCTCAGGAGGCGATGATCTCGGCGCTGATCACGTGGGCGGGGACCTTCGGCCCCGGATCATCGGGGCCGGTGACCGCGGTCAGGTCGGTGACGGCGACGCCCACCTTCACCAGGGTGTTCACGCCTTCGGAGTCCGAGCTGGACCGGTCGATGAGGACGTAGCAGCTGAGCGTCACGTCGTTGACGGCACAGGCGTCGGGCGCGCCGACCTCCTGCTGCGACCGCACCGGGTCGAGGGCGATGGAGTCGTAGGCGGCCTGGCCGAGCTCGCCCAGCTGCCGTTCGGCATCGCTGGCGACGGCCGGGTCCCGGACGTAGGCGTCGGCCGGCTGCCCTTCGGTGAGCGCTCGGACGAACGCCACTGCGATCTCCTCGGGGGTGAGATCAGCGGGCACCGTCGTCGTCGTCGTCGTCGTCGTGGCGGGAGCGGTGGTGGTGGGAGCGGTGGTGGTGGTCACCGCCGGGCGGTCGGTGGTGGTGGGTGCTGCGCTGGTGGTGACCGCAGCCTCGGTCGTGGCTGCGGCGTCGTCACCACCCGACGAGCCGCACCCGACGAGCACCAGCCCGGCGACGGCCACCGCCACGAGGGCGCTGGTGCGGGTGCGAGCGGTCATCGGGGTGGGAGGCACCCGGAGACCGTAGGCGCTCAGTGGCGGCGGACGGCCGGATGGGGGAGGAAGACCTCGGTGCCCTGACGGCGGGTGCGGTCGCGGAGGTGGGCGGCGATCATGCCGAAGACCTCGCCGCCGACCATCGACTCGAGCTCGGCGCCCATCCCCTCGTACACGGGGATCGCGCCGACGAACGCCTCGTCGCTGTCGGTGCACCACCAGTGGAAGTCGTGGCCGCCGTCGCCCCAGTCGCGCCGCTTCCACTCGCGGACCGTGGAGGTCACGTGGCCGAGGTCGTCGGTCTCGTCGATGCGGCGGAGCGGAACCTGCCAGCACACCTCGGGCATGACGTCGACGTGGCGCTGTCCGTTCGCCTCGGCCAGGTGGTGGAACGCGCAGCCGAGCCCGGCCCCGTCGAACCCGGGACGGTTCAGGAACACGCACGCATCGTCGACGAGCAGCGTGGTGGTCTCGTCGTCGTCGTTCTGCTGGGTGATGCCCTGGGCCCGGCCCTCGTCGCGGAACTGCCACTGCTCCGGGGTGAGGCGCTCGGCCATCTTCTGGGCGTGGGCGATGTCGTCGGGTCCGGTGAAGTGGGCGCCGTAGCTGCAGCAGCCCTGCACGGCCTCGCTGAAGTCCTCGGTCAGCACGCCCTTGCACCCTCGCCCGAAGATGCAGGACCAGTTGCTGGTGAGGAACGTCACGTCGAAGATCCACGTCCGGTCTTCGGTCGGGTCGTCGAACGACACCCACTCGTGGACGTCCTGCAGCTCGGTCACCGATCGACGATAACCGGCGCCGCGTCCCCACCACCACGCCTACCGTGGCGGCCATGGCGACCACCATGCGCTTCGGGACCGACGCCGACCTCGACGGCCTCTGGGATGTGTTCAAGACCGGGTTCGGTGCCACCGAGCAACGGCGGGACCAGTGGCTGAAGGGCCTCGACCCGCAGCGGGCGCTCATCGTCGACGGGCCACGGGGCGAGGTGGCGGCGGCTTCGCACATCCGGCCGTTCCGCCAGTGGTTCGGTGGACGCGCGGTGCCCCTCGCCGGGTTCTCCCCGGTCGCCGTGCTCCCCGAGCACCGGGGGGCCGGTCTGGGCCGGGCGGTCACCGCCGGGCAGTACGCCGACCTGCGCGAGCGCGGCGAGGTCATCGCCGGTCTGTTCCCGGCGTCGCTCGCGCTGTACCGCGCGGTGGGGTTCGAGTGCGCCGGCTCGTACGTGCACCGGCGCTTCCCGGCCAACGACATCGCTCGCATCCGGCCCGCTCGCCCGGTCGATGTCCGTCGCGGGACCGTCGATGACGTCGCGGCCGTGCACCGCTGCCACGCCAGCGCCGCACCTGGTCGCGACGGCACCGTCGACCGGTCCACGCTCTGGTGGGAGGACCGGCTGCCACCGGACCTCGACGCCACGATGCTCTACGTGGTCGACGACCCGGGTGCGCCGGGGGAGCTGGTCGGCTACGCGATCTACCGCCACGGCACGGCGCGCGCCCCCTACGACTACTCGGTGGTGGTCAGCGAGGTGCTCAGCAACGACCCCGATGTGGTCCGGGCGCTCTGGCGCGTGGTGGCCAGCTCGGGGTCACAGGCACCCGACCTCGACGTGATCGGACCGGCCGAGGACGACCTGTTCCTGCTGGCCGACCACGCCGCGCCGGACGTGGTGCGCAGCGAGATCCGCTGGATGCTCCGGCTGGTCGACGTGCCGGGTGCGGTCGCCGCTCGAGGCTGGCCCGCCGGCGCGAGCGGTCGGGTCCACCTGGCCGTGGTCGACGAGCACGCGCCCTGGAACCACGGCACCTGGATCCTCGAGGTCGCCGACGGCGAGGCCCGGGCCACCCCCGGCGGCGACGGCACCGTCGAGGCGTCCATCGGCGGCCTGTCCAGCTGGTGGGCCGGGTACGCGCCGGCGACCCGCCTCGCACGCACCGGCCACCTCCGCAGCGCCGACCGCCGTGCCCTGGTCACGATGGACGGGCTGCTCCCGGCTGCACCGCCCGTGCTGCCCGACTTCTACTGAACCACAGCCCGAGCCTCAGTCGTAGGCGTGCTCGTCGGGCTCGCTGAGGAGGTTGATCGCCTTCTCGACCGCTCGCCGGGCCCGGGTGAGGCGCTTCTCGTCGACGGGGTACTCAGTGCCGCCGGCGTCGATGGACTCCCGCAGCCGCACGATGGCCAGATCGGCCAGCTCCTCGGCGATGCCCTCGAGCCGGCCCTTGATGTCGTCGAACTCGCCTGCCATGGCCCGGGAGTCTGTCAGCCGGCGGGGGCGCTCGACAGCGCGTTGATGGCCCGGATCAGCTGGTGGAGGTCGCCGACCCTGAACGGGTTCCAGACCATCACCAGGCGGGCGAGGTCGAGGTGGTCCTTGCTGGAGACCTCCGCAGCGAGCGGACCGCGGGCGGTGATCTCGCCCTCCAGCAACCGGTCGCCGAACCGTGCGTTCAGGTCCGCCACCTCATCGGGGGTGGGATCGGCCTGCAGGCGCAGGACCAGGCGCTTGCCCACCCAGCGCAGCGAGTGGTAGTTCCGCCAGAAGCCCAGGATCTCGGCCACGGCCGCCTCCGAGCTGTCGGTGATGAGCAGCCGCTCCAGATCATCGGCGGCGACGAGGCCCCGTGACGCCACCTGGTCGCGGACGAAGTCGGCGAACGCGGTCCAGAACGTCCCGCCGGGTGCGTCGAGCAGCACGATCGGCATCGGCTCGGCCTTGCCGGTCTGCTGGAGCGTGAGCAGCTCGAGCGTCTCGTCGAGCGTGCCGAACCCGCCGGGCACCGCCACGAACCCCTTGGACTCCTTCACCAGCATCAGCTTGCGGGTGAAGAAGTACTTCATGGACACGTGCTTCGGGTCGTCGTGGATGACGTCGTTGGCCCGGCTCTCGAACGGCAGCCGGATGCTCACGCCGATGGACTGGGCCGGACCTGCGCCCTCCATGGCGGCGAGCATGATCCCGGGCCCGGCGCCGGTCACCACCATCCAGCCCGCCTCGGCGAGGGCAGCGGCCACGTCATGGGTCTGGACGTAGACCGGATCGACCGCTGCGGTGCGGGCGGAGCCGAAGATCGTGACCTTCGGCCGGTCCTTGTACGGGGCGAACACCAAGAAGGCGTCGCGCATCTCGTCGATGGCCGACGCCGTGATCTTGAGGTCGAGGCGGTCGGTGCGGTCCTGGCCCAGCTCGCCGGCCGTGGTGATGATCTCGGTGATGAGGTCCCGGTTCGTCACGATGCCGAACCGGTCGACGAGCGCAGCGGCTTCGACCGCGATCGACGCCGCTCCCTGGTCGGGGTCGACGTCGCTCATGCCGGCTGCGGAGCCGACCCGTACAGCGTCGTGCGCTGTTCGAGACGGCGGCCGAGCGGCTCCACCACCGCTCGGAAGGCAGCCTCGTCCATGCCCTGGCCGTGGCTGGCGCCGGCGGCACGGGAGATGTTCTCGTCGATGAGCGTCCCGCCCAGGTCGTTGACCCCGGCCTGCAGCAGCTGGCGCACACCGGTGACGCCGAGCTTCACCCAGGAGGCCTGGATGTTCGGGATGAAGCCGTGGTAGGCGATGCGGCCGACGGCGTGCATGAGCACCACCTCGCGCCACGTGGGCCCGCGGCGGGCCCGCTTGCGCAGGTAGATCGGCGAGGCCATGTGCACGAACGGCAGCGGCACGAACTCGGTGAAACCACCGGTCTCGGCCTGCAGGTCCCGGGTGCGGACGAGGTGCTTGGCCCAGGACCGGGGGTGCTCGATCGACCCGAACATGATCGTCACGTTCGACTGCAGGCCGACCGAGTGGGCGGTGCGGTGGGCGTCGAGCCACTCCTGGGTGTTCACCTTGTCCGAGCAGAGGATGGCCCGGACCTCGTCGTCGAGGATCTCGGCTGCGGTCCCGGGGAGGGTGGCGAGGCCGACGTCGACGAGGCGGCGGAGGTAGTCGGCGAGGGGCTCGCCGAGTCGCTTGGCCCCCTCCGTGACCTCGAGGGCCGTGAACCCGTGGACGTGCATGTCCGGGACGGCATCCTTCACCGCGCGGGCGACATCGATGTAGTAGTCGCCGTCGAAGTCCGGGTGGATGCCGCCCTGCAGGCAGACCTCGGTGGCGCCCATCTCCTGGGCCTCGACGGCGCGCTGGGCGATGTCGTCGAGCGTGAGGAGGTAGGGCGTGCCGCGCAGGTTGAGCGACTTGGGACCCTTCGAGAACCCGCAGAACTGGCACTTGAAGGTGCAGACGTTGGTGTAGTTGATGTTGCGGTTGGACACCCACGTCACCGCATCGCCGATGACCTCTTGGCGGAGCTCGTCGGCCAGTTCGGCGACGGCGTTGACCTCGCGGCCTCGGGCCGAGAAGAGGGTGGTGATCTGGTCCTCGTCGGGAACCTCGCCCCGACGCACGGCGGCCAGCACGTCGGCGATGCGCCCGGTGGCGCGGGCTGGACCGGGGATGAGGGCGGGCGGATCGGCGTCGAGGCCGACGTACCACTGGGTGGAGCGGCGGCCGACGAGCACGACCTCGGCGCCGTCGCCCACGTTGCGGACCTCGCCCACGGTCTGGGGGTGCACGGCGCCGGGGTCGTCGCGGCCGAGGCCCTCCGCATCGGAGCGGTCCATCACCGCGAAGCGGAGGTCCTCGTGGAGCCAGGTGTCCGGTGCGGTGGCGTACTCGGGGTAGATCGTGAGGCGGGGAGCGAGCTCGAACCCGGCCTCCTCGGTGACGGCCCGGAGGCGGTCGCGGTCGGGCCAGGGCCGCTCGGGGTTCACGTGGTCAGCCGTGACGGGGGAGACGCCTCCCCAGTCGTCGATGCCGGCGTCGAGCAGCACGCCGAAGTCGTCGGACAGGTTCGGCGGGGCCTGGAGGTGGATTTCCGGCGGGAGGATCAGCCGGGCCAGGGCGATGGCCTCGAGGTAGGTGTCCGGCGGGCACGGGGGAGCGGCGTGCATGCCGGTGCCGGGCTTGGGCAGGAAGTTCTGGACGATCACCTCCTGCACGTGGCCCCAGCGGGCGTGGCTGGCGGCGATGGCCTCCAGCGCCGCGACGCGGTCGGCCCGGTCCTCGCCGAAGCCGACGAGGATCCCGGTGGTGAACGCGATGTGCAGCTGGCCTGCCGCTTCCAGCGTGGCCAGCCGCCGGGCCGGCTCCTTGTCGGGACTGCCGCGGTGCGCATCGAGGTCGCCGCGGAGCGACTCGAGCATCATCCCCTGCGAGGGCGAGACCGCCCGCAGCGCGTCGAGCTCGTCGGCGTAGAGCGCGCCGGCGTTTGCGTGGGGGAGCAGGCCGGTCTCGGTGACCACCAGGCGGGCCATCGCCACGAGGTAGTCGACGGTGGAGGCGTACCCGTGCTCGGCGAGCCACTCGGCGGCCACGGGGTAGCGCTCCTCGGGCCGCTCTCCCAGGGTGAACAGCGCCTCGTGGCAGCCCTTGGCGGCACCCTGGCGGGCGATCGTCAGCACCTGCTCGGGGGTGAGGTAGGGGGCGTCGAGGCGGGCGGGCGGGCGGGCGAAGGTGCAGTATCCGCACTTGTCCCGGCACAGCATCGTGAGCGGGATGAACACCTTGGGGGAGTAGGTGATCCGCGTCCCGGTGCGGGCGTCGCGCACGACGCGGGCCTGCTCCATGAGCTCGGGCAGCGGCTGATCCCAGACGGGACCGGAGGTCGGCGGCATGGGCGGCAGGCTACCTGCGGGGCCGCGACGTGCGGGCCACCGGTGACCCTGACGGACTCGTCACCGGCAGTGGTCGGAATGTCACTCCTTGAGGTTCCCCGGGCGGGGCCGATGGATCTCCATGGCGTCACGCACAGCGACGAACAATTCACGGATCGTGGCCTTGGGGCTCGCGGCGCTCCTCCTCGTCGGGGCGGTCGTCGTCAGCGCCGATGGTGCCGAGGCGGCCCCCTCCCACCCGGTGATGGGCCGGAGCCGGGTGACCGCCGCCCAGCTGGCCGGCTGGTTCCGCTCCAAGGGCAAGACCTCCAAGGCGACCGTGTCGATCGATGCGCTCGCGGCGCACTACATCTCGGAGGGAGCGGACGAGGGCGTGGCCGGTGACTTGGCCTTCGCCCAGTCGATCGTCGAGACCGGCTACTTCGCCTTCTCCACTCGCGTGTTGCCCTCGTACAACAACTTCTCCGGGCTCGGTGCGGTCGACGGGGGCACCG
>JAOBWH010000148.1 GCA_025463265.1 Ilumatobacteraceae bacterium
GCGAGGAGTACCTCGACTCCGAGAAGTACCAGGTCCGCCAGCGGCACCTCGACGGTCCGCTCCTGCCGCTCGTCGCCGACCTCAACCGGATCCGGCGCAGCCACGCCCCCCTGCAGCACCTCGGCCCGGTCGTCTTCCTCGAGACCAGGAACGACCAGCTCCTCGCCTTCGCCAAGCAGCGGGAGGGCCAGACGGTGCTGACGATCGTGAACCTGGACCCGCACGAGGCCCAGACGGGATCGGTGTGGGTGCCCGACGAACTGGGACTGGGCGAGCACTTCGGGGTCCACGACCTCCTCGGTGGCGGCCGGTACGACTGGCACCGCGGCGACAACTTCGTGCGCCTCGAGCCGGGCCTCCAGCCGGCCCACATCTTCGAGGTCGCCTCGTGAGCGCCACAACGGGTCTCACGGCCGGGTGGCTGCACGAGCAGCGGTGGTTCGCCGGGAAGGCGACCACGGCCGAGCCGGGCCGCACCCGGGCGATCGACGTCGGCGCCGGGCTGGAGGTCGCCCTCGTGGATGTCGGCGGGGACTGCTACCAGCTGGTCTCCGACGGCGAGCGGCCCGACTCGCTCGATGATCCGGCCACCGCCCAGGCCCTGGTCGCTGCGCTCCAGGAGGAGCGGTCGGTCACCGGCGCGGCGGGGGAGATCCGGTTCCGCCTGGCGCCCGGCACCAGCGTCGGTGCGGTCGAGGTGCGACCCATGGGAGCCGAGCAGTCGAACAGCTCGCTCCTCGTCGGCGACCAGTGGATCCTCAAGGTGTTCCGGCGGGTGCAGTCCGGGACCAACCCGGAGCTCGAGGTGCTGCGCTTCCTGGCCGAGCAGGGAGCCCCGCACGTGCCCCCCCTGTCCGGCTGGTACGAGCTGCACGACGGCTCGGACGAGGCGACGCTGGGCGTGCTGCAGACCCTGGTCCCCGACGCGGAGGACGGGTGGGGGTGGATGCTCGAGCACCTGCCCTGGCGGCCCCAGGAGACGGTCGACGCGCTCCACCACCTGGGTGGCGTGATCGCCACGCTGCACCGGGCGCTCGCCGGCGGCGAGGTCGAGGGCGGGTTCGGGTGCGTGACCGGCGGCGCCCCGGCGGCGCGCGCCATCGCCGACGGCATCGCCGCCGACGCCGAACGGGTGGCGGCCACCGTCCCCTCCGACCGTCCCGAGGTGCGGGCGATGCTCGACGAGGCCGGGCGCACCGCCGCAGCCGCAGCCCGGGACCTCGACAGCGGCCAGCTCATCCGGGTGCACGGCGACCTGCACCTCGGTCAGCTGCTCGTCGGTGCAGCCGGGTGGACGGTCATCGACTGGGAGGGCGAGCCGTCGCGGCCGCTCGCCGAGCGACGGACCCACCAGCCGGCGCTGCGCGACGTGGCCGGCCTGCTGCGCTCGCTCTCGTACGCCGTCGCGACCGTGGAGCGCACGGCCGCGGTGCGCCCGCTGTCGGGATGGCTGGCCGCCGCCCGGGCCGCCTTCCTCGACGGCTACCTGGAACGGGCAGACCCCCTGCTCCTCCCGCCGAGCGCGGTGGGCGTCCGGGATCTGCTGATGCTCCTGGAGCTCGAGAAGCTCGTCTACGAGGTCGGGTACGAGGCGGCGAACCGGCCCGACTGGCTCGACATCCCGGTCGCCGGCCTCGAGGCCGCCGTCGCCGGGTCACGAGCGGCATGACCGACCAGGCACGGGTGTCGCTGCTCAGCGACCTCGATCTCCACCTGTTCAACGAGGGCCGCGACCTCGAGCTGTTCGACCACCTGGGCGCGCACGTCGTCGACGAGGGCACCGTGTTCTCCGTCTGGGCGCCGAACGCCCGGGCGGTGGCCGTCGTGGGCGACACGCCCGGCTGGGAGGGGCCCGGTGCGCCGCTCGAAGCGGTGGGCCGCTCCGGCATCTGGGAGGGCTACGTCGCCGGCGCCCGCGCCGGCGAGCACTACCGCTTCCGGATCACGACGCCGGACGGTTCGGTCGTGGACAAGGCCGACCCCATGGCACTGCGGGCCGACCTGCCCCCGGCGACCGCGTCCGTCGTGCACCGCCTCGAGCACCCGTGGGGCGACGGCGGGTGGATGGCCCGTCGCGCCGAGGGCACGGCGGTGGACGGCCCGATGTCGATCTACGAGGTGCACCTTGGGTCGTGGCGGCGGGACCCGGCGAACCCCGAGCGCGAGCTGGGGTACCGCCAGCTCGGCGAGGAGCTGGCGGGCTACGCCGCCGAGATGGGCTTCACCCACGTCGAGCTGATGCCGGTGATGGCCCACCCCTTCGCCGGCTCGTGGGGCTACCAGGTCACCTCGTACTTCGCCCCCTCGCCCAAGTGGGGCACGCCCGACGACTTCGCCGCCATGGTCGACACCCTCCACCAGGCCGGCATCGGGGTCATCCTCGACTGGGTCCCCGCCCACTTCCCGACCGACGCCTGGTCGCTGGGCCGCCTCGACGGGACGGCCCTCTACGAGCACGAGGATCCCCGCCGGGGCTTCCACCCGGACTGGGGGACCTTCGAGTTCAACTTCGCACGCCACGAGGTCCGGGGCTTCCTGCTCGCCAACGCGGTGTACTGGCTCGAGCGGCTCCACATCGACGCGCTGCGCGTCGACGCCGTCGCCTCGATGCTGTACCTCGACTACTCGCGGAACCCGGGGGAGTGGATCCCTAACGTGCACGGCGGACGCGAGGACCTCGACGCCGTCTCGTTCGTGCAGGAGCTGAACGCGACCATCGCGGAGCGGGTCCCGGGTGCGCTGGTGATCGCCGAGGAGTCGACCGCCTGGCCGGGGGTCAGCCGACCCACGGCGAGCGGCGGCCTGGGCTTCTCCGCGAAGTGGAACATGGGTTGGATGCACGACACGCTGCGCTACTTCGCCGAGGACCCGGTCAACCGCCGCCACCACCACCACGAGCTGGCCTTCTCCCTCCACTACGCGTTCAGCGAGGACTTCGTGCTCCCGCTCAGCCACGACGAGGTGGTGCACGGCAAGGGCTCGCTGCTCACCAAGATGGCGGGGGACCGCTGGCAGCAGCTCGCCAACCTCCGCTCCCTGTACGCCTGGATGTGGGCGCACCCGGGCAAGCAGCTGCTGTTCATGGGCGGCGAGCTGGCGCAGGAGCGGGAGTGGGACCACGACCGCTCGCTCGACTGGCACCTGCTCGAGCGGCCCGACCACCGCGGCGTCCAGCGGCTCGTCCGCGATCTGAACCACCTGAGCTGCGAGCGCCCGGCGCTGTGGCAGGTGGACTTCGAGCCCGACGGCTTCTCCTGGCTGGTGGACGACGACGCCGACCAGAACGTCTTCGCCTTCCTCCGCTGGGGACGCCCCGACGGCAGCGGCGTGCGACCGGTCGTCGCCTGCATCGCCAACCTGTCGCCGGTGCCCCGGCCCGGCTACGAGCTGGGCCTCCCGGTCGAGGGCGCCTGGACCATCGTGCTCGACACCGACTCGTCGGCCTACGGCGGGTCCGACGCCTTCGCCGGACGCGGCCCGACCATCGCCGATCTGGGGCCCCGGCACGGGCAGCCCCAGTCGGCGGCCATCGATCTGGGGCCGCTCAGCATGATCTGGCTCGAGCCGCAGGCCGGGTGAACCGGATCAGGTCTCGCGCCGGAGGCACACCACCGACCGGCCGGTGAGCACGAGCTCGTCGCCCGGGACGAGCTCGCCATCGCCGTCGCCGGCGCCATGGGCGTCGCCGTCGCCGTCGCCGTCGACGTCGGCGTCGACCTGATCGGGCCGGGCCGTGTCGAAGACGGGCCGCCACCGGCGCCCGTAGCGCTTGGCGGGGACCTTGAACGGCACGTCGACGTCCGCCCCGTTGACCAGGAGGAGGAACGACCCGCCGCGGATCGGGTTGCCGTCGGCGTCGTGCTCGGGGATGGCGTCGCCGTTCAGGAACAGACCGACGGCGCGCGCCGCACCGTCCTCCCAGTTGGCCCGCTTCATGTGGCGGCCGTCGGGACGGAACCACCACGCGTCGGGGAGACCACCCTCCTTCGTGGGGGTGCCGTCCAGGAACGAGAGCCGCCGGAACACCGGCTCCTGCTTGCGCAGGGCGATGAGGCGACGGGTGAACTCGAGCAGCGTGCGGTCACCGTCGTCGAGGCTCCAGTCGAACCAGCTGATCTCGTCGTCTTGGCACCAGGCGTTGTTGTTGCCGCCCTGGGAGCGGCCCATCTCGTCGCCGCCGAGGAGCATGGGGACGCCCTGGGAGAGGAGGAGGGTGGCGAGCAGGTTGCGCTGCTGGCGGGCCCGCAGCGAGACGATCTCGGGATCGTCGGTGGGACCCTCGACGCCGCAGTTCCACGACCGGTTGTCGTCGGTGCCGTCCTGGTTGTCCTCGAGGTTGGCCTCGTTGTGCTTGTGCTCGTAGCTGACGAGGACGGCGAGCGTGAACCCGTCGTGGGCCGTGAGGAAGTTGACCGACGCGCTGGGCTGGCGGCCGCCGTCGCCGTAGAGGTCGATCGAGCCCGAGAGCCGGGTCGCCAGCTCCGACACCGGGGTGCCGCCGCGCCAGAACTCGCGCATCGAGTCCCGGTAGATGCCGTTCCACTCGGCCCAGAGCACGGGGAAGTTGCCGACCTGGTAGCCGCCCGGACCGACGTCCCAGGGCTCGGCGATGAGCTTGACCTGGGAGAGGACCGGGTCCTGGTGGATGACGTCGAAGAAGCTCGAGAGGCGGCCGACGTCGTAGAGGCCCCGGGCGAGGGTGGACGCCAGGTCGAACCGGAAGCCGTCGACGTGGCACTCCTCCACCCAGTAGCGCAGCGAGTCCATGATCAGCCGCAGCACGTTGGGGTGCTGCACGTTCAGCGTGTTCCCGGTGCCGGTGAAGTCGAGGTAGTAGCGGGGATCGTCGGGGACCGCCCGGTAGTAGCTGGCGTTGTCGATGCCCTTGAACGAGAGCATCGGGCCGAGGTGGTTGCCTTCGGCGGTGTGGTTGTAGACCACATCGAGGATCACCTCGATGTCGGCTCGGTGCAGGGCCTTCACCATGCCCTTGAACTCGTCGACCTGCTCGCCCCTCGAACCGGTGGCGGCGTACTCCGAGTGCGGCGCGAAGTACCCCAGGGTGCTGTAGCCCCAGTAGTTGCTGAGGCCCTTGTCGTGGAGGAACCCCTCGTCGGCGATGTGGTGCACCGGCAGCAGCTCGACCGCGGTGACGCCGAGGTCGCGCAGGTGGGCGATGGCGGCGTCCGAGGCCAGTCCGCCGTAGGTGCCGCGGAGCTCCTCTCGCACGTCGGGGTGCTGGGCGGTGAAGCCCTTCACGTGGACCTCGTAGATGACCGATCGGTCGAACGGGTGGTCGAGACGCCGGTCGCCCTCCCAGTCGAAGGAGGGGTCGATGACGACCGAGAGCGGGATCGCTGCGGCATCGTCGTCATCGTCCATCTCGAGGTCCGCGTCGTCGCCGTCGCCGGCCACGTAGGGGAGCGTGCTCGCCGCCGACTCGTCGACGACGCCGTCGATCGCCCGGGCGTAGGGGTCCACCAGCAGCTTGTTCGGGTTGAAGCGGTGGCTGTTCGCCGGGTCCCACGGGCCGTGCACCCGGTAGCCGTACCGCTGACCGGGACCGATGCCGCCGACCTCGACGTGCCAGTGGAACGCGGTCCGGTCGTGCACCGCGATGCGCTCCTCGTTCCCCTCGTCGTCGAAGAGGCACAGCTCCACGCCGTGGGCGTGCTCGGAGAAGAGGGAGAAGTTGGTGCCGTCGGCGGTGAGCGTGGCGCCCAGGGGGAACGGCTTGCCGGGGCGGCAGGTGCGGTCGGTCATGGTTGGTCCTCGTCGGGTGCGTTGCGTACAGGGGGTTCGTCGTCGAGGCGCTCCCAGAGCCCGACGCCCAGCTCGGCCCCGTCGAGCACGTCGTGCCAGCGTCCCGGTGGCAGGGTCACGTCGGGTTCGCGGTCGGGCTCGATCGCCGCCGCCACGGCGATCTGGCCGCCGCGGAGGAAGGCGAAGGTGCCAGGAGGCGCGTCGAGCGGCCGGTGGTCGCCGGCGAACGGGTCCGGGCGCCGGCGGCGGAGGTCGAGCGCGCGGTGGAGCACGAACAGCTTCGCCGTCGCCCTCGTGGGAGGTGCACCCTCGATGAGGGCCCGGAGCTGGGCCTGGCGACCGCTCCAGTCGAGCGGCCGGCGCACATCGGGATCGACGAGGGACAAGAACCAGGACTCGTCGCCCTGGTAGGTGTCGCACACGCCGGGGAGCGTGGCGCGCAGCAGGGTCTGGCCGATCGAGATCCGCTCGCCCGCCATCGCCACCTCGGCGGCGTAGGGGCTGAAGTCCGCCCAGAAGGCGCTGTGCTCCAGGAGGCGGCGGGCGAAGGTGATCACGGCGTCCTCGCCGTCGGTGTCGGGGTCCACCCAGTCGGTGATGCGCCCGGCCTCGCGCAGGGCCTTGGTGAGGTGCTCCTCGAGCCGGTCGAAGGTGATCGGCCAGGCGCCGAGGAGCGTCTGGAACAGGTACCAGCGCTCTGCCGGACGGGGCCCCCGATCGGTGACGAGGTCATCGGTCAGGGCGAACCACCGACGGATGTGCTGGGTGAAGCGGTCGGCGTCGTGCGTGAGCGAGAGGAGGCGGGCGCGGGTGTCGGCGGAACGCTTCGTGTCGTGCGTGGTGGTGGCGAGCAGGTTGCGCGGGTGGTGGGCCGCCCGGTCGACGCTGGCGTCGTGGACCTCGCCGGGCGAGCGGGTCCAGGTGCCGGGGTCACCGCCCACCTCGTTGTGGGCGAGCAGCCGGATCGACCGGTAGAAGGCCGTGTCCTCGATGCCCTTGGCGCTGACGGGCGGGGTGAGCTGCTGGTAGCGCGCCACCAGCTCCTCGGACCCCGGCATCTCGAGCAGCAGCCGGGACCGCATGGCCTCCGAGGTGCGCAGCCCGGCGATGAGGCGGCGGTCCTCATCGGCGATCGAGCCGGGGGAGATGTACGTCCGGTAGCAGGGGAGGTCGGTGACCGCCCGTTCGAGCTCGATCGAGCCGATGTCGGGGGCCAGGCGGGCGAGGTTGGCGAGCTCGGGCGCGAAGGCGCCGCGGATCTGCTCCTGCTTGGCCTGGGACACCACGGCGTCGAAGCTCTGCAGGTCGCCGGTGAGCTCCCGGTACACCGTCGTGATGGGGGCCTCGCCCGCCGGGGCCGTCCACAGGTGGTCGAGGTCGCCGAGCACCTCGTAGCCCACCGTTCCCTCCACCGGCCACGGCCGGAGCCGCTCGCCGGTGTGGAGGATCTTCTCGATCCACACGGGGACGCCCGCCCGCTCGGCGAGCCGGTCGAGGTAGCCGGCTGGGTCGGCGAGGCCGTCCGGGTGGTCGATCCTCAGCCCGTCGACCACGCCGTCGCGCACGAGCTCGAGCACCTTGGCATGGGTGCGCTCGAAGACGTCGGGGTCCTCCTGGCGGACGCCGGCGAGGCCGTCGATGTCGAAGAACCGCCGGTACCAGCCCCGATCGTCGTCGACATCGAACACGGCGGCGCGCTCGGCCGGATCGGTCCACCACGGGGTCTCGTCCGAGGCGGCGAGGTGGTTGGGCACGATGTCGAGGAGGATGCCCAGGCCGTGGCGGTGCGCCTCGTCGGCGAGTGCCCTCAGGCCGTCCTCGCCGCCTCGCTCGGCGGAGACCCGGGTGGGATCGGTGCCGTCGTAGCCATGGGTGGATCCGGACACGGACTCCAGGACCGGGGAGAGGTAGAGGTGCGAGATGCCGAGGTCGGCGAGGTACGAGACCACCTCGAGCGCGTCGGCGAAGGTGAAGGTCGACGACAGCTGGATCCGGTAGGTCGCCCGCCACGCCGGGGCGTCGGGGCGGCTCACGACGCCACCTCGATGACGACGCCGCCGAAGGGCGGGAGGACGGCGATCTGGTCGCCGCCGTCGGACGGTTCGAGCACGGCGTCGCCGTGCGTGGCGAAGACCAGCGTCCCGGCGGGGACGGGGACGGTCGCGGGCTGCTCGGAGAAGTTGGCGGCGAACGTCCAGCGGTCGCGTCGCACCCGGAGGCAGCGATCGTCGTCGTCGTGCTCGACCTGGACGGGCGCGGAACCGATCTGGCGGCGCAGGCGCAGCAGGGTCCGGCACCGGTCCTGGGCAGCGAGCGCGGCGTCGGTGGTCGGCCACGTCAGCTTCGACCGCCGGAACGTCGCCGGATCCTGGGGGTCGGGCACCTCCTCGCCGCTCGATCGGGTGAACGCCGCGAACTCCCGGCGCCGTCCCTCCCGGGTGGCGTCGGCCAGGAACGGGTCCTGGTGGTCGCTGAAGAACTGGAACGGGGCCGGGTCGTCGCGCTCCTCGCCCATGAACAGCATCGGGATCGACGGTGACAGCAGGGCGCACGCGGTCGCCAGCGGCCGGACCTCGGCGGGCAGGCGGTCGCCGAGCGGCCGGTTGCCGATCTGGTCGTGGTTCTGGGCGAAGACCACGAACCGGTCGTGCGCTTCTCGGTCGGGAGGAGCCCCGAAGTGGCGGTCTCGGAAGCCGGACCACGAGCCGTCGTGCACGTAGGGCCGGTCGAACGCCTTCGCCAGCTGACCCATCTCACCGAAGTCGACCAGCCAGGCCTCCCGATCGTCGGTGAGGACGGTGCGCAGGGCGTGGTGGAAGTCGTCAGCCCAGTCGGCGTCGAAGGCCCACCCTCCCTCGGCCTCGGGTCGGACCGTGCGAGGGTCGTTGAGACCGCTCTCGGCGATGAGGAGCGCGCCGGGGTGGACCTCGCGGGCCCGAGCGGTGAACTCGGCGAGGATGTGGCGGGCGCTCTGGTCGACGATCGCGTGGCACGCGTCGACCCGCAGTCCGTCGGCGCCCATCGGGCCGAGCCACCACTCCACGGCCTGGAGGATCGTGGCCCGGACCGGATCGGAGCCGGGACCGTCGACGTTGATCGCCTCGCCCCACGGTGTCCGGTGGCGGTCGGTGAAGAACGGCCCGCACGCCCGGTAGCGCTGATCGCCGCCTGGGCCGATGTGGTTGAAGACGACGTCGATGATGACGCCGATCCCGTGGGCGTGCGCCAGGTCGATCAGCCGCACGAGCGACGCAGGCCCGCCGTAGGGCTCGTGCGCCGCCTGCCAGGCGATGCCGTCGTACCCCCAGCCGCGGACCCCCGGGAACGCGCCGACCGGGAGCAGCTCGATGTGGGTCACCCCCAGGTCCGCCAGGTGCTCCAGGCGCGAGGCGACCCCATCGAAGTCGCCGCCCGCGCTGAACGTGCCCACGTGCAGCTCGTAGATGACGGCGTCGCCCCTGCTGTGCGCGACCCGCCTCGGTCGTCCGGCGCTCCCGGGGGCCACGGCGCCGATCGCCGCCGGATCCAGGGCGGCCGGCGGTCCACCGACGCCGTCGGGGTGCCAGCGCGCCCAGGGGTCGGGCGCGGGTTCGCCGTCGTCGATCTGGAGCAGGTAGCGGTCCCCGTGCTCGAGGCCGTCCAGCTCCCCGCTCCAGACCCCGTACGGAGACTCGGACCGCTCCAGGGGCCAGCGCCGGTCGTCGTCGACCGACACCACCGCCACGCGGGTCGCTGAACTCGCCCACACGTTCGCCTGGAACGCTCCGGTGGCGTCGCGTCGCAGCCCGAGGCCGGGCAGGGTGGGTCGCACGTGGGCTCTCCTCAGATCGTGAGCCCCTTGGCTCGGACCGCACGCACTACCCCGGTCCCGCCGGTCTCACACGGCGATCTGGCGCAGGCAGGGTGTGGATTGAAACGGTGCGGGTCGGGGAAGCGACGACCCATGCGACCCTTCGTGCCCACGCCTCGCGGACCGCTGAGCAGCGCGCTCGCGGCTCGTCTCACCGACGACGAGCAGCTCGCCACCCCCGACCTGGCCGGCGTGGACGTCCTCACCGACGACGATCTGCACCTCGCACTGTGGTGCTGCTACGCGCTGCACTACCGAGGCTTCGACGGCGTGGACGACGCGCTCGAGTGGGATGCGCAGATCCTCGCGTTCCGGGCCGTGCTCGAGCACGCCTTCGAGTCGGCTCTGCGGGCCGAGCACCAGGCGGTGACGACCCCGGAGGACCCGCTCGTCGCCCTCCGGGTCATCGGGACCTGGGCCGGACCGCCGCTCTCGCGGATGGTCGCCGAGATCGGGACCCGGGACCAGCTCGCCGAGTTCGCCATCCACCGCTCGGCGTACCAGCTCAAGGAGGCGGACCCGCACACGTGGGCCATCCCGCGACTGCACGGCCCCGGGCGCTCGGCGATGATCGAGATCCAGGCCGACGAGTACGGCCAGGGCGTTCCCGGCGAGTCGCACGCCGAGATCTTCGCCGCCGCCATGGAGCAGCTCGGCCTGAACGCCGAGTTCGGCCACTACATCGACCGCCTCCCGGGCACGACCCTCGCCACCGACAACCTGGCTTCGATGTTCGGCCTGAACCGGCGCCTGCGCGGCGCGCTCGTCGGGCACCTGGCCCTGTTCGAGATGACGTCGGTCGTCCCGATGTCGAGGTACCTCGCCGCAGCACGCCGCCTCGGCGGACTCGATGCGTTCGAGAAGTTCTACGAGGTCCACGTCGAGGCCGACGCCCACCACGGCGAGCTGGCGCTCAACAAGATGGTGGCGGGGTTCATGGAGACCGAGCCGGATCTGGCCGCCGACGTCATCTTCGGTGCCGCCGCCCTGGCCAAGGTGGAAGCCCGCTTCGCCCGGCGACTGCTGACGTCCTGGCAGGACGACCGCACCTCGCTGCGCCCGGGCCTCAACGACCTGCTCGGGCTCGATCTGGCGTCCAAGAGGGTTTGAGACGGCCGTTTCGGGCTAGTGGCGTCCGACTGCCCGCCCCCCGACCGCTGGAGATCCCCATGACTGCCCTGCTCGCTCGTTCTGTGGGCGACGTGTGGACGGTCATCGTCTCTGCTCTGTACGAGACGATGGACGACTTCGACGCCGTCTGGGAGCCGTTCCTCACCGACGGCCCGTACCTCTCGGACCTCCCGGAGGGATGAGTTCCGCCCGGCGGTCCGGCGTCCTGATCGACCTCGACGGGACCCTCGTCGACACGAACTACCTCCACGTGGTGGCCTGGTCCCGTGCGTTCCGCCGGACCGGTCACGACGTGGCGATGCACCGAATCCACGGGCTGCTCGGCATGGGCGGCGACGACCTGGTGGCCGAGCTCGTCGGCGAGCCGTCGCCGGAGGTGTCGGAGGCCTGGGCGGAGGAGTTCCACCACCTCCGGCCCGAGATGCGGGCCCTGCCCGGCGCCCGGGACCTCCTCCGCGAGCTCCACGCCCGAAGCCAGGTCGTCGTGCTCGCCTCATCGGCTCCCGCCGAGGACGTGGCCGCGTTCCGGGCGCTGCTCGACGCCGACGACTGGATCGACGGGGCCACGGCCTCCGACGACGCCGAGGATGCCAAGCCGCATCCGGACATCTTCCAGGTGGCGATGGACCGCTTCGATCTGGATCCGTCGCGCACGTTCGCGGTGGGCGACGCCGTGTGGGACGCTCGCGCCGCGGCGCGGGCCGGGATCGTCTTCGTCGGCGTGGAGAGCGGCGGCACCGACCGAGCGGTCCTCGCCGGGGAGGGCGCCATCCACGTGGCACCCGATGCGGCCGCCCTCACCGACCTGTTGAACGAGATCGGGATCGAAGGCCTCCGTGGATCGCAGACCCGCGAGCAGCGGCGGTGAGACCAGCAGCGCCGGGGACGGACCGAGATGCGAACCACCGTGCGGTGACGACGTCGGAGACCCTGGTGCTGCCGGCCGACGGCTCCGCGTGCGCGACCGCGCGCTCCTGGGTGTCCGAGCGGCTCGCGCCGCTCGGGTTGGACTCCGGCAGGCGGGAGGATCTCGTCCTGTGCGTGGACGAGCTCGTCGCCAACGTCGTCCGCCACACCGCCTCGTCGCCCGTCTTGACCGTGGCGATCGATGGTGAGATCCGCGTGGAGGTGGCCGACACCAGCGAGCGGGTCGCCGCCGTGCGAGACCAGGACGACGGGGTGCCCGGCGGGTGGGGCCTCCGCATCGTCGACCAGGTGGCCGACCGGTGGGGCTCGGTGGCGAGGGAGACCGGCGGCAAGGTCGTGTGGTTCGCCGTGGCCAGGTGACCGCCGACCTACTCGGTCACGTCAGCGAGGGACGATCGAGCTCGCCCGCCTCGGGCGCGGCGATCTCGACGTGCGACCCGTCGGCGGCTGCGGGCGCCATCGTGTCGCCGAGCTCGTCGAGGACCTCGTGGATCTCGGCTTCGATCGGGGCGGTACGAGCACCCTCGGAGGCCGCCTCGTCCCGCTCGTGGGCCAGCTCGATCAGCTCGAGCTCCAGCCCCATAGCCCGGTCCTCGGGCAGCACGGCAGGCTGCTCCCAGGGATAGGCACCAGCTGGTTCCGGGGACGACGACGGACCCGGATCTTCGACCTCGCTGCTCGACATGTCCTGCACTGCCCGAGACCGTCGCCCTCCAGACCCGACCCGAACGTGGTCTGACCTGGGCGGCTCCTGGGTACGGCACGGGCACGTTTCGGACCCGGAGGTGGTGGTGAGCGAGTCAGAGGTGCTCACGACGAGCCTGCCGCGAGACCTGAGCGCGCCCCGGCTGGCCCGGCGCTGGATCAGCGAGCAGCTGAACCCGAGGGGGCTCACGTCCGACGAGCACGATGCGATCGTGCTGCTGGTGAGCGAGCTCGTGAGCAACGTGGTCCTGCACACCGAGTCCGATCCCGTCGTGACGCTGCGGGTCGATCCCGGCAAGGTCCTCGTGGGCGTGGAGGACTTGAGCGAGCACGTCGCCCACGTCCGCCAGCCCACCGTCGACGTCGAGCGCCCCGGCGGATGGGGCCTGCGCATCGTCGATCAGATGGCGGACTCGTGGGGCGCCGACGTCATCGAGGGCCGCAAGGTGGTGTGGTTCGAGGTCGGGGTGTCCGGAGCCTGACGGGCGTCCGCGCTGTCCGGTGAGCCGGCAGGCCGCTGAGGTCCGTCAGGGCACGGCGAAGCCGGTCACGGCCACGGTGAGGGCGCCGTCCGACGGAGGGTCGTCGAACACGAACACCATCCGCTCGGTCTCGTGGCCAGCGAGGAAGTCGACGGTCTGGTCGCCGCTGGTCGTCTCGCCGTCGATCACGAGGTCGGCGGTGATCTGGACGTTGGCCGCAGTGGCATCACCGGTGTTCTCGACCTCGACGGTGACGAAGTGCTGGCCGCCGACGGTCCGCTCCTGGCCCACCACCTCGGCCCGAGGCGCCGCATCGGAGCGACCGCCCCGGAACTGCACGGCGATGAGCCCCACCACCAGGGCCAGGACGGCGCAGGAGACCGCCAGGGTCACCCACTCTGCGCCCGTGCGGGGGTCGCGCCGGACCATGTCGCCCGAGCTCACAACGCCAACCGCCCGGCGGCGCCGCCCACCGAAGCCGGCAGGCCCAGGACGATGATCCGCGTCAGGAGGTCCTCGGCCGGGAGCTGCCCGCGCTGGAACATCCAGAGGAGGAAGAGGGACACGGCGAGCGCGACCAGGTAGCACACGAGCGTCTCGGTCAGCGGGTGCTGGAACGGACCCTGCTGGCGGCGGCGGCCCTCCTGCCCGGCGAAGCCGGCGACGAACACGATGGCATAGGAGAACAGAAGCGTCGCCGCCACCATCACGAGCAGCCAGGCCGGCGTCATGGTGGCGCTGATCATCGGGATCTCGTCGGTCGGAGCGATGGCGAGGGCGATGAACGCGGCGCCGATGGTGGTGGCGCCCAGGTCGGCCAGATCCTCGCTGTAGCCCGATTGGATGCGCTGCCGCCCGGCGCCGTCGCCATCGCCGTCGTCGTCGTCGCCCGTCCGTCCGCCGTGGAGGAAGTGGCGGGCCACGCCGATGCCGAGGCAGAACGGCACCGCTTCATAGAGGACCTTGCCGAGCCAGACGCCCACGGGGGTGTCGAGGGTCAGTTCCCGGAGCAGCACCAAGACCACGGCGGCGACGACGATCCCGATCGCCATGGCCTCGATCGAGTCGGCGGCGGCGTCGACGAGGCGCACGTCCCGCTGCCCGCGAAACCCCTCGGTCCGGTTCAGGACCAGGAGGGGGATGAACAGGAGCGACAGCACCGCCACCATCTGGGTGGGCGAGGTCCGCGTCCCGGTCCACCACACCTCCATGGTGAAGAGCAGCGGCACGCCGAAGAGCAGCCCTCCGGCGACCGCGCGGACGACCCCGATCAGCTCGCCGGCCCACGGTCCCCGATCGGGTCCTCCTCGGGCCGGGGAGGCGAGCACGTGGTCCACGGCGCCCGGTACCCGCCAACCCCCCTGCGCAACCGCCGCTCGATCTGCGCCCCGACTGATAGGTCGAACCCAGGTCGAACGCCGGTCGAACGCCGGTCGAACGCTGGTCGAACGCTGGTCGGACATCGGCGTTTGCGATGCGGTGCACCAGGGCATCGGGGCCTCGTGGAGCCCAGCACCGGAGACCAGCAGACCGCGTCCGACGAGGAGACCCGGTCCGAGCGGCTGAACCGCGAGCTCGACCAGCTCCTCAACGAGCTCCGGGTGGTCCTCCCCGGGGTGCAGGTGCTCCTGGCGTTCCTCCTGACGGCGCCGTTCACCGTGCGGTTCCACGACCTGCCGGCGAGCGCCCGCAACGTCTACTTCGGCGGCGTCACGCTCGTCGCCGTGGCCTCGGTGCTCCTGATGGCTCCGGCGGTCCACCACCGCCTGCGCTTCCGGCGGGGGACGAAGGAGGAGATGATCCGCACCGCGAACGGACTCGCCCTGGGCGGGATGGTGTGCCTGGGACTCGGACTGGGCTCCGCCGTCTACGTCGCAGGCGAGGCGGCGTTCCCCGGCGCCTGGGTCCGCTGGGTCGGCCCGGCCGTCGTGGTCGCCGCGTTCGTGGTCTGGTTCGTCCTCCCGTTCCGGTACCGGACCCGCCGGCCGCCGGCCGACGAACAGGACGCCTGAGCCCGCGGCGCCGGGTTTGTCTCGCGGCCCGAGGGGCGGGGTAGTGCCCGCCATGCAGTTCGGATACACGCTCATGTGCGAACAGACCGACCCCCGATCGCTCGTGCGAGACGCCGTGGCCGCAGAAGCGGCCGGCTTCGACTTCGCGGTGATGAGCGACCACGCGTTCCCATGGCTGGAGGAGCAGGGACACTCCGGGTACGCCTGGAGCGTGCTCGGCGCCGTGGCCCAGGCCACCGAGCAGATCGAGCTGATGACCTACGTGACCTGCCCGATCAAGCGGTACCACCCGGCGATCGTGGCGCAGAAGGCGGCGACGGTGGCGCTGCTCTCGGACGGGCGGTTCACCCTCGGGCTCGGTGCGGGGGAGAACCTCAACGAGCACGTCACCGGAGGCGGCTGGCCGCCGGCGAACACCCGCCACGAGATGCTAGTGGAGGCGGTCGAGATCATCCGGTCGCTCCTCGGCGGCGGCTACGTGAACTACCGGGGCACCCACTTCGAGGTGGACTCGGGCCGGGTGTGGGACCTGCCGGACGAGGCGGTCCGGATCGGGATCGCCGTGTCGGGCAAGCAGTCGTGCGCCCTCGCCGGCGAGCTCGCCGACGCCATGATCGCCGTGGAGCCCGACGGCGATCTGGGGGCCGCGTTCGACGCAGCCGGCGGGACGGGCAAGCCCCGCATCGGCCAGATGCCGGTGAGCTTCGATCGGGATCGCGACGCGGCGATCGAGCGGGCCCACGCGCAGTTCCGCTGGTTCGGAGGCGGGTGGAAGGTCAACGCCGAGCTGCCCGGCCCGTCGGCCTTCGCCGCCGCCACGCAGTTCGTGACCAAGGCCGACGTGGCCGGCTCGATCCCCTGCGGCGACGACGTCGGTGCCATCGTCGACCAGGCCGCCGAGTGGGCGAAGGCGGGCTTCACCCACCTGGCGCTGTGCCAGATCGGCGGTGACGCCCAGGACCCGTTCAACGAGTGGGCAGCCGCAGAGCTGCTGCCCGCGCTGCGCTCGGCGTCGTTCGCATGAGCGTCGAGCGCGGTGCCGCTTCCAGCCCGAAGACCGACGAGGCGGACCGGACCGACGAGGCGGTGACCGAGGCGGTCGGCCGGGCGAGCGAAGCGCTCGAGTACATCGAGCGCGCTCGGGGTCACCTGTACTCGTTCCACCAGCTCATCGGACGGGCTGACTTCCTCTTCGAGGAATCGGCCGAGCTGTTCCGGAAGGCGGGCCACGCCGAGGTGGCCGAGCGGCTGGAACGGGAGATCGTCGGGCGCAACGTGCTCGACGGCCGGTGGACGTTCCAGGTGGTGGAGGAGTTCGACGACCTGTACCACGGCGAGGTCGCCGAGGCCGTGCGATCACTGGAACGGGAGTTCCACGGGGGCCAGCGCCACGTGTACGAGGCCCAGATGAAGGAGCAGCGCCGGACGCAGGGCCAGTCCGGCCACGAGCACCGTCCGGCCACCGCCCACGATCCCCGGGTCGAGACCGACGAGACCGACCGGACCGAGCAGACGGACCCATCCCGAGGAGACCGGCCATGAAGGCCCTGACCTGGCACGGCAAGCGCGACGTCCGCATCGACGAGGTCCCCGATCCGGTGATCGAGCAACCGACCGACGCCATCATCGAGGTCACGTCGACGGCCATCTGCGGATCCGACCTGCACCTCTACGAGCTGTTCGGGCCGTTCATCGGCGAGGGCGACATCTTGGGCCACGAGCCCATGGGCATCGTCCGGGAGGTGGGGTCCGAGGTCACGAACCTGGTCCCCGGCGACCGTGTGGTGATCCCGTTCAACATCTCGTGCGGGCACTGCTGGATGTGCACCCGCGATCTCCAGTCGCAGTGCGAGACCACCCAGGTGCACGAGCACGGGACGGGCGCCGCCCTCCTCGGCTACACCAAGCTCTACGGCCAGGTGGCCGGCGGCCAGGCGGAGTACCTGCGGGTGCCCCAGGCCCACTACGGGCCGATCAAGGTGCCGGAGGGACCGCCCGACGAGCAGTTCCTCTTCCTGTCCGACGTCCTGCCCACGGCGTGGCAGGCCGTCCGCTACGCCGACATCCCCGACGGCGGGACCGTCGCCGTGCTGGGCCTCGGACCCATCGGGCAGATGGCGGCGCGGATCGCCCGGCACCTCGGCGCATCGCTGGTGCTCGGGATCGATCTCGTGCCCGAGCGCCTGGCGATGGCGGCCCGCAACGGCATCGTCACGGTGGACCTCAACGACCACCCGGACATCGGCGAGCGGGTGCGGGAGCTGACGGGCGGGCGGGGACCCGACTCGGTGATCGACGCCGTCGGCATGGAGGCGCACGGCACCGGCCTGGGCAAGTTCGTGCACAACATGGTCGGGCTGCTGCCGGACCGCGTGGCCGCCCCGCTCATGGAGAACGCCGGCATCGACCGGCTCGCCGCCCTGCTCAGCGGGATCGACATGATCCGCCGGGGCGGGACCCTGTCCATCTCGGGTGTCTACGGTGGCGCCCGGGACCCGCTGCCGATGCTGCAGATGTTCGACAAGCAGCTCACCATCCGCATGGGCCAGGCCAACGTGCGCCGGTGGGTCGACGACCTCATGCCGCTGCTCACCGACGACGCCGACCCGCTCAACGTGGCCGAGCTCACCACCCACCGCCTCCCCCTGTCGGAGGCCCCAGCGGCCTACGAGACGTTCCAGGCCAAGGCGGACGGGGCCATCAAGGTCGTCTTGAAGCCCTGACCGCCGCCCGCCCACCGCTCCGGGACGTGCTGTCCCGGGACGGGGGGACTCAGGACCCGGAGCCCTGCAGGAACTCGTCGAGGCGTTCGAGCGAGCGCTTGTTGCGCACGAGTGCGAGCGGCGCCGCGACCGGCGTCATGAGCCGGGCGGGGCCGATCGGCACCTCGGAGAACTCGACCTTCGTCGACGAGTGCGAGACGGAGGTGAGCCGGAAGGTCACCCGGGCCCGGCCCGCCGGGCGGGCGCGGACCTCGAGCACGAGGAGCGTCGGCGCCTCGATCTCGCACGAGGTGGAGCTGTCGGCCACCGTGAGCGGTCCTCCCAGCCCCACCCGGTGGTGGAAGGAGGAGCCCGGGGATGGCCAGGCCGGCTCGACCGAGCGCATGTCCTTGGCGCCGACCAGCCACTCCGGATAGGTCCAGGGATCGGCCAACGCGTCGAAGACGGTGATGATCGGCTGCTCGAAGGTGTGGCTCACGGTGGTCATCGTCGGGTCCTCGTTCGTCGCCAGGGTCGGGTTCGGTTGTGCCAGATCGCGGCGCGTGCCGCGTTCGCACCGCAAGCGCCGTGCAGCCCGCCACCCGGGTGGGCGGACGACGAGGCGAGGTACAGCCCGGTGATGGGCGTGGTCGCCCGGCCCAGTCCAGGCACGGGACGGAAGACGAGCTGCTGGTGGAGCTGAGCGGTGCCGCCGTTGATGGCTCCGGTGTGGAGGTTGGGGTTCTCCGCCTCGAAGCCGTCGGGCGTCAGCACGTGCCTTCCCCGGATCAGGCGCTTGAAACCGGGTGCCAGGGCCTCGATCTCGTCCTCCATGCGGGCGGTGAAGCCGGCGACGTCGTCGTCGGACCAGCTGGTCCCGAGCGTGCCGCCGCCGTCCCCGCGCACCTTCCGCGGGACGTGGGTGTAGGCCCAGGCGGTCTCACGACCTGCGGGCTGGCGGCTCGGGTCCGTCATCGACTGCTGGCCGATCAGGAGGAAGGGCCGGGCGGGGATCAGGCTCCGAGCCAGCTCGGATGCGACCACCGTGAGGGCGTCGATGCCCTCCGCGAGGTGGACCGTGCCGGCACCGCGGGCCTCGGGAGCGGTCCAGGGGATGGGACCGTCGAGGGTCCAGTCGAGCTTGAACGTGGCGTCGTCCCAGTGGAAGCGGGCGATGTCGTCGAGCACCGAGTCGGGCAGGTGGCCCTGGGCCACGAGCTGGGTGTAGAGCAGGGGCGCGTTGACGTCGGCGAGGATGGCGCGTCGGGCGCGAGCGGTCCCGCCCGAGGCGAGGCGGACGGCGACGGCGCGTCCCCGCCACACCTCGACCCGGTCGACGGCCGCCCCGCAGCGGACGGTGCCGCCCTTGGAGCGGAGGCGGGCGACGAGGGCGTCGGTGACGGCGCTAGCGCCGCCCTCGGGGACCGGGAACCCGTTGATCTGGCCGAGGCTGCACATGAGCCAGCCGAAGAACCCGCTGAGCGCAGATTCGGGCGTGAGGTCGGCGTGCAGCGCACAACCGGCCAGGAGGCGGCGTGCCGCATCGCCCCCGAACTCCTCCTCGCCCATGCGCCGGGCGGGCAGCATTAGGAACCGGCCGAACCGGGCCAGGTCACGCGGCGGCAGCGTGCGCAGGAGGCCGCCGGCGGCCGCCACGGGTGGGAACGGGCGGTAGATGAGGCGGGAGAGGTGGGGCTGCAGGTCCTCCCAGCGCTGGATCAGGCCCTTCCACGCCTCGCCGTCGCCGGGGTGGAGCTCGTCGAGCGACGCAGCCGTGGTGGCGAGGTCGCGCGAGATCACCGGGCACGAGCCGTCGGCCACCGGGTGGGCCAGGACGGTCGGCGCGTGCAGCCATCGCAGGCCGTGCTGCTCGAGGTGCAGCTCGTCGATCGGGCTCCCCTCGCTGGCGAGGGGGTAGAACGCGCTGCACACGTCGTTCACGAAGCCGGGCTCGATGAGCTCGGCCGAGCGGACGGATCCGCCCGGCTCGGCGTTCGCCTCCAGCACCAGGACGCTCCACCCGGCGTCAGCCAGGAGGTTGGCGGCGACCAAGCCGTTGGGGCCGGCGCCGATGACGATCGCATCGGCGTCGGCGTCCGCTCCGCTCGCCGCCGGACCCGCCGCCGCCATCAGTCGCCCCGGCGCGTGGACCGCTCGAGGATGCGCTCGAGGCGCCTCTCAACCGCGTGGTGATCGTTCTCGAGCAGGGTGATCGCGTGCATGTCCCTCTCTACCCCGATGGGCGTGATGTGAAGCCGGATCGCAGGTGGTCACCGTCCACCGGGGGTGAGCCTGCGTCACCCCCGTCTGCAGCCGCAGCGGACCGGGTACCTGCGATCGACCCCCTCGCAAAGGAACCGCATGCCCTCGAAGCCCAGCCAGTCGCCTCAGCCCAACCCCGCCAAGGCGGGCCGACCGTCGAAGGCGGCGGCCGTGGCCGCCGCCGAGGCCAAGCGGGCCGCAGGCAAGACGCCCGAGCCGGTGACCGGCACGGCGGTGGACGACGCCCGCGCACCGGGGTGGGCCCAGGAGGGCGATCGCCTCACGACCGCCACCGGCCTGCGCGTCGACGATGCCGACAACTCCCTGAAGGCCGGCGAGCGCGGCCCGACCCTGCTCGAGGACTTCCACCTCCGCGAGAAGATCACCCACTTCGACCACGAGCGGATCCCCGAGCGGGTCGTCCACGCCCGGGGTGCCGGAGCGCACGGCTCGTTCCAGGCCGTCGGCGGTCTCGAGGACCTGTGCGCCGCACGGTTCCTGCGGGCCGGGGCCACGACGCCGGTGTTCGTGCGGTTCTCGACCGTCGCCGGGTCCCGCGGCTCGGCCGACACCGCCCGTGACGTGCGCGGGTTCGCGACCCGCTTCTACACCGAGGAGGGCAACTTCGACCTCGTCGGCAACAACATCCCGGTCTTCTTCATCCAGGACGGGATCAAGTTCCCGGACCTGGTCCATGCGGTGAAGCCCGAGCCCGATCGCGAGATCCCGCAGGCCCAGTCGGCCCACGACACCTTCTGGGACTTCGTGAGCCTGCAGCCCGAGTCGACCCACATGTTGATGTGGGCGATGTCGGACCGTGCCATCCCGCGCTCCTACGCCACGATGGAGGGCTTTGGGGTCCACACCTTCCGGCTCGTCGCCCCCGACGGCTCCACCTCCCTCGTCAAGTGGCACTGGAAGCCGGTGGCCGGCGTGCACAGCCTCGTGTGGGAGGAGTCGCAGAAGCTCGGCGGAATCGACCCCGACTTCCACCGGCGCGACCTCCACGCCCGCATCGCTTCGGGCAACCTCCCGCAGTGGGAGCTGGGCGTGCAGGTCATGCCCGACACCGAGGACCAGACGTTCGAGGGCATCGACCTGCTCGACGCCACCAAGATCGTGCCCGAGGAGCTGTGCCCGGTCCGCCCCGTCGGCGTGCTCACGTTGGACCGGAACCCCACCAACTTCTTCGCCGAGACCGAGCAGATCGCGTTCCACCCGGGCCACCTGGTGCCCGGGATCGGGTTCGTCGACGATCCGCTGCTGCACGCCCGGCTGTTCTCCTACCTGGACACGCAGCTCACGCGCCTCGGCGGTCCGAACTTCGGCCAGATCCCCATCAACCGCCCGATCGCGCCGGTCAACGACAACAACCGCGACGGCTTCATGCAGCAGGCCGTGCACGAGGGCGTCGCCGCCTACACCCCGAACTCGCTCGGTGGCGGCTGTCCCTTCGCCGGCCCCGACGACACCACGTACACCCACCCGCCCCAAGACGTCGCCGGGCCGAAGGTCAAGCTGCGTCCGGCGAGCTTCGATGACCACTACACCCAGGCCACGCTGTTCTACCGATCGCTGACCCCGACCGAGCAGGAGCACATCGCCAGTGCCTTCAGCTTCGAGCTGGCCAAGTGCGTGAGCGGCGGCATCCACGCCCGCATGGTGGCGAACCTGGCCCAGGTCGATGCCGGCCTCGCCGAGCAGGTGGCCGCCCACCTGGGGATCGCCGTGCCCGACGGCGAACCGGTCGAGCCGGCCCTCCTCTCCGGCGCGCTATCGCTCGACCGCCAGGAGCCCGGGCCGGTGGACGGCCGCATCGTCGCCGTCCTCGTCGACGACGCGACGTCGACCCGGAGCGTGTCGGCCTGGCGGACGGCCGCCGATCCGCTCGGCGTGGAGGTCGTCGTGGTCGGTCCGCACCTCGGCAAGCTCGAGAAGGGCGTGGCCGTCGACCGGTCCTTCCACATCACCGACCCCGTCGAGTACGACGGCGTCGTGCTCGCCTGCGAGCCCGACGAGGCCATCGCCGCCTTCGTCCAGGAGGCGTTCCGGCACCACAAGACCGTGGCGGTGACCGACCCGGCGTGGGGCGAGGGCATCGGGGTCGACCCCGAAGCCGAGGGCGTCGAGGTCTCGCCGGACCCGTTCTTCGCTGCGCTCGCCCTGCACCGCCACTGGAACCGGGGCAGCTGACCGCAGGGGAGCGCGCCCGCCGGTCGGTTGCGCCGGGCGCGCTCCGGGTAGGTGCGGGTCATGACCCTCTCCGCCCTCGCACTCAACTGCTCGCTCAAACCCTCCCCCGAAGCGTCGAGCACCGCGGCGCTCATCTCGCACCTCGCCCGCTCCTTCGGCGAGCACGACGTGGTGCTCGACAGCATCCGCATCGCCGACCGCAACGTCGCGCCCGGGGTCACCTCCGACGAGGGAGGCGGCGACGAGTGGCCCGAGATCCGCGCCCGCATCCTGGAGTCCCAGATCCTGCTTCTGGCGACGCCCATCTGGCTGGGCAACCCGTCGAGCGTCTGCCGTCGGGTCCTCGAGCGCCTGGACGCCTTCATCGGCGAGACCGATGGGGACGGGCGCCCCATCGCGAGCGACCGGGTCGCGGTGGTGGCGACGGTGGGCAACGAGGACGGCGCCCACAACGTCGCCGCCCAGGCGTACCAGGGGCTCGCCGACGTCGGCTTCACGATCCCCGCCGGGGCGCAGGCCTACTGGGTGGGTGAGGCGATGGGCTCGGTCGACTTCAAGGACCTCGATGAGGTGCCCGAGAAGGTGGCCGAGACCATCTCGACCCTGACGTCCAACGCCGTCCACCTCGCACGCCTGCTCGCGGACCACCCCTACCCCGGGTGACGGCCCGGCCATCGTTTGTCGAGCGGGGCGCCGGGTAGCGAAGGCGCATGAGCACCGACGCCATCATCGGGTACAGCCTGTCCAGCGAGGAGCACCGAGGCTCCGAACTCGTCCGCTTCGGCGCGATGGGGGTCGAGCACGGCTTCGACAACCTCATCATCTCGGATCACTTCCACCCGTGGAACGACGCGCAGGGGCAGAGCCCGTTCGTGTGGAACGTGCTCGGAGGGCTCGCGTCGGTCGCGCCCGGTGCCCGACTCGGCACCGGGGTCACCTGTCCGACGATCCGCATCCACCCGGCCGTCGTCGCCCAGGCTGTGGCGACCACCGCCCAGATGGCGGGCTCGTTCTTCTTCGGCGTCGGAACCGGCGAGAACCTGAACGAGCACATCTTGGGCGACCAGTGGCCGCCCACCGACCAGCGGCTGGCCATGCTCGAAGAGGCGGTCGAGCTGATGCGCAAGCTGTGGACCGGCCACGAGGTGACGCACCGCGGCGAGTTCTACCGGGTCGACAACGCCCGGATCTACACCCTGCCCGACGAGCCGCCGCCCGTGTACGTGTCCGCGTTCGGGCCGAAGGCGGCGGCGGTGGCGGCGCGGATCGGCGACGGGTTCGTGACCACGGCTCCTGACGCCGACCTGGTCGACACCTACCGGAAGGCGGGCGGGACGGGCCCGGCGATCGGCTGCCCCAAGGCGTGCTGGGCCGAGAGCGAGGCCGCCGGCCGCAAGCTCGCCTACGAGCTGTGGCCGAACATGGGCCTGCCCGGTGAGCTGGCCCAGGAGATCAAGACGCCGGCCATCTTTGAGCAGGCCGTCCAGCTCGTGGACGAGGAGACCGCCATCGGCACGGCGCCCATGGGCCCGGACCCCGAGGCGCACATCGAATCCATCCGGGCGTACCTGGAGGCCGGGTTCGACGAGGTGTACATCCACCAGATCGGCCCCGAGCAGGAGGGTTTCCTCCGCTTCTACCGCGATGAGGTCGTCCCCAAGCTCTGAGCGCCACGACGCCGCCATCTGCCGCCGTGCCCCCTCGGCAGGTGAGGGAGAGACCGGCGCGCGGTTCTCCCGCCTGAGCTGGCGGAGATCATCGCGTAGCCTGAGCTGATCGCGACACTGGTCCAGCCGCAGGGGGCGGCCGCACGCACCATCGGGCTGGGCCATCGCCGCTACCCGCTGCTGCTGCCGAAGCTCCGCGACCCGCGGCTCCACCTGGCCGCCGTCATCTTCTCGCTGCAGATCCTGGGCCAGACGGTCCTCGGCTTCGAGCTGTCGATCGCCCAGATCCTGCTGTGCCTGGGGACGTGCGCGGTGCTGGAGCTGTCGATCACGTTCTGGCAGCGCCGCGTCGTGATGTGGCCCGCCAGCGCCATGCTCACCGGGAACGGCGTGGCGTTCATCCTGCGGGTGCCGGGCACCGAGCACGGGGACTGGTGGAGCCTGCGCGGTGCCCCCATCTTCGTGTCGGTCGCGGCGCTGTCGCTGTTGTCGAAGCACGTGATCCGGGTGCGGGGCCGCCACCTCTTCAACCCGAGCAACCTCGGGCTGGTCGTGTGCTTCTTGGTGCTGGGCGCTCTGCACGCAGATCCGCAGGACCTCTGGTGGGGCCCGCTGTCGCCGGGCATCGTCGCCGCGCTGGTGGTCATCGCCGCCGGTGGGGTCGCCATCACCTACCGCCAGGGGCTGCTGGGCGTGGCGGCGCCGTTCTTCGTCACGTTCGCCGTGGGCACCGGGGTGCTGGCCTGGAGCGGCCACGCGATGACCGCACGGTGGAGCTCCGTGCCGGTGGAAGGGGCCTCGTACTGGTGGGTCCTGGTGTCCTCGCCGGAGATCCTGGTGTTCTCGCTGTTCATGATCACCGACCCGCGGACGATCCCCGTGGGCCGGGTCGGCCGAGTCGTCTTCGGCGCGGGTGTCGCGGTGGTGGCGACCCTCCTCGTCGCACCGCAGCGGACGGAGTACGCCACCAAGGTGGCGATCCTGGCCTCGCTCGTCCTGGTGTGCGCGGCACGGCCGCTGATCGAGCGGCTCGCCCCCGCCGTCGAGGACGAGCGCGACGATCCCCGGGTCTGGCTGCGGACGGCGCCGTCGGGGCGCCCGGCGCTCGCCCGCCGGGTCCCGCTGCTCGGACTCGGGGCCGTGGCCTTCCTCGCCGCCACGGTGGGTGCCGGCCACGGTGCGCGGGAGCCGAGGCCGGTGGTCTCGGAGGCGGCGGCGGGGGAGCGTCCCGATGTCGAGGTTCCGGCCGGCGCCGTGCCGGCGGTCGAGATCGGCGCCTCGGCGGAGCGCACCCAACCACCGCTGGTCGACGAGACGGCCCAGCAGATGGGCCACGACCTCGTCGCCGGTCTGCTGGTCGCCCCTGGGCCGAGCTACGAGTTCGAGACGATGACCGTCGAGCTGCTCCGCGACCCCGACGAGCCGCAGGCCCCGCCTCGTCTCGGTATCGCGGCCACGGGGACCGTGACCTCAGACGGGGAGACGGTGCCGTTCGACGGCTCGTTCGCCATGGCTGACGCAGGCGGCTACTTCGTGATCACCGAGCGGCTGCCGTAGGCGCAAGCCCGGACGACCGGCGGTCAGGCCCGGCGGACGGTGATGACGCGGTCGATCCGGGTCTCGGTGGAGCGCACCGGCTCGGTCTCCCCGGGCCACCAGACCTCGATGGTCACCGGGCCGTCGTGGGACCCCAGGCCGACGTGGTGCTCGGGGAGCCGCTGCGACTCGTACGAACCGCTCGTGGTGATCCAGCCGGTCGAGGACGCCGAGCCCCACGACACCCGCACCTTCGAGCCGACGCCGGCCCGGTTGCCGGGGCTCGACAGGTCATCGAGGCGGACCGTGACCTGGTGCCGGTCGGCGGGCGCGTCGTTGCGGTACAGGTTCGGCGGGTCCCCGAAGTTGGCCACGAACAGGTCCTGGTCGCCGTCGCCGTCGTAATCGAACGGGATCACGGCGTGGCTGAGCCCGGTCTCGGTGAGCCCGGCCGACGCTGCCGCATCCCGGCGGACCTCTGGTCGGCCGGCGAGCGGGATCCAGAGGTGGAGGGGGTCGTCGAGGAACTGGTCGCGGGGCGGCTCCTCGCCGGCGTAGCCGGTGGCGGCGACGATGCCGAGGCGGCCGTCGTTGCCGAAGTCCTCGATGGCGGCGCCCCACCCCCACGAACCGGCTCGCACGCCCAGCTCGTCGGTCGCATCGTCGAAGCGGAGACCGCCGCGGTTGCGGTACACGCGGTTGCCCGAGCACGCCGTGTTGCCGGTCCGGGTGGGGCACGCACCGGACTTCGTCCGACCGGAGATCGACGTCACGAACCAGTCCGGGCGCCCGTCGCCGTCGAGGTCGCGGACCACCGAGCCCATGCCGTTCTCATCGGTGGCCACGCCGGCCTCCTCGGTGACGTCGGTGAAGCCGGTGCCCTGGTCGTTGCGGAACAAGGCGCTCGTGCAGAAGTCACCAGCGATGAGGAGGTCCTCCCACCCGTCGCCGTCCATGTCCACGAAGTCGCCCGTGAAGCCGGCGATCCGGTCGAGGGGGAGGCCGAGCTCGTCGGTGACGTCGTGGAAGCGGCCGGTTCCGTCGTTGCGGAACAGGCGGCTCCGGTTGGGCCCGGCGGCGGGGGTGCGGTCCGCACCGGCGGCGCGGTTGGCCCGCGTGCGCTCGCAGAGCGAGTCCGGGTCGGGGAACTGCTCGTAGGCCAGCGCCGCGGCCTTCCCGCCGAGGAACGCCGGGTCCCAGTGCAGCACGAGCAGGTCGAGGTCCCCGTCGTGGTCGTAGTCGGCGAAGGTGACGCCGTGGCCCTGGGCGCCGAGAGCGGCGTCGGTCGCCGGGAGCGCCACGCCGCGCTCCGCGGTCTGCTCCTCGAAGCGGCCCGCGCAGTCGTTGACGAACAGGGCCGCCTCGCCGGGCTGCTTCCCGTTGCCGACGCCGGCGACGTACAGGTCGAGGCAGCCGTCGCCATCGATGTCGGCGAACGCCGCTGCGCCCGATCCCTGGTAGCCGCCCTCCGGCGGCGTGCGGTCGACGCCCGCCTGAAGCGCGATGTCGGTGAACGTGCCGTCGCCGTCGTTGCGGTACAGCGAGTTCGCCAGCCCGACGCGGGTCACGTAGAGGTCGGCGTCCCCGTCGGCGTCGACGTCGGCCACGGCCGCGCCCGAGCTCATCGACAGATCCGCCTTCATGGCCGTCTCGAGCTCGGCCGAGGCCTGGGGCCTCGACAGGCCGGCCGCCTCGGTGACGTCGGTGAACCCGATGCCGCCGAGGTCCTCATCGCTCACCTCGGCGGGCGGCTCATCGAGGAACGCCTCCACCTCGGTGATCGGTCGGGTGGTGGTGACGGCGCTCGGACCACCCGCCGGCGCTTCGGGCGAAGGCGGGGCGAGAGCCCGGGTCGCGTCGCCGTCGTCGGTCACCCGGACCACCACCAGAACCAGGAGCGCCACGGCCATCAGGGCGGCGGCCAGCCACGGCATCCGCCTCGAACCACCCTCCCCATCCATCGCCCGCCGACGCTTGCACAGATCTCCGGTCCATGTCGGGAGATCTGTCCAGAGGTGCCGGGTGCGGCGAGAAGCGCCAACGCCCCCGCCGCACAAGGCGGCGAGGGCGCTGGAGGGCGCTGATCAGCTTCGCTGATCTGATCAGCTGGGCATCAGGGCGTCGGTCGACTTCTTGGTGCAGTCGGCCACGTCCTGGGCATCGCCGGCGTCGAGGCCGGCGGTGGCGAGGGCCGAGGCCTTGTCGGTGAGCTTCTGGGCCTCTTCGGTGAGGGCCGAGGCCTTCGCCGGATCGTCCTTGGTCTCCTTGACCTTGGCGACGTAGTCGTCGACGGCGTCGCAGTAGGCCTTGACGTCGGCGTTGCCGCTGTCGGTGGTGCTGCCCTCGTCGGACTTGGCCGCCGTGGTGTCGGACTTGCCGCTGTCGCTGCCGCCGCTGCTGCCGCAGGCAGCCCCGCCCATCAGCAGGCCGGCGATCATGATGGCTCCGAGAACTCGTCGCATGGGATTCCTCCAGGGGATGTCGGCGGGCTCGTGTCCGCCTCGGCACCACCGTGGTGCCATGCGATGAACGTACGCAGGTCCCCTCGAAGGGTCATGAGTAGCGGGTACTCATCTTCTGAGGCCGGGTTACCTGCCGTAGTGGCGCAGTTCGACGACGTTGCCGTCAGGATCGCGGACGTACAGCGAGGTGCCGTCGCCCTGGGCGCCGAAGCGCAGGTCAGGTCCGTCGAGGACCTCGAAGCGGCCGCTGTCGGCCACGGCCTGGAGGTCCTGCGCCTCGACCACCAGGCAGAAGTGGTCGACGTTGCGACCGTCGGGGGCGACCTCGAGCAGGTCGATGATGGTGGTGTCATCCGCGCGCACCGAGGCGAAGAACACCTCGCCCCGCCGCCACTCGTCCACCCGCACCGGCGCCATCCCGAGCTCGCCGGTGTAGAAGGCGAGCGACCGCTCGGTGTCGGCGACGTTCAGCACCAGGTGGTCGAGCCCGGTGATGCGGACGGCAGGGGAGACGACGGGTTCCATGGGCCCGGTTCTACCGTAGGTTCGCCCCATGATCACGCCTGATGACCCCACCACCGACGACCTCGGTCCCGGCGACATCACCCCTGACGACATCACCCCTGACGACATCACCCCTGACGACAAGGACTGGACGTGGGTCCTGGAGCGGGTGTGTCCCGAGTGCGGGTTCGATGCTTCGGCCTGCGACCACACCGATGTGGCCGATCTGCTCCGGGCCAACGCTGCGGACTGGGTGGCGCTGCACGCTGCCGGCCGCATCGCTCCGGGGCGACCGGACCCGCAGACGTGGTCCTCCCTGGAGTACGCCTGCCACGTGCGCGACGTGTTCGCCCGCTTCGACCAGCGCCTGAGCCTGATGCTCGATGAGGACGACCCGCTGTTCCCGAACTGGGACCAGGACGCCACCGCCGAGGAGGAGCGCTACGACGAGCAGGACCCCGACGTGGTCATCGCCGACCTGGCGGCCAACGCCGAGGTCATCACCGCCCGCCTCGACACCATCTCGGGTGCCCAGTGGGACCGCACCGGCCGCCGCAGCGACGGATCGAACTTCACCGTCGCCAGCATCAGCCGGTACCTCGTCCACGATCCCGTCCACCACCTCTGGGACGTCTCCCGCTGACGGTCGCGCCCGCGGGCCGGGCGCCCCCGAGCCGGGTCGCCCCCGGGGCCGGGACGGCGACCGGCCCGTCAGCTCATCGGGGCCGTGAGGACCGTCAGGCGCGGTCGAGCACGATGACTGGGATCACCCGGTCGGTCTTGGCCTCGTACTCGGCGAAGCCGGGCATCAGCTGCTTCTGCTTCTCCCAGATCTCGGACCGCTCATCGCCCTCGACCACCCGGGCGGTGACGTCGACGGTCTCGGTCCCGAGCTCGATGCGGGCCGCCGGGTTGGCGACGAGGTTGTGGTACCAGTCGGGGTTGTCCGGGGCGCCGGCCTTGGAGGCGAACACCGCCCAGGAGCCACCGACCGGTTGGTACACGACGGGCGCCAGGCGGGTCTTGCCCGACTTGGCTCCCGTGCTGTGCAGGACCAGCAGCGGCGCACCCTCGAAGGGCGGACCGACCTTGCCCTCGTTGGCGCGGAACTGCTCGATGATCCCGCGGTTGAACTCGTTGACGTCGTCGAGGTCGCTCATGCGGGCAGCCTACGGGCGTGCGTGGCGGAGGAAGCGCGCCATCCACCCGGCCACCAGGTCCCGGTCGAGCGGCTCGCCCAAGCTGGCGAGCGCAGCGTCGGAAACCTCGGGCCCGATGCGCTCCCGACGGCGCTCCACCAAGCCCTGCGAGAGGGCAGCGGTGAACTCCGGGTGGGGCTGGATGGCGAACACCGACGACCCGATGGTGTAGGCGGCGATGGGGCAGTGGGCGGTGCGGGCGATGACCACGGCGTCCTGGGGCAGCGCCACCACCTGGTCCTGGTGGCTGGCGATGATCCGCACCTCGCCCGCGGGCGCCGGGTCCATCCACGGCAGCGGCGCGCCCGTGAACTCGTAGCGGTGCACCCCCGCGCCCCAACCGTCGGGCGACCGGGCCACCTGGCCGCCGAGGGCCTGGGCGAGGAGCTGGTGCCCGAAGCAGACCGCCACCATCGGGGCCTCGTCGGCGACCAGCGTGCGGAGCAGGTCCTCGGTCTGGTGGATCCAGGGCAGGTCCTCGTACGCCGAGTTGGCCGAGCCGGTGATGACCCAGCCGTCGAACCGGCTGAGGTCGTCGGGGAACCGCCCGTGGTCGACGTCGAACGTCGTGAGATCGATGCCGTGCGGACCGAGCAGATCGGCGAACAGCTCCGGGTAGTCGCCGAGCGTGGGCACCAGGTCCGGATGGACGTGGCCGCACTGGATCAGGCCGATGCGCAAGGGGGTCTCAGGCACCGCAGCACGCTACCGGCAGACGTGGTTGGCTTTGAGCATGACGCTCATGGACATCCCTGCCGCCCTGCACCGAGGAGAGGACGAGCTCCCCTTCGTCACCATCGACGAGGGCATCGAGCTCCAGCTGCTCCAGGTCGACATCCCCAACGGCCTGTGGGTCATCCGCAACCGCTTCCAGCCCGGCAGCAGGGTGCAGAAGCACAAGCACACCGGCCAGGTCTTCGCCTTCACCCAGTCGGGGTCGTGGAAGTACGAGGAGTACCCGGAGGTCAACACCGCCGGGAGCTACCTGTTCGAGCCGGCCGGCTCCGAGCACACGCTCATCGTCCCCGAGACCAACACCGGGGTCACCGACGTCTGGTTCGCCATCTACGGCGCCAACCTCAACCTCGATGCCGAGGGCAACGTCGACCTGGTCATCGACGCCACGATGGTCCTGGACTTCTACGTGGCGCTGTGCGAGGCCGCCGGCCACCCGAACCCGCCGGTCATCGGCGCCTGAGCGGCTGCGGCCGCGGCCGCACCCCGCCTTCGAGGGCGAACTCGATCGACTGCTCCTCGTGGTCGCGGTTGGCCATCAGGGCCCACTACTCGTAGGCCAGCCCGATCTCGCGGAGGAGATCGATGAAGTTGGTGCCGGCATCGGGCGCCGGTTCGCCCGGGGTGTAGGTCACGGCGGTCAGCTGGCCGCGGTAGGGGAACGTGCCGTGGGCCTCGTGCACGGCCCAGCTCACGGGCGAGCGGCGGTCGATGCCGACGTTGATGCCCTCGAACGGTGCCATCGCGCCCAGCATGACCAGGCCCTCGAGCCGGGCCCGGTCCTGGCCGTCGACCGCAACGGACGCGTCCCACCGCCAGCTGCCCGGGGCCTCGATCGAGAGGCGGATGTGCTCGGTGCCGTCGGGCACCGTCCCGGCCCGCAGCTCCTGCATCACGCCGTAGCCGTTGTGCACGAAGACCAGCTCGTCACCGTCCTCGATCATCAGGGAGTACCCGCCGCCCTGGTCGCCGTGGGAGAACAGGACCCCGGTGTCGCCAGCGTGGTGGTGGAGCTCGACGTCGACGTCGAACGAGCGCCACTGGATCAGCATCTGGGACCGGTAGCGCTCGAGCGTGTGGGTGCCCGCGACGATGCGGACCGGCTCCTGGAGGGGGAGGTCGTAGTCGGGGCGGATCACGTAGCGGAGCCGGGAGCCCTCCTCGAGCGGGTACACCTGGCAGCGCCGCGCCTCGGCCTCCCACGCGGCCGCCATCTCGGCCACCTTCTCGGGGTGGTCGGCGGCCAGGTTCCGGGTCTCGGTGCGGTCCTCGGCCAGGTTGTACAGCTCCCACTCGTGGTCGCCGAAGGGCGTGAGGCCGACGTGGCGGGTGACGATCTCCCAGTCGCCCTCATACCAGCCGCGGTGGCCTTGCATCTCCAGCAGCTGGCCGCCGCGCTCGTGCGGGGCGGCGGCGGAGGCCAGGACGGGGACGAGGCTGGTCCCGTCGACGGGCTGGAGGGGGATGCCGTTGCGCACCTCCGGCCGGGTCACGTCGGCCAGCTCCATCAGCGTGGGCAGCAGATCGGTGATGTGGGACCACTGGTCGCGGAGCCCGGACGCCTCGGCACGGGGCCAGTGCCAGATGAAGGGGACGGAGTGGCCGCCGGCGTGGGTGTTGATCTTGTAGAGGCGGAACGGCGTGTTGGACGCCATCGCCCAGCCCCGGGGGTAGTGGACCAGGGTCTGGGGGCCGCCGGCCAGGTCGATGCGCGCGCGATCGACCTCGACGTCCTCCATGTCGGTGACGTTCTTGGACACCAGGGTCCGGAAGTAGGAGGTCGTGCCTTGGGCCTCGCCCTCGCGCGACGCCCCGTTGTCGGACAGGAACACGAAGATCGTGTTCTCCGCCTCGCCCAGCTCCTCGAGGGCGGCGTAGAGCCGGCCCACGGACTGGTCGACGCTGTCGACCATCGCGGCGTACACCTCCATGTAGCGGGCGAACAGCGCCTGGTCCTCGGCGCTGAGCGAGTCCCACGGCGCCACGTCATCGCCCGCTTCGGCGTTGCGAGGCGCGAGCGGCGTGCCCTCGGGGAGCAGGCCGAGGTCGATCTGGCGCTGGTGGCGGGACTCGCGCAGCGCGTCCCAACCCTCGTCGTAGCGGCCCCGGTGGTTCGCCAGGTCGCTCTCCTTGCACTGCAGCGGGGCGTGGATGGCGATGTGGGCGAAGTACAGGAGGAACGGCTTCGACGGGTTCGACGCCTTGGAGTGGCGGATCATCGAGATCGCCCGGTCGGTCAGGTCGTCGGTGACGTAGTAGCCGTCGGGGTACTGGTCGAGCTCCTGGCTGTGGTTGTCCTCGACGATGCGGTGGGGGTGGTGCAGGTTCGTGAAGGCGTCGAGCACCCCGTAGTAGCGGTCGAAGCCGCGCTGGCACGGCCAGCTGTGCCGGGGGCCGGCGTCGGACAGGTCGCTGTCCTTGGTGAGGTGCCACTTGCCGATGGCGAACGTGGCGTACCCGGCGTCGCCGAACACCTCGGCCGCGGTGGCGACGTCGTCGGCCAGCTCGGCGGCGTAGCCGGGGAAGCCGGGGTCGGAGTTGGCCACGTGGCCCGCCCCGGCCCGGTGCGGGTTCACGCCGGTGAGCAGCGCCGCCCGGGTGGGCGAGCACATGGGCGTCACGTGGAAATTCGTGAACTGCAGCCCGGCGCCCGCCAGCCGGTCGAGGTTCGGGGTGGGGATCTCGGAGCCGTAGCAGCCCAGGTCGGCGAAGCCGAGGTCGTCGGCCATCACGATCACGATGTTGGGGGCGTCGGCACCCGGCGTGGGCCGCTGCGGCCACCAGCTCTCCGAACCGGCGAACGTGTTGGCGACCCGGCCGCCGAAACCCTCGTACGGCCCTGCTGCTTGGCTCATGGGCGGCGACCGTACCCGCCGGTCGTGCCCCACGGGACCACGACCGCCTCGTTCACGACCAACGGGCGCAGGCCTCCACGATGGCATCGATGGCGGCGGCGCCGTCGACGGTGTGGACCCAGCTCGTGGTCGGTTCCCCGGTGACGGCGCTCCCTGCGGCGACCCGGCGCTCGACGTGGGTCGTCCCGCGGCTGTGGCTCCCGGCGAGCTCGACGTGGATCGGCCGCAGCTCCTCCTGGAACAGGTGGGGGTGGGTGACCGCGAGCAGGGCGACCGGATCGTGCAGGGGCGGCTCAGCGGCGGCGCTGGCGTAGCGGCCGTACCCGGCCAGCTCGGTTTCGAGGATCTCCCTCGTCAGGTTCGCCGCAGGCCCGGCCACCGCTCGGAGGCGCTGCAAGAGCGCGTCGTTCCCCGTCACCTGGTGGGTCAGGTCCAGGCCGCACATGCGCACCGGGCACTCGGCGGTCAAGACGATCGCTGCGGCCTCGGGATCCGCGAACACGTTGAACTCGGCGGCCACCGTCACGTTGCCGCCCAGTGCCCCACCGCCCATGAAGGTGATGCCGGCCAGGCGGCGGGCGAAGCCGGGGTCGACCCGCAGCGCGAGCGCCACGTTGGTCAGCGGGCCGGTGGCGATGAGGTGGAGGCCCTCCTCCTGCCTCGTCGCCTCGATCAGGAACCCGATGCCGTCGTCGCCGGCCGGCCGGCTGGGCGTCGGGAGGGTCGTGCCGTGCATGCCGTCCTCGCCGTGGACCTCGCTGGCGTCCACGGGATCGGCGATGAGCGGCCGGGCGGCGCCGGCGTGGACGGGGACGTCCCACCCCAGCAGCTCGGCGATGGCGAGGGCGTTGCGGGTGGTGTGGTGGAGCCCGACGTTGCCGTTGACGGTGGTGATGCCCACGACGTCGGCGAAGGCCGCAGCGCAGACCATCATGATGGCGTCGTCGTGGCCCGGGTCGCAGTCGATCAGGACCCGGGGTCTCACCCGTTGCTCGCTCACGCGTCCGAACGTAGTGGGGCATCATGCGGGCATGGGTGCTGCGTCGGGGCGGGTGTGGGTGGTGGGGAGCCTGAACGTCGATCGGCCCTGGCGCGTCGACCGGCACCCTGCGGTCGGCGAGACCGTGACCGGGGAGGTGCTGGACCCGGTTCCAGGCGGCAAGGGCCTGAACCAGGCGGTGGCCGCGTCCCGGGTCGGTGGCGACGTCGTGCTCATCGGTTGCGTGGGCGACGACGACGACGGCGCCTGGCTCCGCACGGTCGCCGCCGACGACCGCATCGACGTCGGGCACCTTGCGGTCCGTCCCGAGCTGGCCACCGGCTCGGCGCTGATCGTCGTCGACCGCGTCGGCGCCAACACCGTGACCGTCGCCCCAGGGGCCAACGCCGCCGCGTCGTTCCCGCCGGTCGCCCTCGCCGCAGACGACGTGGTGTGCGCGCAGTTCGAGGTGCCCGTCGAGGCGGTCGCCGCCGCCCTCCTCGCCGCCCACGAGGCCGGCGCCCGGTCGGTCCTCAACCCGTCGCCCATCGGCACCGGCGTGTCGCTGGTGCCGTCAGCCGATGTGGTCGTCGTCAACCAGCACGAGGCGGCGGCGCTCGCCGGGTTCGACGGCGAGGCGCTGGAGCAAGCGGCCGCGATCCGCACGGGCGAGCAGGTCGTGGTGGTCACGCTGGGACCCGAGGGCGCCGTGTCGTCGGGACCCTCGGGTGATCACGTGATCAGCGGGATCCACGTCCACGCCGTGGACACCACCGGAGCGGGCGACTGCTTCCTCGGTGTGCTGGCGGCGTCGCTCGCCGACGGAAACGACCTCCTGCCCGCCCTCGAACGGGCCAACCGGGCGGCCTCGATCGCCGTCACCCGCCCCGGGACCGTGGGGGCGATGCCCCACGAGGCCGAGCTGCTGGCCTGAGCGGGCGCCCAGGTGAGGCCGTGGCCGGCGATCTCCTTCGGGCCGTGCCGGCGTCACCCTCGCACCCTGCGCGCCGGGCGCGCCTCGAGGGGGTCGTCGGTCGCGCTAGCGCTTCTTGGCGAGGTCGAAGACGCCGCGGACCACGTTGTTGATGGTGGCCCGCCCCTCGCGGCTCCTGAGGAAGTCGGTGATGGGGTTGCCGTCGTCCGTCTTCTTCTTGGCGGGTGGCCCCGACCGGGAGCCGCCCTTCCTCCTCGCCGGTGGGCCGTGCGGCTCCTCGGGGACCTCAATCTCCATGCCCCCACCCGGAGGCGGAGGGAGGTCGGGGCGGACCACGGTCGGCTCCGGCCCGGCGGCGGACGGCTCACCGGAAGCCTCCTCGATACCGATCTTCCGGGCCAGAAGCTCCCGGGCGCTGGGGCGGTCGATCTCGGTGGCGTAGGTGGCCCAGAGCTCGCTGGCCTCCGCCAGGGCCTTGACCTCGGCGGGGTCGACCGCGCCGATCTGGGACTGCGGTGGGCGGACCTTGGTCCAGGCCACGGGGGTGGGTGCGCCGTCGTCGGAGAGGGTGGTGACGATGGCCTCGCCGATGCCGAGCTGGGTCAGCACCTCCTCGAGGTCGTAGTCCTCGGTCTTCGGGTAGGTCGACACCGCCGCTTTGAGCGCCTTGGCGTCGCGGGGCGTGTAGGCCCGCAGCGCGTGCTGGACCCGGTTGCCGAGCTGGGCCAGGACGACGTCGGGGACGTCGTCGGGCAGCTGGGTCACGAAGAACACGCCGACGCCCTTCGAGCGGATGAGGCGCACGGTCTGGGCCACCTGCTCCACGAACTCCTTGGGCGCATCGGCGAACAGCAGGTGGGCCTCGTCGAAGAAGAACACCAGCTTGGGCTTGTCCAGGTCGCCGGCCTCCGGCAGGGTCTCGAACAGCTCGGCGAGCAGCCACATCAGGAACGTCGAGAACAGCTTGGGCCGATCCTGGACCGCAGCCAGCTCCAGGCAGTTGATGACGCCTCGGCCGTCGGGGGCCAGGCGGATCAGCGAGTCGATGGTCACCTCGGGCTCGCCGAAGAAGGCCTCGGCGTCCTGCTGGGTCAGCTCCACGAGCTTGCGCAGCAGCACCCCCGCCGTGGCCGACGAGAGGCCGCCGATGGTCTTGAGCTCGGCCTTGCCCTCGTCGCCGGTCAGGTGGGTGAGCAGATCGACCAGGTCCACCAGGTCGAGGAGCGGGAGGCCCTTCTGGTCGGCGTAGTAGAAGACCAGCGCGAGCGACGACGACTGGGTCTCGTTGGCGCCGAGCACCTTGGACAGCAGCTGCGGGCCGAACGAGCTGATGGCCGACCGGATCGGGACACCGGGGCCCTGGCCGCCGAGCGACCAGAACTGCACCGGCGTCCCGGTCGGTGTGTAGGTCAGGCCCAGCTCGTCGATGCGCTCCTGCACCTTCTCGCCGGGGGTCGCCGGCTTCACCAGCCCCGTCAGGTCGCCCTTGATGTCGGCGGTGAACACGGCGACGCCCTGGGCCGACAGCTGCTCGGCCAGGAGCTGCAGGGTGACGGTCTTGCCGGTGCCGGTGGCCCCGGCGATGAGGCCGTGGCGGTTGCACATGGCGGTCGGCACCTGGACCACGGCGCCGGGGAAGGTGGTGCCGTCGAGGACCGCTCGCCCGATGTCGACCGTGGACCCCTCCGAGGCGTAGGCCGCCGCGATGCGGGTGCCGAAGTCCGGTGCGGGCGCCGTCTGGTCTTCCTCGGTCATGGCCGCGAACGGTAGTGCGGCCGTACCCTGGGACGGTGCGACGGAACGCCCGGCCTGCGGGCCTCCTGCTGGTGCTGGCCGCGACCAGCATCCTGACCGGGTGCCTCGACCCCGGGACCGGGAGGCCGCCCGCCCCGGGAGCGAGCGGTGCGCCGGCGTACCGCAGCTCGATCGCCACCGTCACCGCGACGGATCTGGGGTCCAGCTGGCGGTCCGGCTGCCCCGTGGGTCCCTCCGCCCTCCGCCGGGTCCGGGTGGCGTACTGGGGCTACGACGGCAGGGCCCACACCGGCGACCTCATCATCCGCGCCACGGAGGCCCAGCACGTGGCCGATGCGTTCGGGAAGCTCTACGCCGGCCGGTTCCAGGTCGAGCGCATCCATCCGGTGCAGCGGTACGGGTCCTCCGACGACGAGTCGATGGCCGCCAACAACACCTCGGCGTTCAACTGCCGGCGGGTCACCGGCGGGAGCGGCTGGTCGGCGCACGCCTACGGCACCGCCATCGACATCAACCCGGTCCAGAACCCCTACGTCACCCGGTCCGGCACCGTGCTCCCGCCCGCCGGCGAGCCCTACGCCGACCGGAGCGTGAAGGTCACCGGCACCATCAACCGCAACGGCGTCGTGCGGTCCGCGTTCGCGGCCGTCGGCTGGGAGTGGGGCGGAGACTGGACCGACCCCATGGACTACCAGCACCTCTCGCTCGACGACCGCTGACGCGGATCGGTGAGCGGCCGGGATCAGCGGAACTGGTCCAGCACGAGGTTGGCGGCCGGCTGATCGAGGTCGAGGACGGCGGCGCCGCCGCTGGTGGTGCGCGGCGTGACCGGGAGGGGGACCGACACCGGGTCGAGGCGGCCCATGTCCCAGGCGAAGCGGGCGGCCTCGAGCATCGTCATCTCGTCATCGATGCGCAGGCCGCCGCTCATGTTCTCCGCCGTCTTCATGAGCGTGAAGGGGCTGCGGTTCTGGCCCGCCTCCTTCATGATCTCGCGGAGGAACACCTGCTGGCGCTGGACGCGACCCAGGTCGCTGGTCTGGTCGAGCACGACCTGGCCGTCGATCATCTCGGCGTAGTGCCGGGAGCGGACGTAGGCCAGCGCCTGCTTCCCGTCGAGGTGGACCACCCCGGACTGCTTCACGTCGAGGCCCGACGCCAGGTCGAACGCCGGGTGCTCGAAGGCGATGTCGATGCCGCCGAAGGAGTCCACCATGCTGCCGAACGAGACGAAGTCGATCTCGATGTAGTGGTTGACCGGGATGCCGAAGTTCTGGGTCACGGCTTGGATCAGGTTCGCCGGACCAGCGTTGTAGGTGGCGTTGAGCCGGCCGTTCTCGCCCGTGGCCGGGTTCGCGACCCACAGGTCCCGGTTCAGCGAGAGCATCTTCGCCTTCCCGTCCCGGATGTTCAGCACCATGATCGTGTCGGAGCGACGGCCCTCGACGCCCTCGCGCTGCTCGCCGCCCTCGGCGCCGTTGTCGCTGCCGACCAGCAGGTAGTTGGTGCCGGCGGACGTGTCGTCGGAGAGCACCGAGGCGACCGGGACCTTCTCGATCGAGTTGAAGACGTCCGACGCCCACCGGTAGGCGAACAGGCCGACGGCCAGGAGGGCGATGACCAGCACCAGGGTCGTGATGGCGATGATCCGGCCCCAGCGCCGCTTGCGCTTCGGTGCCGGCGTGGCGTTCGGCGCTGCCGTGCGGTCGCCGGTGAGGCGCTCGGCCGACACGCCGAGCCCCAGCCCCACCAAGAGGAAGATGAGCACGATCATGGCCGGGGCCGCCTCGGGGGAGGCAGGACCTCGCCGGAGATCCGGGTGCGGTCGCTGTCGTCGAGGGCCCGGCCGCCGGCCGAGCGGCCGCCGCCCTCGCGCTGGACGCGCAGCTGGACCGGTCCGATGCCGATGACGTCGCCCTCCGCCAGCACCCAGGCGGCGCGGGCGGTCAGCGCCTGGCCGTTCACGGTGGTGCCGTTGGACGATCCGGCGTCGGTGATGGCCCAGCCCGAAGGGGTCTGTTCGACGGTGGCGTGCGCCCGGCTGACCCGGGTGTCGTCGATGGTGATGGTGCGATCGGAGGCCCGCCCGATGGTGACGGGGCCGGTGCGGGGCGTGCGCGCCCCGTCATCGGTGCGGACCAGGACGAGCCCCGCCGGCTCCGCCC
>JAOBWH010000154.1 GCA_025463265.1 Ilumatobacteraceae bacterium
GCTCGACAGGTGCCGGGCGATGGCGGTCTCGTGATCGGGACCGGGGCGCCCCTCCAGTGCATCGGCGACCACGAGGTGGAGCTGGGCCTCGCGGTTGCGGGTGGTCCGGGCGACCAGGGCCTGGCGCACGATGGCGTGGGGGAAGGTGACCCAGCCGAGGTCCTCGTCCTCGGCGAGGAGGCCGGCACCCACCGCCACGTCGATCACGTCCAGGAGGGCGTCGATCTCCAGGTCGGCGACGGTGCTGAGCAGGTCCAGGTCGACGCGCATGCCGATGATCGCCGCAGCGGTCAGCACCCGGGCGACGCCGGGGTCGAGGGCATCGACGCGCTGATCGATCAGGTCGCGGACGCTCTCGGGCAGGTCCCGGGCGCTGAGGTCCGGTCCGCCGCCGCCCTGCTCGGCGAGCGACTCCAGGAAGAACGGGTTGCCGCCGGTCCGGTCGCGCAGCGATGCGGCCAGCTCCCCGGCGTCGGCGACGCCTCGCTCGGTCAACAGCTCGGCCACGTCCTCGGCCGACATGCCGCCGACCTCGATCTGGTCGAGGCGGTCGTCGCGCCGCAGGTCGGTGAGGAGCCGGTCGAGGTCGATGGTGCTCCGGCCGGCCGGCCGCCGGACGGTGGCCACGACGAGCAGGCGGCCGGTCTGGTCCTGGCGGATCAGGTGCTCCACCAGCCCGAGCGTCGAGCGGTCGGCCCACTGCACGTCGTCGATCACGTAGACGATCGGGGCCGACGAGGCCACGTCGCCCAGGACCTCGACCAGCGCCTCGTACAGGTCGTAGCGGGACGCGTCGGTGGCGCTCTCGGCGGGATCCGCCAGATCGTCGGCCGGCAGGAGGAGCCGGAGCGCAGGCCGGGGGTCCACGATCGCGCTGAGGATCTCGGGGTTGACCGACCGCAGCGCGGTGCGAAGGGCCTCGGCCGCGGGCTGGTAGGCCACCAGGTTCTCCGCGGTGCAGCGTCCCCACAGGACGTGGCCCCCCGCATCGTGCACCCGCTGGCAGAACACCTGGGCCAGGCGCGTCTTGCCCATGCCGGGCTCCCCGGACAGCGTGACGAGGCGGCGGTCGCCGGCGCCGACCGCCTCCCACGCCCGGTCGAGCGCCTCGAGCTGGCGCTCGCGCCCCACGAAGGTGCTGCGGGCCCGGCGCTCGGTCACCGCAGGAGGGAGGTCGATGGGCCCGGGCGTGACCGGGACGGGCACCACGCTGGGACCGAGGGGGGCGGGGGCCACCGGCTCGGGCGACGGGACCACCAGGTCGAGCGACGGGTCCCGCCTGCTGACGGCCTCGGCCAAGCGGACCAGGTCCGGGCTCGGGTCGAGGCCCAGCTCCTCGGCGAGGTGCTCGCGGGTCGCCTCGTACGCCAGGAGCGCCTCGGGCTGGCGCCCGCACCGGTAGAGGGCCAGCACCAGCTGCTCGGCCAGGCGCTCGCGCAGCGGGTGGGCGTCGACCGCCGCCGCCAGCTCGCCGACCGCCGTGGCGTGGCGGCCCAGCTCCAGGAGCAGCCGGAAGCGCTCCTCGACCGCCGCGAGGCGCAGCTCGTCGAGGCGGACCGCCTCGCCCTTGGCCCAGGCCTCGTCGGCCAGGTCGCCCAGGGCCGGGCCGTCCCAGAGGGCGACGGCGGCGTCGAGCCGGTCGAGGCGCTCCTGGGGGTCGGTGCCGGGCCGCAGCGCGCCGTCGACGAGCAGCTCGAAGCGGGCGGTGGTCAGCTCGGCGGTCTCGGTGCTGATGCGGTAGCCGTCGCCGACCCGCTCGATCGCCGGGGCGGATCCCCCGAGCGCCTTGCGCAGGTTGGAGACGTAGCTCTGGAGGGTGTTGGCCGCCGAGGCCGGGGGCTCGCCGGCCCACAGGTCGTCGATCACCCGATCGGTGGGCACCACGTGCCCGGCGGCGATCGCGAGCCGCCCGAGCACGCTGCGCTGCCGTCGCCCGCCCAACACGACCGGCCGTCCCTCCCGATGGGCGCGCACGGGCCCGAGCACGGAGATGGTCAGGAGTTGGTGGGGTGGGGTGTCGAGGAGGGCCACGGTCCTGCGCGATGGACGTGGCGGTCGTGCCGGGCTCGACCGCTGATCGGGAAAAGCTAGCGGGCCGGCGACGCTGGCGGGGCGAGCGGCACGCCCGGTGGCACGTCGACGGTCCGATCGGGTGTCCCGGGGGTCATGCCGCTCGTGTGGCGGCGATCAGCGCCTCGAGCTCTCGCTGGCCGGGAGCCGCCTCCTCGGGGTGCTCGGGCAGCTCCGCCAGCAGGTCGAGGGCGTGGTCCACGTCGCGCTGGCGGATGGCCGGACCGTGGGCGCTGGCGACCGCCCGGAGGTCGAGGGCAGCGACGCGAGACACGGCCTGCCGCCAGCGCCGGGGGTCGACCTGCGCCACCCACGGGCTGAGCAGGGACCCGAAGCGGAGCAGGCCGTGGTCCCACACGTCCCGGTCGAGCTGGCTGACCTCGTCGACCGGGTGGGGGACGGGCACGCCGAAGCAGTCGGCGGCCCAGTAGACCTTGGAGGCCACGTCGTAGAGGCCCCGGGTGGTGGGGGCGTCGAAGGCTGGGGGCCGCACGGCGACGACCTCCCGCTCGCCGAGCGCCGTGCGCTCGCCGTCGTTGAGCCAGCGGCACCGGTCGAGCGGGACGGACACGGTCGCCGCCAGCCGCTCGCCCAGCTGCCAGCTGGTCACGATCGTCGCCTGGTCGCAGCGCTCCAGCACCTCGGGGAGGTTCCCCACGTGATCGGCGTCGTCGTGGCTGAGGAAGACCCAGCGCACGTCGCCGGGGTCGACGATCGACTCCACCTGCTCCCACCAGGCGTCGCGGCCCGTCGCTGCGCCGGTGTCGACCAGGACGGTGTCGCCCGGGCTGCGCAGGACCAGCGAGTTGATCGCCAGCCGCTCGGGGCCGTCGCGTCCGGGCAGCGACCGGACGAGGTGCACGTCGGCGGCGAGGGCGAGAGGCTGGTCGGTGGTCACGGCTGCTCCTGGTGCTGGGGGGGCGGTCGCCGGGACCTCCCGGCACCTTCAGCATCTCCACCCCCTCTTGGAACCCAGGTGGACCCCGCTTGGACCCCGGCGGGGGCGCAGCCGGACGGGTGACGAGCGCCCTACCGCTCCTCGATGCGCCCGTCGGCGTGCTTGGCGAAGCGGCCCTGGATCGGGCCGTGGTGGGGGGCGTCGTCGTCCCAGGGCCAGCCGCCGAACTGCGTGCGCTGGTAGTCCTCGAACGCCTGGCGGATCTCCTGCTCGGTGTTCATCACGAACGGGCCGTAGCGGGCCACGGGCTCGCCGATGGGTCGCCCCTGGAGGACCAGGACCTCGGCTGCGGCGGAGCCGCCGGTGATGGTGGCAGGGGCGTCGCAGCGCACGACGGCGCCGACCTCGTTGCCGATCGGGTGGGAGCCGATGGTCACGCCGTCGCCCTCGAACACGTAGAGCACGCGCACGGTGTCGGGGCCCTCGGCCGGCGGGAGGGTCCAGGTCGCACCGGGCTCGAGGGCGAGGTGCCAGATCGCCAGGTCCGATTCCGGGCGGGCGGCCCACGAGTTCGGCGGGGGAGCGAGGGCCGCCACCTCGCCGATGGCCCCGGCGTAGATGCTCACGGTGGCGGTCCGACCGGCATCGTCGGTGTGGGTGACCGTCGGGATGTCCTCGGCCCAGAGCATCGTGAAGTACGGGTCGACGAGCTTGTCGGCGGCCGGCAGGTTCAGCCAGATCTGGAACAGGTGCAGCGGGTTCGGCCCCTCGGCATCGACCAGCGGGAACATCTCGGAGTGGACCACGCCGCCTCCCGCGGTGAGCCACTGGACGTCGCCCCGGCCGAACCGGGCGGTGGCGCCCAGCGAGTCCGAGTGGTCGATGAGGCCCTGGCGCACGACGGTGACCGTCTCGAAGCCGCGGTGCGGGTGCTGGGGGAACCCGGGCACGTGGTCGCCGTGGTACATGTTCCAGCCGTCCTTGCCGGCGAAGTCCTGGCCGATCTCGCGGCCCTCGAACGTGGCCGCCGGGCCCAGCTCGCCGTCGCCCTCTGGGTAGTGGTCGAGGTGGTGGGCGCAGAACAGGAACGGGTCGATGGTCGGCCACTGCGTTCCCAGCGCCACCTCCTGCAGCACCACGTCGTCGGCGGGGGCCGCAGCGCCGGAGGGGCCCGTGGCGGTGGCGGCGGTGGTGCCGGGCTGGGGATCGGTCGTCGCGCTCATGCCCACCACGCTACGGGGGCACCACAACCTCCCCTCAGAGCGGGCGCGTCAGCATCGCGTCAGGTGTCCGACCCCGAGCGCTCATGAGGGGGCGGTTCGGCGGGCACGGAGGCTCGCTACGTTGGCGCGGTGTCCACGACCTCGGATCCGATCGCCTCCGGCCCCCTCGCCGGCGCGGACCGGATCTCCCTCGCCGTCGTCGGCGCCCACCTCCGCGGGCAGCCGCTGAACCACCAGCTCACGGACCGCGGTGCCGAGCTCGTGGCCACCACCCGGACCTCGCCCCGCTACCGGCTGTACCGCCTCGACGGCGGCCCGCCCCTGCGGCCCGCGCTCGAGCGGGTCGAGGGGTGCGGCAAGGCCATCGAGGTGGAGGTCTGGTCGCTCGACGCGGCCGGCTTCGGCCAGGTCGTCGCCGGCGTGGCCCCGCCGCTCGGCATCGGCAGCGTCGAGCTCGAGGACGGCCGCTGGGTCAAGGGGTTCATCTGCGAGACCCGCGGCCTCGCCGACGCCCCCGACATCACCCAGCACGGCAGCTGGCGCGCCTACCTGTCGACCCTGCCCTGACCGGACCGTCCGTCAGCTGCCGGTGCACGGCAGCGGTTCGCATCGAACGCGCGTGCCCTACGATCGGCCGCGGCTCGGGCCGAACGGACCGGTGCAGAAGGGGAAGAATCCGATGGCGCTGGTGGCCGCACCGGACCTGCCGTTCCTGCTGACCGAGTCGCGCGCCACGCCGATGCACGTCGGCGGCCTCCAGGTGTTCGAGCTCCCGGAGGGTGCTGGGCCGGACTGGCTGCGCGAGCAGTACGAGGCGATGCTCGCCTTCGACGACATCGCACCCCTGTTCCGCCAGCGGCCCTACCGCTCGGTGCGGACGGGCATGCAGTGGGCCTGGCGGGAGGACGAGGAGCTCGACATCGAGTACCACGTCCGCCACTCGGCGCTCGCCGCCCCGGGCCGGGTCCGCGAGCTGCTCGCCCTGGGCGGGCGGCTCCACGGCTCGCTGCTCGACCGGCAGCGGCCGCTGTGGGAGTTCAACCTGATCGAGGGCCTCGAGGGCAACCGCTTCGCCGCCTACACCAAGGTCCACCACGCCATGGTCGACGGCGTGTCGGCCCTCCGCCTGCTGGAGCGCTGGCTGTCGACGGATCCGAAGGCAGAGGTGCCGCCGCCGTGGGCCGCCAAGGCGAAGCGGCCGCGCCCGGACGCGGCCGCCCCCAACCCGCTCGAGCTCGTGCTCGATGCCGCGAGGGGCGCCGTCGACATCGCCGCCACCGGGCCGGTGTTCGTGTCCCAGGCGCGCCGGGCGCTGCAGGAGGACCTGGCGGCGTTCCCGTTCAAGGCGCCACCCACGATCTTCAACGTCCACATCACGGGGGCCCGTCGCATCGCCGCCCAGACGTGGAGCGTGGCTCGGGTCAAGGCCGTGGCCAAGGCGTCCGACGCCACCTTGAACGACATCGTGCTCGCCATGTGCTCGGGCGCCCTGCGCCGCTACCTCGCGGAGCTGGGCGCCCTGCCCGACGAGTCGCTGACCGCGATGGTGCCGGTGTCGCTGCGCACCGACGACAGCGCAGGCGGCAACGCGGTCGGCGCCGTGCTCACGTCGCTCGCGACCGACACGGCGGACCCGAGCTGGCGCCTGGCCCGCATCCGCGAGTCGATGCAGATCGCCAAGGACACGATGGAGGGCCGCTCGCAGCTCCAGCTCCTGGCGCTGAGCGCCGCCAACATGTTCGCCACCCCGCTGGTCTCCATGCTCGGCGGCGGCGAGGGCATGCGCCCCCCGTTCAACATCATCATCTCGAACGTGCCCGGGCCCCGGAAGGACCTGTACCTCAACGGTGCCCACCTGCAGGGCGTCTACCCGATCTCGATCCCGTACCACGGCCAGGCGCTGAACATCACCCTCACCAGCTACGTCGACAACCTCGAGATCGGCCTCACCGGCTGCCGTCGCCGGGTCCCCCGCCTCCAGCGCCTCCTCGTCCACCTCGAGGAGTCGTTGGTTGAGCTGGAGGTCGCGGTGGGCCTGAGCGGTGGCAAGCCGAAGAAGGGCGCCCCGTTCCGCGACCTCTGACCCACCGCTGACCGACCTCTCGTCGCGACGTGCCCCTCGCCGTCGGCGTCCTTGCCCGGCCGAGGAGCCGGAGATGACGATGTGACCCGCACGTTCCAGTGCTGTGACGGGAACCGAACGGGGCCCTGGGTCGTCCTAGGTTCGCCAGGGGTGCCCACCGGGGTGCCCCAGAACAGGGAGCAGGGGACGTGGCGGCACGCAGCGGGGACCGTTCGCAGGCATGGCGGAGGTGGGGGATCGCGCTCGCGGTCGTCGGCCTGGCCGGGAGCGGGGCGCTGGCCCCCGTGGCGGCGGGGGCCGTCGACCCGAGCGCCGATCTCTCGGTCTCGATGACCCACACCCCCGACACCGCGACCGCGCCGACCCAGATCACCGTCCGGGTCACCGCGTCGAACGCCGGCCCGGACAGCGCGGAAGGCGTGGTCGCCGGCCTCGGCTTCCAGTACCCGCTGGAGCTGCGCACGGTCCCGGGCGGCTGCAAGCGCTCGTCCTCCTACGAGTCGGTGGTGTGCGAGCTGGGCGACGTCGCGCCGGGCTCGTCGGCCTCCGTCGACGTGGTCTTGACGGCACCCGGTTCGGGCCTGTTCACCCTGCCCGCGGTGGTCGCGTCAGACACCGCCGACCCGGATTCGGCCGACCGCTCCACCACCGACAGCATCCTGGTGAAGGCCGGACCCTCTCAGGCGGTCCGCTACATCCGCGGCACCTTCCCGGCGATGATGAACCGCAACCCCGACACCGCCACCACCAACTACTGGGCGGCCAAGTGGAAGGCCGAGTACTTCCGCTACCCCCGCGACCTGGCGAAGATCCCGTTGGGGATCATGAACAGCAACGAGTACCGCCGCCTCCGCATCCGGGAGTCCTACCAGCGGATCCTCGGCCGGACGGCGGACACCGCGAGCCTCGCCTACTGGATGGACAAGGCGGCGGCGGGCCGGTCGTACGAGGCGATCGACACCGTCCTGCTGTCATCGCGGGAGTTCTTCCGCAACGGCGACGAGGAGGCGTCCATCCGCAAGACCTTCGTGGCGGTGCTGGGCCGCCAGCCCACGCAGGCCGAGCTCGACCGGTGGCAGAAGGCGATCACGCCGTCGACCGACCGCGCGATCCTCCCCCGTTCGCTCCAGCGGAGCACCGAGGGCTACGACGTCATCATCGGGCAGCGCTACCAGGCCGCCCTCGGCAAGGCCCCGAGCAACCTCGGCCGCTACTTCTGGATCCTCGAGCTGCGCAAGGGGACGTCCCCGGAATCGCTGTTCGCCCAGCTGCTGGTGAGCCCCGAGGTCGTGCAGAAGTACCCGTTCACCCCGGACGACTACGAGGAGGAGTACGAGTACCTCGCCGTCCCGGCCAGCGACGTGCAGGCGGCGGTGGACGCCGCAGCCTGAGCGTCAGATCGGGAGGTCGCCCGTGGCGAGCCGGGTGCTGCCCGTGTCCCGGTACGCCGCGATGGTGCGCTGGGCGATCCGCATCTGGTGGATCTCGTCGGCGCCGTCCGCGAAGCGCGCCCAACGGGCGTGCTGGAACATGTGCGCCAGCGGTGTGTCGGTGGAGTAGCCGAGGGCACCGTGCACCTGGATCGATCGGTCGATCACCCGGCCGAGCATGTTGGCCACGAAGTGCTTGGCCATCGACACCTCGGACTTGAAGTCGAGCTTGTTGTCGATGCGGTAGGCCGCGTGCAGGACCATCAGCTTCGCCTGGTACAGCTCCATGGCGGAGTCGGCGATCATCCACTGCACGCCCTGCTTCTCGGCGAGCATCGAGCCGTGGGAGAACCGGTTGAGCGACCGGTCCACCATCATGTCGAGCGCCGTCTCCGCCTGGGCGATCCAGCGCATGCAGTGGGCGAGGCGGGCCGGCCCCAAGCGGGACTGGCCGAGCAGGTGGCCCTGGCCGCGGCCGCCCAGCATGTTGGCGTCGGGGACGCGCAGGTCCTCGATGACGATCTCGGAGTGGCCGGTGCCGCCGTGCATGGTCTCGACCTCTCGGACCCGGTTCCATCCCTCCCAGTGGGTCTCGACGATGAACGCGGTGTTGGCGGCCTGGGGCAGATCGGGGTTGTCCTCGGTGCGGCAGATGAGGATGGCGAAGCTGGCGCGGCGAGCGTTCGAGATGAACCACTTGTGCCCGTTGATGACCCACTCATCACCGTCCTGCACCGCACTGGTGCGGATGAGCGTGGGGTCCGAGCCGGCGACCTCGGGCTCGGTCATGGCGAAGCAGCTCATCGTCGTGCCCTCGCACAGCGGCTTGAGGTACTTCTCCTTCTGCTCGTCGGTCGCCCAGTTGAGCAGCGTGTGCATGTTGCCCTCGTCGGGCGCCATGCAGTTGAAGACGAACGGGCCGTAGTAGGCCTTGGCCGCCTCGGCCTGCACCATGGCCAGCTCCACGTGGCCAAGGCCCATCCCGCCCCACTCCTCCGGCATGTGCGGCAGCCAGATGCCCGCCTCCTGCGCCTGGGTGCGCATGCCGATGAGCTTGGTGAGGTACTCCGCTCGATCCTCGATGTGGTCGGGGTCGGTGAGCTCGGCCTCGGTGGGCTTGATGACGTCGTCGACGAAGGTGCGGATCCGCAGGCGGAGGTCGTCGAGCTCGGGCGTCAGCGTGAAGTCGATCGTCATGGCCCCGGAACCTACCGCCGATCCGCCCGCCTGTCTTGACCCGCGGGTCAAGATCGCCCGTCGGGGCGAAGTTGGGACCGGGTTGGGACCGCTGGAGCCTGGGCGCGGGCCGATCTAGGTGGGACGATCACGCTCCCGGAACCGCCGCCTTGGAGAACCTGTGAACCGCACCCGTCGCCTGCTCGCCGTCACCGCCGTCGGCGCGTTCCTCCTCAGCGGGGCCGCAGCCTGCGGATCGAGCGGCGGGTCCGACAGCTCCTCGAGCGACACCCCCACCACCGCTGCACCGAGCAGCGGCGGCGGCTCGGACAGCGACTCGGGCAGTGACACCACCGCCGCCGACTCGGGCGATGCCGGCGGCACCGACGAGGCCGACTGCGACGCCACGGCCGACAGCGACAACCTCTCGGGCGATTCGGTGGTCCTGTTCTCCGCTGACCAGAGCGAGCTCAGCGAGGCCGACCTGACCGACGATGCCATCGCCACCATCTCGGCCGACGGGTCGACGATGGATCCCGCCGAGCTCCAGATCGGCGCTGGTGAGATGTTCGGCATCAAGGCCGAGGAGGGCCTCGGCATCGACGGCGTGATCATCGGGTGCGCCGGCGGCCAGACTCTGGTGCCCAACACCGCCATCGGCTTCGTGATCTCCGAGCCCGGCACCTACCCCGTGTCGCTCGATGTCGCCGGCACCGAGGTCGGCACCGTCGTCGTCAGCTAGATCCGTCTCGGTCTGGCGGGCGGGGGCGGACGGGACCCTCGCCCGCCACCGCCGCCTGAGGTGCTCGTCCCGCCAGGGCGATCCTCGCCTCGAGCCGCGATCTCGACCGCGGCCTGAAGCGATGCGTCGCGCCTGGGGGAGCGGGCTCAGCTCGCGGTGCGGGCTCGGGACGCAGCGCCCAGGACCGCCTTGAGCGAGGCGGTGATGATGTTGGGGTCGGTGCCGATGCCCCAGCGGACCTCGCCGTCAGCGCCCTTGGTCTCGACGTAGGCCACCGCGGTGGCGTCGGCGCCGGTGCCCATCGAGTGCTCGTGGTAGTCGACCACGTCGATGGCGATGCCGGCGGTGGCGATGCCGGCGACGAAGGCGGCGATGGGACCGTTGCCCTCGCCGACCACCGACGTCGGCTCGCCGTCGACGAGCAGGTGGGCGGTGATGGAAGTGATGCCCTCGGCGTCGGTCCGCAGCTCGGTCGAGCGCAGGCGGTACGCCGCATCGTCGGCGAGGTAGGTGGCCGAGAACGCATCCCACATGGCGTTGGGCGTGATCTCGGTGCCGGTGTCCTCGGCGATGTTCTGGATGGTGCGCGAGAACTCGATCTGCAGGCGGCGGGGGAGGGCGAAGCCGTGCTCGGTCTCCATGATGTAGGCGACGCCGCCCTTGCCGGACTGGCTGTTCACGCGGATCACGGCCTCGTACGTCCGCCCGACGTGGGCGGGATCGATCGGCAGGTACGGGACGCCCCAGATGGCGTAGTCCTTGGTCGGATCGGCCGCGCCAGCCTGCTCGGCTTCGGTGTACAGGGCGGCGAACCCCTTCTTGATCGCGTCCTGGTGGGACCCGGAGAACGCGGTGTAGACGAGGTCGCCGGCGTACGGGTGGCGCTCGTGGACGGGCAGCCGGTTGCAGTACTCGGCGACCCGGCGGATGGCGTCGATGTCGGAGAAGTCGATCTTCGGGTCGACGCCCTGGGCGAACAGGTTCAGGCCCAGGGTGACCAGGTCCACGTTGCCGGTGCGCTCCCCGTTGCCGAACAAGCAGCCCTCGACCCTGTCGGCACCGGCGAGCACCCCCAGCTCCGCAGCGGCGACGGCGCAGCCCCGGTCGTTGTGCGGGTGCAGCGAGAGCACGATGGCCTCGCGGTTCTTGACCGTGCGCAGGAACCACTCGATGGTGTCGGCGTAGAGGTTCGGCGTGTACATCTCCACCGTCGCCGGCAGGTTCATGATCAGCTTCTTGTCCGCCGTGGGCTCGATGACCTCGGCCACCGCGTCGCAGATCTCCACCGCGTACTCGACCTCGGTGCCCGTGTAGCTCTCCGGCGAGTACTCGTAGCGGATGTGGGTCTCGGGGTGCTCCTCCTCGAGCTTGCGGCACAGCTTGGCGGCGTTGACGGCGATCTCGGTGATGCCGTCCTTGTCCAAGCCGAACACCACCTTGCGCTGCAGCGTGGAGGTCGAGTTGTAGAAGTGGACGATCGCGGCGTGCGCACCGCGGATCGAGTCGTAGGTCCGCCGGATCAGGTCCTCGCGGCACTGGGTCAGCACCTGGATGGTCACGTCCGAGGGGATCAGGTCCTGCTCGATCAGCTGGCGCACGAAGTCGAAGTCGGTCTGGCTCGCCGAGGGGAACCCGACCTCGATCTCCTTGTAGCCCATCGCCACGAGCGTGGTGAACATCTTCAGCTTGCGGCTCGGGTCCATCGGATCGATGAGCGCCTGGTTGCCGTCGCGCAGATCCACCGCGCACCACAGCGGCGCCTCGGTCAGGCGGTTGTCGGGCCAGGTGCGGTCGCGCAGGTCGAGTGGCACGTGCGCCTCGTACTTGGCGAACGGCATGGTCTTGGGGGTCGCAGGCTGCGGGGGCATCTCGGTGTCTCGCTTCTCGTGTGCTTGGTTCAGTCTCGTACAGGAGGCGGGCGGCACCGGGATCGGTGCCCCCGCCGTTCGGGGCGGTGGGCCGCACCGTGGCCCGAAAACGAACGAAGCTCCCGGCCCGGAGGCGCAGGAGCAGAGGCACGTGCCGCGATGCGGCTTGGCACGTGCCTACCTAAGCAGGAGGAGGTGGGACAGCGGACGCATCCCGACCAGTATGCGCCCGACCCCGCCCACCTGGCAACCCTCGTCCTCCGACCCCCTCCACCCGTACCGGGTCCGTCGACCCGTACCGGGTTCGTCGATCGGCGAACGAAGGCGACAGGGACCAGCACCCGGCACCATGATGCGGCGGTGAGTCGTCGAGGTTGGCTGCTGTTCGGCACCATGTCGCTGATCTGGGGCGTGCCCTACCTGCTGATCTCGATCTCGGTCGAGTCGCTGGCGCCTGCCACCATCGTCGCCGGCCGGACCGGCATCGCCGCGCTGCTCCTGCTCCCGATCGCGGTCCGCCAGGGCTCGCTGGAGATCGCCCTGCGGTTCTGGCCGTGGATCCTCGCGTTCGGCGTCATCGAGATGGCCATCCCGTTCATCCTGCTCGGCCACGCCGAACAGACCCTCCCCTCCGGGCTGACCGGGCTGCTCGTCGCCACCGTGCCGCTGTTCGGCGCCGTCGTCGCCTTCATCCTCGGCGACCACCACGCCCTCACCCGCACCCGGATCCTCGGGCTGTGCATCGGGGTCGTCGGCGTCGCCCTCGTGGTGGGTGCGGCCAGCGGCGATGGCGACATCCGGCTGGTCAACGTGGCCGAGGTCCTGGTGGTGGCGGTCTGCTACGCCATCGCCCCGTTCATCACCGACCGCAAGCTCGCCGAGGTCCCCGGCATCGGCCTGGCCACCCTCGCCCTCGGCATGGTGGCCATCGGCTACCTCGTCCCGGCGGCGCTCACCCAGGACGAGACGCCGACGGGCCGCAGCATCGGGGCCCTCGTCGCCCTGGCCATCATCTGCACCGCCATCGCCTTCGTCATCTTCTTCGCCCTGATCCGCGAGGTCGGTCCGGCCCAGGCCACGGTCATCACGTTCGTGAACCCGATCGTCGCGCTCGCCCTCGGCGTGGTCGTCCTCGACGAGACCCTCTCCCGAGGCCAGCTCCTCGGCCTGCCCGTCGTCTTGGCCGGCTGCTGGCTCGCCGCCGGCAAGCGCCCGCCCGTCCTCGCCCCCGCCAACCCCGTCCCCGCTGACTGACTTCGCCACCAAGTTGGAGATCCAGGCACGGATCGCGTCCCGCATCCTCCAAGTTGGGAATCGGGGGCGGAAGTTGGAGGAACGGTGTCGCTGAGCGACACGGATCCTCCACGTTGTTGGGTGGGTCAGGCGGGTTGGAGGTGGTTGAGGGTGGCGACGTTGTCCGCGAGGATGAGCTTCTGGGTGGGCTCGGGGAGGTGGGCGACCTCGGCCACGTAGTCCAGGGGGTTGGGCAGCGCTTCGATGTGGGGCCAGTCGCTGCCGAAGATCACCCGGTCGGCGCCGCAGGCGGCGATGACGTCATCGACCTGGTCCTCCCAGAACGGGTTGACCCAGACGTGGCGGCGGAAGGTCTCCACCGGGTCCTCGGGGAACCAGCCGTTCATCTTGCGGCCGACCACCTGGAGCCGCTCGAACATGCCCGGCAGGAACTTGGAGCCGTTCTCGACCGACGCCACCCGCAGGTTGGGGAAGCGGTGGAAGAGGTTGTCGCAGATGAGCGACGACAGCCAGTCCTCGACGGGCCGCTCGAGCTGGAGCATCTTGATGGGCTGGGGGACCCCGCCGAAGTCGGTGGTGAAGCCGTCGGTGGCGTAGCCGTGCGAGGTGTACCCGGAGTCGCCGGCGTGGACCACGACGGTGATCCCGGCCTCGTTGACCCGGGCCCAGAACGGGTCGAAGTGCACGTTGCCGGGGGAGAGGGGCCCGTCTGCGGTGGTGGGGGCAGCCGGGCGCGTGACGATGGTGCGGGCGCCGCGCTCGATCGCCCACTCGAGCTCGGCGCACGCCCAGTCGACGTCGACGAGCGTGAAGTAGGGCGCCGAGAAGATGCGGTCCTGGTAGGCGAAGCCCCAGTCCTCCTCCAACCACCGGTTGAACGCCGTGAACAGCAGCTTGACCGCCTCGGGGTCGTCTTTGAGCGGGTCCTCGTAGATCATCCCGAGGGTGGGGAAGAGCCACACCTTGTCGAGGCCGTGACGGTCCATGGCGGCGAGCCGGGCGTCTCGGTCGCGGTACTCCGGCCGGATCGGCTCGTGGCGGCTGAGCAGCTCGAGCGGGTCCTCGTCATGGGGGTTGCCCCGGAAGTAGTCGGCGAGGACGCCGGGGAGCGCGACCGGGTCGAACGTGGCGTTCTTGACCCCCCGGAACACCTTGCCGCCGAGCACCGGGTAGGTGCGCCGCCCCATCACGGCCCAGTCGAAGACGCGGGCCTTGTGCTTGGGGTCTAGGTGGCGGCTGAAGGCGTCGAGCGCCTCGTAGTAGTGGTTGTCGGCGTCGAAGGGCCGGTAGCCGTGGGCGTCCTCGAACGCGGTGTTGGCGGCGGTGGTCGGGTCCACGGTTGCATCGGACACTGGCTCGCTCCCTGGGCGCTGGCCGTACCGCCGAAGACTAGAACGTGTTTCAGTTCGAGAGGAAGGCCGCCACCTCGCGGGCGATGAGGTCGGGGTCCTCGAACGGGCCGAAGTGGCTGAGCTCGGCGTAGCGGCGCAGCTCGGCGGCGGGGGCGGCGGCCGTGATCTCGCTGGCGAACGCAGCCGGACCGAACTCGCCGTCGCGCTCGCCGCGAGCGACGACCATGGGGGTGGCGACGGCATGGACCTGCTCGATCGTGGGCTTGTTGGGCGCTTCGAACGTCTGCGCCTCGTGCTCCGGTGTGCACTTGAGCGTGACGGTGCCGTCGGGGGCGTCGGCGAAGCCGTGGTCGACGTAGGCGGCCAGGGCGTCGGCGCGGAACACGCCGAGCGGCGGCCGGCGGGCGTAGCGCCCGAGCACCTCGTTGCGAGAGGCGAACGAGGCGCGCCGACGGCGGGCGGCTGCCGACATCGGGTTCTGGCCGGGACCGCTCCCGCCCCACGCCGCCGGGATGATGATCGGCTCGAAGGTGAACGCGCGCTGCAGGGTGCCCGGCCGCAGCAGCTCGGCGGCCACCAGGGCGGCGCCACCCATCGAGTGACCGAAGCCGAGGATCGGATCGCCGCCGAGGGCGTCGACGACGGCGAGCACGTCGTCGGCCATGCCCCTCCACGAGAGGCTGGCGGGAGCGGTGGAGTCGCCGTGGGCCCGGAAGTCGACGCCCCACACGTGGAACGACTCGGCGAGGCGCGCCACCAGCGGGAGGTAGGCGCCGGCGCAGAAGCCGGTGGCGTGGGCGATGAGCAGGGCGGGGCCGTCGCCCCCGAAGTCGTGCAGTTCGAGCTCGACGCCGTCGGTGGAAGGGACGCGCATGGGCCGGTGCTACTCCTCGGGCTGGGCGCGATCCGAATCGAGCTGCGCCACAAGGGTCTTCGGTGCGACCTGCCGGTAGGCGTCGGCGACGATGTCGCGCAGCTCCGCCCAGTCGGGCGCCACGTCGAGCCGGACGCCGATCCACCCGCGGTGGCCGACGTAGGCGGGACGGTAGAAGCGCTCGGGCTCGGTCTCGATGAGCTCCTGCTGCGCGCCGGGAGGAGCGGCGCACCAGATGCCGAGGATGCCGTCACCGTGGTGATCGTCGTGGAACATCACGAACGACTTCTTGCCCCGCACGAAGAACGTGGGTGCACCGTGAGAGGGCCGTTCGACGACCTCGGGCAGGGCCGAGCAGGCCGCCCGGACCTCTCGCAGGGCCCGTTCGGCCTGGCGGTCGGTGGCCATGGTCAGGCGTCGCGCCGGTTGGCGAGGGCGGCGCCGATGACCCAGACGATGGTGGCGACGACGAAGAACTGGATGCCGCCGGCGAGGGGGGATCGGAACATCCCGCCCCGATCGGGCTCGCGGACCGTCATCTGGATGCCGTTGACGAACGGCATCCACCTGGCAGCGCGGTCCGAGAGCGCCACGATGATGTTCTCGACGACGAAGGCCTCGACCAGCAGCACGAGCATGGCGGCGATGGGCTGGCGGATGATGGCGCCGAGCCCCATGCCGAGCATGGTCCACCCTGCGCAGAACAGCACGGTCCCCCAGACGAGGCGCTGGTCGGTGCCGTCGATCGCGAACGGGCTGAGCATGGCCGCGCCGATGAGCCCGCAGATCAGCACCATGACCAGGGCGACCGCAGCGGTGGCGGTGGTGACGACCGCCAGCTTGGCCAACAGGACGCGCACCCTCCAGGGCGCTGCGGTGAAGGTGGGCCGGATGGTGTTGAAGCGGTACTCCTGGCCGATGATCTGGACCCCGAGCGTGCCGAAGAGGAAGAGGGCGAACGGGATGCCGACGGTGATGTCGCCGAGGTGGGCCTTGGCCGGCGACCAGCCGGCGTCGCCCTGCACCTGGTCGCACGGTTGGACCATCGTGTACGAGCTGCTGCCGTCGACGGCAGCGACCGTCTTCTCGCACCGACCGTCGTCGATGTCGCCCTTGCGCTCGTTCGCGGCGAAGCCGGCGATGATGATGACGAGGGCACCTGCGGCGAGCACGAGCACGACGGTGGAGCGGACGCTCCGGAACTTGATCCACTCGGACCGGATGAGGTTGATCACGACGGACCTCCCGCGGCCGGACCGGCCGGGCCGCCCGATGCGGGCGGCGGGGGCGGTGGCGGCGGTGGCGGCGGTGCGTGCGTCGCCGGAGCACCCGTCGCCGAGGTG
>JAOBWH010000175.1 GCA_025463265.1 Ilumatobacteraceae bacterium
GCCGGGCTGGGGCGGTGCGGGTGGGACGGGTTGGCCGGTCGGGTTGAGGGGTCGTCCCCAGCGGTCGGTGAACACGATGCTGTCGGGGCTGTTGCGGGGTTGGTCGGCGTTGCCGTCGATGCCGAGGAGTCCTTGGTGGTGGAGGGTGTGGTGGCGGGCGCAGAGGGCGATGAGGTTCCAGGTTTCGGTGGGGCCACCGTCTTCCCAGTGCCAGATGTGGTGGATCTCCAGGCCACGCGTCGCACCGCAACCCGGCACGGTGCAGCCGCGGTCGCGGTGCTCGATGGCGCGGCGCAGCCGCCGGTTGATGGTGCGCGTGACCCGCCCGGTCCCCACCGGAGTCATGCCGTCATGCACCAGAGCGCGCAGGCGGGTGTCGCAGAGCAGGTGACGGCGCTGCCCATCAGGCAACCGGACCCCGAGGTGGGTCATGAGCTCGACGGTCCCCGCGGCACCGGCTTGGAGGTGCACGTGCACCAGGTACCGGTCCGAACCAGGCCGGAGAGCCTCACCCGCCTGCAACGCCGTTTCGGCCAACGCGACCAGAGCATCGGCGGCATACACCGGCTCAGGCTCAACACCGTCGGGGCAGTCCTGGCGGGCTTGGCGCTTGAGGTCCTCGCCCATCGCCTTGAGCGCCTGATCGACCACCGCACCCTCAGCCTCGGGCAGCCGGCCGCGGATCCACCAGCCGTGCTCATCGACCCCCGTCGACACACGCCGCCGATCACCACCACCGGCGCCGTCGGGTTTCGGGTCGCGGAACCACGGCAGGGCCTGGCGCAGCTGGCGGACCGTGCAACACGACGCCACCCGCGCCGCCGACGCATCGAACCGGCCCGGCACGAACCGCGCCACCGCCGCGGCTTGATCCACCGACAACCCGCCCGCCTCCAACGCTGCGATGGTGTGGGGCAGCTCCGCGCGACGGCCAGCGAGCTTCACCACATCGGCGGCACGCCCCGGCGTCACCCCGGGCTGCCACTCCAGCCACCGCTCCGGCGTCAGATGCGACCCACCCGACACCCCCAGCTCCCGCGCCGTGAGCGCCACCACCCGGCCCTCCGCCGCGTTGATCACCCCCACCACCTCTGCCAGCTCCGCCACCACCGCGTCATAGGCCGCCTCGGCGCCGACCTCGCCCGCCGGTTCGGCATCGATGCTGCGAGGCGGGGTCATGGCCTCATTGTACCCCGGCGCAGGCCGGGAGTCGAACACATGTTCGATCATTTCCGATGGTTCTTCCGATCGATCTTCGGTGCCCGATCAGCATCGCTTCTGTCCGAATTTCCCTCCTCGCACCCTCTGCAGCGTGGCCTGGGTTCCATCGGAGGAGCTCAGTCCGGCACGGACAACCGGACTTGGACTGGTGGTGGCCTTGAGCCTTCGTCCAGGCCTGGACCTCGCAGAGCATGACGCAGCCGCGCCCGCCCCGGCGGGAGGGGGCGGGCACGGGGTGCCGACCCGTGAGGGTCAGGTCACGGGGTCGTCAGGGTGGCGACGACCTCAGGTGTTGGTGATGTTGGACGACCCGGTCGAGCTCGACGTGCTCGGGGCCGGGGTGGTGCTGCCGTCGGTCGCGGTGCCGGCGTCGCCGGCCTTGTCCTTGCAGTGCTCGGCCTGGTCGGTCGGGGCCGTGCTCGGCTGCTCGGTCGTCGGCGTCGTCGTGGTGCTGCCGCCGTCCTGGGCTCCGGCGACGGTGAAACCACCGAAGGCCAGGGCCCCAACGAGGGCCGATGCAGCGATGTACTTCGTCAAGGGATTGCTCATGGGGAGAGGCTCCTGCTTTGTCGGGCTTGGGCACCGACCACTCAACCCGACGCACATCGGAGGGCTCAGGGAGGCTCATCACAACTCGCTGGCAACCGGGGCGGAGTTCCATGGATACCTTGGACTTGGACTTCTTGGTGCCAAACCCGGCAGGGACGACACCCGCTTGTAGAACGTCTCGCCCGATCGGATCGCAGCGGTGTCGCCGTCGGGCATGGCGGGCATCACCCCTGGGTAGCGGTGGACCGCAGGCTTCTCTTCAAAGCCGCTCCATCGGATTCCACACACCAAACCCGTACCGGCGAGAACGTCCCTGGGCGTGGCTATGCCGGCAGGTCGGGATGCTCCAAGAGTCGTCTCACCGCCGCCACGAGCAAGGGGAGGTCGACCTCGACGGTGGCCGTGACGATGCTGTGGTCGGTGTCGAAGTACCGGTGGGCGAGGCGGTCGCGCATGCCGGCGACGTCGACCCAGGGGATGCCCGCCTCGGACGCGAGCAGGTCCGGGTTGATGTCCTTCACCGCCTCCCCGATCTCGATGAGGCGAACTCGCACGGCGTCGTAGACCATCCCGTCGTCGAGTCCTCCTCGCTCGAGGTGGGCTTCGATGGCGGTACTGGCGTCGAGGATGTCGGCGAGGCGGAGGCGGTCCGGTCTCACAGGTCGATCGCCTCTGCGAGGACGGCGTCGCGGACATCGGCCTTCAATCCGGAGGCAGGTACGAGGTCGACGTCCTTCCCCAGGAGCTCGGCGAGCTCGCGTTGCAGACCGATGAGTCCGAGAAGGCCGGTCCCGGGTGCCAGATCGACGAGCAGGTCGATGTCGCTTGCCTCGGTGTCTTCGCCCCGAGCGACGCTGCCGAACACCCGCAGGTTGGTGGCGCCGCGCTGCGCGGCCGTGGCGTTCAACTTCCGACGGTGCCGTCGGATCCGCCGCCCGGTCGGCGTGTCTGGCAGCCCCTTCGGGGCGTGGGGCCTGGCGGTGACGCCGATGGTGAGGTCATGGCCAGATGCTTCGACGAGCTTGCGAAGCATCTCGATTCCCGGCTCGCGATGGCCCCCTTCGTAGGCGCTGATGACCGGCTGGGACACCTGGGCGCGTCGCGCGAGATCGGTCTGGGACATCCCGGCCCGAAGGCGGGCCTCGCGGATGAGTTCGCCGGCGTTCGCAGCCACGGATCAACGTTATAGCGGATCGTCGATAGGATCAATAGTGTCATCATGGCTGACCCGATCGGCGACATCGCAGCCGAGGTCGCCGCCGCGGTGGGCGACGGCCCGGCCTGATGGTCCGCATCTCGGATCCGCAGCTTGGCCGAGCTACATCGAGAACTCGGACTTGGACTTCTTGGCGGCCTTCTGGGCCTTCTTCCAGGCTTGGACCTCGCGGAGCTTCGGGAGCGAGTCGACGTCGGCGGCGGACCTCGGCTGGCTGTCGCTGAAGGCGCCGGCGGCGGCCTTCCAGCCCCTCGGCTTCACGTCGAAGCGCTTGGCGAGGAGGGCCACGAAGATCTGACTCTTCTCGGTGGCGAACCCGGGCAGGGACGACACCCGCTTGTAGAGCGTCTCGCCGGACCGGGCGGTGGTCCAGATCGAGGCGGTGTCGCCGTCGTACTCGTCGACGATGACCTGCGCGATCCCGTGCGCCCGACGGGCCATGGCTGCGGGATAGCGGTGGACGGCTGGCTTGCGGCAGAAGATCTCGACGACGTCCTCCTCGGACATCTGGGCGATGCCGGCGGGCGACCAGGCGTCGCCGAAGCGCTCCTTGAGCACGATCGGCGACTTGAACGCCCACGTCATCGGCACCTGCTGGTCGAGCAGCATCCCGTAGAGCAGCGCCAGCGGATCCCTGGCCAGCAGCTCGTTGGCGTCGTCATCGAACGTGATCGGGAAGCTCTCGACGGCAGTCACGTCGGCGAGGCTAGTGAAGCCGCGGCGACGGCGATCAGGTGGGGTGGTGAGCGGCGCGCCGGGCTGGAGCGAGAACCGGCACCCTCGATGGGTCGCCTCGGCGGTTCCCTGACCCTCACCTGCCGCTGAGGGGGACGACCTGGCCGTCCTCGACGGCGAGGACGAGGTCGACGTCGGCGAGCGACTCGACGTGGTGGGCGATGACGACGGTGGTGCGGCCGGCCCTCCACCGGCGGACGCCGTCGAGCACCCGACGCTCCGTGTCGGCGTCGAGGTGGGCGGTGGCCTCGTCGAGGACGAGGACGCTCGAGTCGGCGAGCAGCGCCCGGGCGATCATCAGCCGCTGGCGCTCGCCGCCGCTGAGGCGCCGGCCGTCCTCGCCGGCGCGGGCGTCGAGCCCGTCGGGCAGCGCCTCGATGGTCGCTGCGAGGTCCACGGCCCGGCACGCCGCCCACAGCCGCTCGTCGTCGGCCCCGGCGTCGCCCAGCCGGAGGTTGTCCCGCAGGGTGGTGTCGAAGAGGTGGTCGTGCTGAGCGACCACGGCGATGTGGCGGCGGGTGGTGTCCGCCG
>JAOBWH010000027.1 GCA_025463265.1 Ilumatobacteraceae bacterium
GGGGGACGGCTCGAACCGGGGCGGCGGCGGCTTCGGGTGCCGCCTGCGCCACGCCCGGATGCCGAACCACCCGACGAGGAGGAACGGCACGAACGGCAGGGCGAAGGCCACGGCCGCCAGCAGGACCACCAGCACGCTGACGAGGGTCACGAACCCGGCGCGGAGGGCGTCGAGCGGGGCGGGGAGGTCGTCGGAGACGGCCGGCGCATCCTTCTCGGTGAGGGTGAGCGAGATGGTGGCGAACTGGACGTCGTTGCCGATCACCTCCAGCTGACCGCTGATCTGCTCGATCTCGGACTCGCGTTGGGTCAGCCGGTCTTCGAGGACGGCGATGTTGTCGATGTTCTCGGCCTTGGCCAGCAGCTCCCGCAGCCGCTCGGAGCTGGCCTGGGCGTTCTCCAACCGGCCTTCGAGGTCGACGACCTGGTCGGTGACGTCGTCGGAGTCGACCGATCGGGCCTGCACGGTGCCGAGCTCGGCCGCCTTGGCCATCACGTCATCGAAGTCCTCCGCCGGCACCCGCAGCGTGACCTTCACCTCGCGCTCGCCCTCGAGCTGCGAGTCCTGCTGGCCGAGGTAGCCGTCGACGTCGTCGGCGAAGCGGAGCGCGCGGTCCGCGGCCTTCTCGGCGTCGGGGACGCGGATGGTGAGGCTGCCCTGGTACACGACCTGGCGGTCCTGGAGCTGGGTGCCGGCGGCGGGCCCCTTCGCCAACTCGGCCTTGAGCGCGGCCGAGCCCCCGCCGGCGCTGTCCGCGCTCCCGGACCTGCTGGTGGCCTCATCGCCGGTGCCGCCGCAGGCGCCGAGGGCGCTCACCGCCACGATCAGTCCGACCGCCCCGCCGATCCACCGCTTCGTTTGGCCCATGCGGGTCCGACGTCGGCCGTCCCGGACCGGTTCCGCCACACCCTCTGGTCCCACCGTGATCCACGCCATGCGCCGATCGTAGGAGGTGTGCCGCTCGTCACAACGTCGCCCCCCCGGACCGACGACGCGCGCCAGCGACCGGACCCACCAGGTGCGTCAGCCGGTCGCGTCGAGCCCGAAGGCGGTGTGGAGGGCGGCCACCGCGGCGTCGCACTCCTCGCCGGCCACCACGCACGAGATGCGGATGGCCGAGGTCGAGATCATCTCGATGTTGATGTGGTTGGCCGCCAGCGTCTCGAAGACGGTGGCGGCCACGCCGGGGTTGGTCTTCATGCCCGCGCCCACCAGCGACACCTTGGCGATGGACGGGTCGTAGGTGACGCCGTCGGCACCGATCTCCGGTGCGACCCGCTCGGCGATGGCGACGCTGGACTCCAGGCCGTCCGCCGGCACCGTGAAGGAGATGTCGGTGATGCCGGCCTCCGACACGTTCTGCACGATCATGTCGACGTTGACGTCGGCGTCGGCGAGCGCGCGGAAGAGCGTGGCGGAGACGCCAGGTCGGTCCGGCACCCCGGTGATGGTGACCTTGGCCTCGGAGTCGTCGCCGACGATCCCGGAGACGATGGCATCTTCCATGGTGGACTCCTCTTCGGTGATCCAGGTCCCGGGCTCCCAGGTGAACGCAGACCGGACGTGCAGCTTGACCTTGTGGGTGCGGGCGAACTCGACGGCGCGCATCGCGGGCTTCGGGCAGCCGGCCGCGCACATCTCGAGCATCTCGTCGAAGGAGATGTGGTTCATGCGCCGGGCGAGCGGCACGACTCGCGGGTCCGTGGTGAACACCCCCGAGACGTCGGTGTAGAGCTCGCAGACGCCGCCGAGCGCCTCGGCGAGTGCCACCGCTGTGGTGTCCGAGCCGCCGCGGCCGAGGAAGGTGACGTCCTTGTTGGTGGACACGCCCTGCGCCCCGCCGACCACCGGGACGTGTCCGGCATCGACCGCGGCGCGCACCCGCTCGGCGCGGACCTCGAGGATCTTGGCGTTCATGTGGTTCGTGTCGGTGATGAACCCGGCCTGGCTGCCCGTGAACGAGTCGGCGTGGATCCCCTTGTCGTGCAACGCCATGCACAGCAGGGCGGTGGCCTTGCGCTCGCCGGCGGTGATCAACATGTCCATCTCCCGGCCCGGCCGGGTCCTGGACACCTGCGAGGCCAGGTGGAGCAGCTCGTCGGTCTCCTTGCCCATGGCCGAGACCACGACGACCACCTGGTCGCCGCGCTTGAGCGTCCGCGCGACGTGATCCGCGACCTCACGGATGCGGTCGGGATCGGCAACGGACGTGCCACCGAACTTCTGGACGACGAGACCCACGGCCGGTGACGGTACCGGCTGCGGCTCAGAGACTGCGAAGCGGATCTGAGGCGATCTCGGGGCCGTCGACCATCACGCCCCACGAGCGGAGCTGGGCGACGCCGGTGGGGATGTCGCCGCCGACGAGGGTGCACAGCGCCTTCAGGTCGTCGTGGCGCAGCGACAGCACCCTGCCGTTGAAGTCGCCACGAGCCTCGATGATCGACTGGACGAACCGGCGGATGGGCGCCGCCGGGTCGATCTGGGCCAGCGCGTTCAGGTCGAGGACGATCTTGCGGCGCTCGGCGGCGGAGTCGACCGGCAGCGGCTCGCCCAGCAGGACGGCCACGGGCACCTTGTAGAAGTCGGCGAGGCTCTTCAGCCGGGGCAGCGAGAGGGTGCGGAAGCCCCGCTCGTAGGCGCCGACCGCGGAGGCGCTCCAGCGACCATCGGAGCGGGCCTCGACCTCGGCGAGCGACAGGCCCTGGGCCTGGCGGATGGCGCGCAGGCGCTGGCCGACCTGGCCGCTGAACGCGTTGTCCCCCGGGTCGTCGATCGCCTCGTCGTCGACCCCCTCGTCGTGTCCCTCCTCGCGCATCGGCCCATTCTGGCCGCGTTCGCAGCCGCAGACGAGAAGCGAGTGGACGACGAGCGTGCACGACGAGCGTTCGCGCCGCTACGCGGCGGGGGCGGAACGGTAGGGTCTGCGCCTCATGGGCACCGACAAGCGAGACCGCCAGAAGGCCAACAAGGCCGCCAAGCTCGAGGCCGAGCGGGCCGCCGCCGCCAAGGCCAAGCGGAACGCCACGATCCGCACCGTCGTCATCGCCGGCGTGCTGCTCGTGGCCGCCATGTTGATCTTCGGTGCGCTCGCCGGCTGCTCCAGCAGCGCCGGCGAAGGCGGCGAGGGTGGCGCCAAGGCCACCACCACCGCCGCCGACGGCGCGGCGGACGACAGCTCGGCCTCGGACGGCGAGGCGTCGTACGGCACGGGCGAGTGCGCCCCGGCGGACGGCGTCGATGAGCCGGTGCTCACCTTCGACGACGCTCCGAAGCGGTGCATCGACCCGGCCAAGACCTACACGGCCACCATCGAGACCACCGAGGGCACGGTGGTCGTCGAGCTGGACACCACCAAGACGCCGATCACCACCAACAACTTCGTGAACCTGGCTCGATCCGGCTACTTCGACGGCACCGACCTGTTCCGCACCGAGGCCGAGACCGGCATCATCCAAGGTGGCTCGCCCCACACCCAGGACAACCTCGACAAGGGGCCCGGCTACTCGATCCCCGACGAGGGCATGCCGTTCACGACGGAGGACTACAAGCCGGGGGTGATCGCCATGGCGAACGCCGGTCCCGGCACCGCCGGCAGCCAGTTCTTCTTCGTGTCGCAGGAGAAGGGGAGCTACCTGGGCGACGCGGCGGCCATCGGCCCCAGTGCCGGGCTGTACGCCGTCTTCGGCCAGACCACCAAGGGCCTCGACGTCCTCCAGAAGATCTCGGACCTCGAATCCGCCCCCGGCAGCAGCACCCCCTCGAAGCAGGTCACCATCGAGAAGGTGACCATCACCGAGAGCTGACCGCCTGCGACGGCGCTGCTGCTGCGGCGCTACTCCAGCCAGGTGGGAAGGCTGGAGATGTCGGTGGGCTGGCCGCCGAGGAAGAGGACCACCTCGCCGGCACCCTCGGCCCGCCAGGTGCCCTCGGGGTCGCGGATCAAGGCGGTGGACTCGTCGATCCCGGCGAGCACCAGCGCCGACGGGCTCATCTTGCGGGTCCGGTGGGCGGCGTCCTCGGACCAGTGGTTGTGGGCGGGGATGACCGCCAGGCCCGACAGCAGGCCGAGGCCGAGCGTGAAGGCACCGCCCCGCGGATCGACCATCGGGTCGCACAGGACCATCGCGCCGGCCGACGAACCGGCCAGCACGCCGCCGGCGAGCCAGGCGGCCTCGATGGCGTCCCACGCCGGCGAGTCCTTGATGACCGCCCGCAGGTGCAGCGGGGACCCGCCCACCAGGTAGGTGAACTTCGACGCCGCGAGCGCCTCCACCACGTCGGGCGCCGACGAGTCGGGCCGGGCCAGCAGCGGCAGGCCCCGGGCTGGGATCCCCAACCGGTCGAACCAGCCGACCGCCTTGTCCACCAGCCGCTGCGGGTGCTCGTAGGCCGCTGCGGTGGGCACGATCAGCACCTCTGCGGCCCCGCTGGCCTCCAGCAGGCCCGCGTCGAAGGTGCATCCCTCGGTGAACTCGCCGCCGCCGACCAGTGCCAGGTGTCCAGACATGTCCCGACCCTATCCAGGCCCGAGTTGGGCACCGAGAAGGGAGGGTCGGTAGCTTGACCGCCCATGACGATCAAGCGCGTGGGCATTCTGGGTTCGGGGATCATGGGGTCGGGCATCGCCGAGGTGGCGGCCAAGACCGGCCACGAGGTGGTCCTGCGGTCCCGCAAGCAGGAGACGGCCGACGCCATGGTCGCGTCGCTGACCAAGTCGCTGACGAAGCAGGTCGACCGCGGCAAGCTGTCCCAGGAGGACGCCGACGCCGCGCTGGCCCGGGTCACCGCCACCGACCACATCGGCGCCGTGGCGGACTGCGATCTCGTGATCGAGTCCGTCGTCGAGGACATGGACGTCAAGAAGGCGCTCTTCACCGAGCTCGACGGCATCTGCAAGGACTCGGCGATCATCGCCACCAACACCTCCACCCTGTCGGTCATCGACATGGCCGTGGCCACCAACCGCGCCGACAAGGTCGTCGGCGTCCACTTCTTCAACCCGGCGCCGATGATGTCGCTGGTCGAGATCGTCCGGCCGCTCACCGCCTCCGACGAGACCGTCGCCGAGGTCACCGCCTTCGCCAGCACCTGCGGCAAGGACCCGGTCGAGGTCAAGGACCGCGCCGGCTTCATCGTGAACGCCCTGCTGTTCCCGTACCTCAACAACGCGGTGCGGATGCTGGAGAACGGCACCGCCTCGCGCGACGACATCGACACCGCCATGAAGGGCGGCTGCAACTTCCCCATGGGCCCGCTCGCCCTGCTCGACCTGGTCGGCCTGGACACGTCGCTGTCGATCCTCGACGCCCTCTACGACGAGTTCCGGGACCCGAACTACGCCGCCGTCCCCGCCCTGCGTCGCATGGTCACCGCCGGCCAGCTCGGCCGGAAGTCCGGCCTCGGCTTCTACGACTACCGCAAGTAGGCGGCACTCCGGTCGGAGAACGAGAGGAGCCCCGGCCACCGGCCGGGGCTCCTGCGCGTTCGGGGCGGACGGGGCGGGTCAGCCGGGGCCCCACCAGATGCTGGTGTCGGTCGACGCACCGGTGGCGAGCCACAGGATGTCGCGGTGCGTGTCGCCGTCGAAGTCGCCGGTGAGGGGCCGGTACCCGGATCCCATGTCGGTGTTGTTCGACAGCTCGCTGTACTCCCATGTGCCGGGCTCGCCCTCGGGCAGCCAGAACCGGTCGGTGCTGGCGGTGGACCACCAGTAGATGGGTTCGTCGGGGATGGTGAACTCGTCGGTGATGGGCGTGAAGCCCGACCCGATCGACGTGGGATGGCTCGTGAACTGCTGGGTGTCGGGGTCGGCCAGCCAGACCGAATCGGTGCCGGTGGGCGAGTACCAGAAGATGTCCTGGACCCCGAAGCCGTCGAAGAACCCGACGAACGGCTTGTAGGTCCCGCCGACGTTGTACGCCTTGGGCGAGAAGTGCCCGTCGCCGTCGCCGCGCCACAGGGAATCGGCGGTGGCGCCGGGCGCGTACCAGAAGACGTCGAGGCTCGGGTCGGTGCTCCCGCCCGTGCCCGGGTCCGGGGTGAACGAACCCACGAGCGGTGTGTAGGTGCCGGAGATGGCCTGCGGGATCGAGGTGAAGGCCCCGCCCGCCTCGCCCTTCCAGATCGAGTCGGCGGTGGAACCGGGGCCGTACCAGAAGATGTCATCGGTGCCGAGGCCGTCGTCGGAGGTGAAGTCGCCCACGAACGGCTGGTAGGTCCCGGTCACGGACTTGGCGTTGGTGGTGTGGCCGCCACCCAGGCTGAAGCGCCACAGCGAGTCGGCGGCCGGGCCAGGGGCGTACCAGAAGATGTCGGAGATGCCGTCACCGTCGAAGTCGCCCACCAGCGGCTGGTACGTGCCCTTCACCGAGAACGTGTTGCTCTGGGCGGCGACGAAGCCGGTGCGGGTCCCGCTGCCGTAGAGGATCGTCTCGGCGCCGGCGCCGGGGCGGTAGGAGAACACGTCCGAGGTGCCGTCACCGTTGAAGTCGCCCACGAGCGGCGTGGCCGCCGTCGCCCCGAGCGGATCCAGCTCGGGGTGGGCGGTCTCGGTGAAGAACTGGAGCGGGGCGGCGTGGGCCGACGCGGGCACCAGCAGCCCCACCGATGCGGCGGCGACCGCCGCGAGGACTCGAACCGAACGCATGGGCACCATCCCGCTGGGCACGCCTCTGGCGCCCGTGGCGCCACTGTTGCATGCTCAGCAGCCCATGTCCGACGCACCGCGCACCGGCCGCCATCCGGCCGAGCCCCCGCCCAGCCGGTGGGAGATGCCCGATCCCGACCTGGCGGACGAGTCGGGGCTGGTGGCCATCGGCGCCGACCTCGCGCCGGGGACGATTCTCGCTGCGTACCGGAACGGGCTGTTCCCGATGCCGGTGCGGTGGGGCCGGGCACCGGGCTGGTGGTCGCCCGACCCGAGGGGGATCCTCCCGCTCGACGGGCTGAAGGTGAGCCGATCGCTCCGCAAGGCGTGCGATCGGGCCGAGGTCCGCATCGACACGGCGTTCGACGAGGTGATCGAGGCCTGCAGCGACCCGACCCGGCCCCACGGGTGGATCAACCGGGCGATCAAGGACGCCTACCAGGACCTCCACCGGCGGGGGTGGGCCCACAGCGTGGAGACGTGGAACGCCGACGGCGAGCTGGTGGGCGGGCTGTACGGCATCGCCGTCGGCGGACTGTTCGCCGGCGAGTCGATGTTCCACCGGGCGACCGACGCGTCCAAGGTGGCGCTGGTCCGCCTGGTCGAGGTGCTGGTCGAGGGCGGTGCCGAGCTGCTCGACGTCCAGTGGAAGACCGACCACCTCGCCACGCTGGGGGCGATCGAGATCCCCCGCCCCGAGTACCTCGGACGGCTGCCCGCAGCGCTCGCGCGGCCGCTGCCCACCGCCTTCACCGGGTGACAAGCGCCGAGGCCCGCGCGACCATGGCCGGCATGTGCCGCAACATCACCACGCTCCGAGGGCTCGAGCCCCACGCCACCCACGAGGAGATCGAGGCGGCCGCCCGCCAGTACGTCCGCAAGATCAGCGGCGTGCAGAAGACCTCGGACGCCACCGTGGAGGCGTTCGAGAAGGCGGTCGCCATCATCACGGAGGCGTCGCACGATCTCCTCCACGCCCTGCCGCCCCGCAAGGTCGCGCCGAAGTACGACCCGCCCATCCGCCGCATCGCCGCCAAGAAGGCCGCCGACGCCGAGGCGGCGGCCTCGTAGCGAGCGGCGCGGTCGTCAGCGGCCGAGGAGGTCGGCGGTGGAGCGGGCGAGCTGGTGCTCGAAGAAGGCGTCCTCGTCGGTGATGCCGTTGCGGAGGTGGCCGAACAGCACGTAGCTGATGTGGCCCAGCAGGCCCGTCCAGGCCGCCAGCGACCGGGCGAGCACCTCGTCGGACAGGTCGAAGCCGATCCCGGCGCGGATGCGCGTGAGGTCGGCGTGGACCGGTCGGGGCACCGGCGACGCCGGGGTCACCTCGACGTCGCCGGCCTCGACACCGTCGCGCACGACGGCCATGGCGGCGAGCGGCGCCCGGAGCGCAGGGCTGACGGTGTCGGCCGGGGCCTGGTAGCCGGGCACCGGGCTGCCGTAGATCAGTGCGTAGTCGTGCGGGTTGGCCACCGCCCACATCCGCACCGCCCGGGCGACGGCCCGCCACCGCTCGTCGGTCGGGCGACCGACCGACGCCGCCACGGCATCCTCCGCTGCTGATCCGACGGCGTCGTAGCCGTCGATGATCAGCGCGGTGAGCAGCTCGTCCCGGCTGGCGAAGTACCGGTAGACCGCCGACGACACCACGCCGAGCTCCCGCGCCACCGCCCGCAGGGAGAGCCCGTCGGAGCCCACCTCCACCAGCTGGCGCCGGGCGGCGCCCTTGATCTCGGCGATGCGCTCGACCCGGGCCTGGGCGCGCGGCGTGCTCGGGTCGATGGGCATGCCGGGCACGCTACCGCATGTTGCGAGAGCACTGCTCTTGACAACGGTCGCGATCGGGGGAACACTGGGCCCATTCAGAGAGCGCTGCTCTCCCAATGCTCAGGAGCCCACCGTGAACGCAACCGCCACCGCCGACCCGACCACCCACCGCTACCTCGTCCCCACCGCCGCCGACCGGGTCTTCAACCGGCTCGCCCGTCGCCTCACCGCCATGGGCCTGAGCATCTCGGGCTCCCGCGAGCTGCGGATCGTCGGCCGCAAGAGCGGCCAGGTCCGCACCACCGTCGTCAACCTGCTGGTCCTCGACGGGGAGCGCTACCTCGTGTCACCCCGCGGGACCACCGAGTGGGTCCGCAACCTGCGTGCTGCGGGCCACGGCGAGCTCCGGGTGGGTCGGCGGGTCGAAGCCTTCGGCTACGAGGAGCTGGCCGACGCCGACAAGCCCGCCATCCTCCGCCAGTACCTGGCGACGTGGGCCTGGGAGGTCGGCCGCTTCTTCGAGGGGGTCGATGCGAACGCCACCGACGAGCAGGTCCTGGCCATCGCCCCCGGGTTCCCGGTCTTCCGCCTGATCTCCACGGCCGACCCCGTCAGGCGGTGAGCTCGTCCACCAGGACGGGAAGGGCCTCGCTGATCGACTCCCGGATCACCCGGGAGGCCAGGTCGTCGTAGGGCGTGGGATCCCGGTTCACGATCACCAGTTCGGCGCCCGAGCGCACCGCCACCTGGCACAGCCCCGCCACCGGATGGACCTGGAGGGTGGTGCCGACGGCGACGAACACGTCGCAGTCCTGCGAGGCGGCGGCCGCGGCTCGGAGGACCTCACCGTCGAGGCTCTGGCCGAACATGATCGTCGCCGTCTTCAAGATCCCGCCGCACACGAGGCAGGCCGGATCGGCATCGCCCGCATCGAGCCGAGCCAGCGCGTCCTCGGTGAGGCTCCTCGCTCCGCAGTCCCAGCACACGGCGTCGACCATGTTCCCATGGACCTCGATCACCCGGTCCGGGGACGACCCGGCCCTCTGGTGGAGCCGGTCGATGTTCTGGGTGATCACCGCCCGCAGCGAGCCCCGCCGCTCGAGCTCGACGAGGGCGAGGTGGCCGGCGTTGGGCTCCGCACCCCAGGCGGGGTTCTCCCGCCGGGCGAGCCACGAGCGCCGGCGGATGCCCGGGTCGGCCAGGTAGTTCTGGATGGTGAACAGCTTCTCCGCGGCCGGGTCGAGGGTCCACAGGCCGTTCGGCCCGCGGAAGTCCCGGATCCCCGAGTCCGTCGAGATCCCCGCACCCGTCATGACCGTCACCTTCGGGGCACCCATGGGCAGAGGGTACGGTCTCGCCGTGCACCGCGGCCCCTACGCAGACGGTCCCCCGCCGGAGGCGCTCGAGGTCCACGCGCCGCCGCTGGACCGGTTCGGTCTCGTCGAGCTCCGCCGGATGCTCGTCATCGGGTTCGTGCTGGTCGCCGCCGTGCTCCGCTCATCGGCGGGCTGGGTGGCACGCCGTCGGGGCCGCTCCTTCGCCACCGCCGCATCGGAGGGCGTGGTCGAGGGGTTCGAGCAGCTCGGCCCCACGTTCGTGAAGCTGGGCCAGCTCATCGCCAGCTCTCCCAGCCTCTTCCCCGTCCCCCTCGCCGACGCCTGCCTGAAGATGCTCGACGAGGTCCGGCCGTTCGACCCGGCCACCGTCCGGCTGCTGGTGGAGGAGGAGCTGGGTGCCCCGGCCGACGAGGTCTTCGCCGCCTTCGACGACGTTCCGCTCTCGGCGGCGTCGATCGCCCAGGTCCACGCGTGCACGCTCCACGACGGGCGCGAAGCGGTCGTCAAGCTCCAGCGGCCCGACATCGCCCACCGCATGAACACCGATCTGCGGATCCAGTACTTCTTCGCGACCAAGCTCATCAGCCGGCTCAACTTCGCCAAGCGGGCCAACGTCGTCGGCATGGTCGAGGATCTCCACGAGGTCACCAACCAGGAGCTCAACGCCGCGCTCGAAGCGCACCGGCAGTCGTTCTTCCGGGACCACATCGGCGCGTTCGGCGACAACGCCGGCATCACCGCCCCCGAGGTGTACTGGGACCACTGCGGGCCTCACCTCATCTGCATGGAGCGCATGCGGGGCGTCCCCATGGACGAGTTCGAGCGGATCGCCGAGCAGGGGGTCGACGGCGAGCTGATCCTGCGCCGCGGCATCAAGGTGTGGGTCGAGGCCGCCCTCATCCACGGCACGTTCCACGGCGACGTCCACGCCGGCAACATGTGGATCCTCGAGGACGGACGGGCGAGCTACCTGGACTTCGGGATCATGGGCGAGCTCCCCGAGCTGTGGCGCGACACCATGCGCGAGATCCTCTTCACCTCCACCATCGACCAGGACTACCGCCGGGTGGTCCGGGCGTACCAGAAGGTGGGCGTGATCCCCGACGATGTCGATCCCGAGGTGGCCGGCCCCGCCATCGCCATGGTCATGGAGCCCATGCTCACGCAGGGGATCGGCGCGGTCAGCCTCGGCGATCAGCTGAAGGCCAACCTCGAGCTCGCCAACCAGTACGGCGCCACCGCCCCGAAGGAGCTGCTGCTGGTGTCGAAGCAGCTCATGTACTTCGAGCGCTACGCCAAGACGCTGGCCCCGGGCTACGTGTTGGCCCGCGACCTGTTCCTGTTGAAGAACGTGTTCCCCGAGGCCGTGGCCGAAGCAGCCGCCGAGCGGGGCGTCACCCTGCCGGAGTGATCCGGAGGTCAGGCGTCCGCAGGGGCGGTCGGGTTGACCGCGGCCGCCGCCTTCGGGCTGTGGCCCAGGCGGCGCATCAGACGGGAGGTGAACCCGACGCGTGCGGCATCGGCGGCGACGAGCTCATCGCCGAACTGCCGGGCGATGTCGGCGACGGCCGCCTCCTGCTCGGGGGTCGGCTGCGGGTCGGCCAGGTCGGCTGGCAGCACCTCCAGCTCATCCACGTCGAACCAGATGACCTGATCGACGACGCACACGTCGACGGGGACCTCCCCGGTGGCGGGCCCGTCACCGGCCTGGCCCTCGTCCACCTCGTCGGCGTCGGTGCCGACGGCGATCGAGACCATGATCCGATCGCACATCGGACAGGCGCGGCCCTCGGTCGGCTCGTCGGCCACCCAGGACGCCTTCGCCAGCTTCCACAGGTCGTGGATCTCGTCCTCCTGCGCCCGCTCGTACAGCTCCGAGAGCGTCGCGGCGAGACCGTGCCCGTTGGGGCAGATCCACGAGTCGAACGTGTCGTGGTTCGTCAGCTGCAGCGCAGCACGGCAGGTGGGGCAGTTCGCGGAAGGGGCCACACGGTCCTATCGGCCGCTGGGGCCGGGTTCGTTAGCGTCTCGCTCCGGCCAGGTGCCCTCCCGCTTCGACACGGCGATCCCGCGGACGACCACCAGGGCCACGACGGCGGCGAGCACCACCGGGATCACGGCCACCAGGGCGAGCCCGATGACGACGCTCGCAGGTCCGCCCTCGCAGGCCAGGCCGCACGGCTCCTGCTCCGAGCCGTCCGAGAACGAGATCCCACCGCCGGCGACCATGGCGAAGATGACGATGGCGGGGACGACCAGCCAACCGCTCCGACCCGAGCGATTCGGCGGCGACGGCTCCGACTGTGCAGGTGGCATCGGCAGGTGGGCCAGGTCGGGATCGGGGGGCGTGCTCACGTGCAGCCGCATCCGAAGCTGAGGAGCATGAGCACGCCGAGCACCGGCACCATCACGATCCCGAAGCCGACCGTGAGGGCGGCGGTGACGGCGAGCAGGGCTCCGGTCCCCATCCGCTTCCGGGGCACCGGACCGAGCGGCGGCGGCGGCAGGTGGCCCCACCCCGCCGGGCCCGACCGCAGGAAGGGCGGAGGCGGGGCCGATGACCACGTCGCAGCGGCGAACGGCGGGGACGGGAGGAACATGGGGGTGGCTGCGGTCATGGGGACCATTCGACCGAAATCGGACATCGGGCGCCCTGGGGGGTGGCCCCCACCCGCCCGTGGGTGGCGCTCAGCGTGACTTTCCCCTTCTCCGCGGCGGAGAATGGACAGATGACCGACCAGCGCACGCCGGACCGCCCGTGGATGATGCGGACCTACTCGGGACACTCCACCGCGAGGGCCTCGAACGAGCTGTACCGCACCAACCTGGCCAAGGGTCAGACGGGCCTGTCGATCGCCTTCGACCTGCCCACCCAGACAGGCTTCGACAGCGTCGATCCGTTGGCTCGCGGCGAGGTCGGCAAGGTCGGCGTGCCGGTGAGCCACCTCGGCCACATGCACACGCTGCTGGACCAGATCCCGGTCGGCGAGATGAACACGTCGATGACCATCAACGCCGTGGCGGCGTGGATGCTCGGCCTCTACGTCGCCAACGCCGAGGACCACGGCGTCGCGTCCCAGCAGCTGCGGGGCACCACCCAGAACGACATCGTCAAGGAGTACCTGTCGCGCGGGACCTACATCTACCCGCCGCTCCCCTCCCGCCGGCTGATCGTCGACATGTTCGCGTTCTGCCAGGAGTGGATCCCGCACTGGAACCCGATGAACGTGTGCAGCTACCACCTGCAGGAAGCCGGGGCCACGCCGGTCCAGGAGATCGCCTACTCGCTGGCCACCGCCATCGACGTGCTCGATGCGGTCAAGGAGTCCGGCCAGGTGCCCGAGGACCGCATGGTCAACGTCGTCGCCTCGATCTCGTTCTTCGTGAACGCGGGCATCCGCTTCGTGGAAGAGACCTGCAAGATGCGGGCCTTCACCCAGATGTGGGACCGCATCTGCCTGGAGCGCTACGGCATCACCGACGCCAAAGCCCGCCGGTTCCGCTACGGCGTGCAGGTCAACAGCCTCGGGCTCACCGAGGCGCAGCCCGAGAACAACGTGCAGCGCATCGTGCTGGAGGCGCTCGGCGTGACCCTGTCGAAGGACGCCCGGGCCCGCTCGCTGCAGCTCCCGGCGTGGAACGAGGCGCTCGGCCTGCCCCGCCCGTGGGATCAGCAGTGGGCGCTGCGGATCCAGCAGGTGCTCGCGTTCGAGACCGATCTGCTCGAGTACGACGACATCTTCGCCGGCTCGCACGTCATCGAGGCCAAGACCGCCGAGCTCGTCGACGGTGCCCAGGCCGAGCTCGACGAGGTGCTCGCCCTCGGCGGTGCCTTCGAGGCCATCGAGGAGCTCAAGGGGCGCCTCGTGCGGAGCCACGCGGAGCGCATCCGCAAGATCGAGTCCGGCGAGCTGGTCGTGGTCGGCGTCAACAAGTTCACCGAGACCGCCCCCTCGCCCCTCGACGGCGACGACAACATCCTCAAGGTCGATCCGGGCGTGCAGGAGGCGGCGATCGCCGAGCTCGACGAGTGGCGCGGGAGCCGGGACAACGACGCCGTGAAGCGCAGCCTCGACGAGCTGCGTCGGGTGGCCCGCTCGACCGAGAACATCATGCCGGCGTCGATCGACCTGGCCCACGCCGGCGGCACCACCGGGGAGT
>JAOBWH010000062.1 GCA_025463265.1 Ilumatobacteraceae bacterium
CACCGTGCTGCTCTCCTCGCACCTGCTGGAGGAGGTCGAGCGCATCTGCGACGCCGCCATCATCTTGAACGGCGGGATCGTCGCTGCGGCCGGTTCGCTCGATGCGCTCCGGGGCGAGGGCCAGGGAGTGGCCGTGGAGTTCGACGGCGACCAGCCGCTCGTCGATGCCACGCTCACCACCGTCTACAACACCGGCGCCACCATCCGTGCGGAGGGGCGCGGCTTCGTCATCTCCGGCGATGACCAGCTGTTCACCACGGTGCGCGACGCCATCGCGGCGAGCGGCATCGGGATCCGCAAGCTGGGTCGGCGCACGGTGTCGCTCGAAGAGGTGTTCCTCGGCGTCGGTGCCGCCAACGACCCGTCGCAGGACCCGCGGCTGCTCGGCCAGCTCGCCCACCTGCCGCCCCCGCCGGCTCCCTCCCTCCCATCGCCGCCCACCCAGGGAGCGTTCTGATGACCGACACCTTCTCGTCGGGCGACGCCCAGATCCTCGATCGCGGCTACCGCAAGTACGACGGGCCTCGTACCGGGGTCAAGGGCTCCGTGCTCGCCGTGGTGGCCCACAGCGCCCAGCGGGCCCTCGGGATGCGGCGCACCATCTGGGCCAAGATCCTCCCGGTCGCCACCATCGGCTTCGCCTACCTGCCGGCCGTCGTGTTCGTGGGCATCATCGCCCTCTTCCCGAAGAGCGACGTCGCTGCGGAGGCCCTCCCCAGCTACGGGGACTACTACGGCTTCATCATCGCTGCGATCATGGTCTTCGTGGCGCTGGTGGCGCCGGAGGTGCTGTGCACCGACCGCCGCTCCGGGATGCTGGGCGTGTACCTCGCCGCTCCCCTGGACCGGGACTCGTACCTGTTCGCCAAGGCGGTGGCCATCGCCTCGGTGCTGTCCATCGTGTGCCTCGGCCCGCCGCTGCTGATGCTCATCGCCAACGTGCTCCAGAGCACCGGCCCGGACGGCGCAGGCGACATCCTCTTGACCTTCGTGCGGGTGCTCACCACCGGGATCGTGGAGACCCTGCTCTTCACGGGCATCACGATGGGGGTGACCAGCCTCACGGACCGCAAGGCCGTCGCGGCCGCCGGGATCATCCTGCTGTTCCTCATCTCGATCTCGATGACCGGCATCATCGACGCCGCCGGCGCCCCGGCGGGGATCTACGTGTTCGCCCCGACGCTCCTCGGCCTCGAGCTGGCGCCGCGGATCCACGGCGAGGGGACCATCCTCATGCAGGGCGTCCCGAGCCTCACGATCTGGCTGGCCTGGGCGGCGTGGACCTTCGGCGGGTTCGCCCTCGCCCGCAACCGCCTCCACCACCTGCCGGTGACGCGATGAGCGCCGCGTCGATCGGTGAGACACCGATGATCGAGGCGGACCACGCGTCCAAGTGGTTCGGCGATGTGGTGGCCGTGTCCGATGTGTCGTTCCGCATCGGCCCGGGCGTCACCGCCCTGCTCGGGCCCAACGGCGCCGGCAAGTCGACCCTGCTGCGGATGCTGTGCGGGCTGACCCCGCCCGACCGCGGTGCCGTGCGCATCCTCGGCGCCGACCCGCGCCGGGACATCTCGGTCCGCGGCCGCATCGGCATCGTCCCCCAGCAGGAGGCGATGTTCGAGGCGCTCACGGCGTTCGAGTTCGTTCGCCTGGCCGGGCTGCTCCACGGCGTCGGGGATCCGGCGGCCGCGGCGCGCTGGGCGCTCGACCTGGTGGAGCTGGACCACGCCGACCACCGCTCGACCACGACGTACTCGAAGGGCATGAAGCAGCGGGTGAAGGTGGCCCAGGCCCTGGTGAACGACCCCGCCGTCATGGTCCTCGACGAGCCCCTCACCGGCCTGGACCCGCGCCAGCGAGGTCACCTGATCGAGCTGTTCGGCCGGTTGGGCGAACAGGGCCGCTGCGTGATCGTGTCGAGCCACGTGCTCGACGAGGTCGAGCGCTTCGGGTCCCGTGTCCTCGTGGTCGCCCAGGGCCGCCTCGCCGCCACCGGCGACTTCCGGGCCATCCGCGACCTCATGGACGACCGGCCCCACCGCATCCGGGTCCGCACCGACCGCACGCGCGAGGTGGCCACCGAGCTGATCTCCAGCCCTGGCGTGCTGGCCGTGCGCCTGGAGCCCGCGGCGGGCGGGCGCCCCGGTGCCGTCATCGTCGACACCACCGATGCGCCGGTGTTCCGCCGATCCGTGGCCGCCGCCGCCCAGCGCGCGGACGCCACGTTGCTGGAGGTCTCCCCGCTCGACGACGACCTCGACAGCGTCTTCCGCTACCTGGTGGGCCGATGAGCACCGACCTCGCTCCTCCCCGTTCGCCGGAACGGCCGCCGTGCCCCGCCCTGGGCCCGGTGTTCGCAGCCGAGTACAAGCTGCTGCTGCGCTCGGTCTGCACGCGAGGCCGCCTCATCGCCATCGGCATGCTCGCCGGGCTGAGCGTCCTCACCGCACTCGCGGTGAAGCTCGGCGATCCCTACTTCACCCTCGATGCCGGGGTCGATTTCGTCAACGGCAACATCGCCACCTTGATCCCGGTCGCCGTGCTCGTGTTCGGGGTCGCGGTCCTCGGCGATCTCATCGACGACGGATCGCTCGTCTACCTGTGGCTGCGCCCGGTGCCGTCGTGGATCCACGTGGTCGCCGCCTGGGCCGCCACGGTCACCATCGTCGTGCCGCTCGTGCTGGCGCCGGTGGTGGGGGCCACCGCCATCATCGACACGTCACCGGAGCTGATCGGCGGCGCGGCGCTGGGCGGTCTGGTGGCGATCATCGCCTACTCGGCGCTGTTCGTGACGCTCGGCGTGCGGTTCAAGCGTGCGCTGCCGTGGGGCCTCGTCTACATCCTCATCTGGGAGGGGTTCGTCGCCTCCGCCGGCAAGACGGCGACCAGGCTCGCCCTGCGCTCCTACGTGCGGTCCATCCTCGGGTCGATGACCGACATGCACCTCAAGCTGGGCGAGTTCTCGCTGGCCGTCGGCATCATCGTCCCCCTCGTCGTGGCGGCCCTCGCCCTGCTGTACACCAGCCGCCGCCTGGCCAAGACCGACGTCGCCTGAACCCGGTCAGCCGGGTGGCACCACGCCGATGCCGATGAGCACACCGGCCACCAGGCGCTCGATCACGTCCTCGTCCACCGGGGCGCCGCTGAAGTAGAGGCGGTACATGATCGCCCCCGTCAGCAGATCGACCACCAGCTCCATGTCGAAGGCCTCGTCGATCTCGCCGCGGCGCTGCGCCCGGTGGAGGATGCCCGAGACCGGCGCCCGGCGGTCGGACACGTAGGCGTGGAGCCGGGCCGCCAGCTCGCTGTCGACGGCGGCCTCGGCCGCCAGCGCGGGCATCAGGCGCACGGCGCCCTTCTGCGCCTCGGCGTCGGCCAGAGGCAGGTAGTACGCCAGCAGGTCGTCGCGGAGGTTCCCGGTGTCGGGCTGCGGCACCGGGATGCGCCCGGCGGTGAGGGCGTCGAGCACGAGCTGCTCCTTGCCCTCCCAACGACGGTAGATGGTGGCCTTGCCCACCCCGGCGCGATGCGCCACCCCGTCGATGGTGAGGCCGCGGAAGCCGAACTCGGTGAGGAGCTCCACGACGGCGTCCATGATGGCGTCGTCGGCGCCGACGTTGCGCGGGCGCCCGGGCCGACGGCGGTCTTCGTCCTTGGTCTCCACCCCTACCCCCTCCGCCGGCACGGCCGTCTGGGCACCCGGCCCGGCTCCCGCCCGCGACGCCATCGTGCGACCTCGTCGATCACTCGCCGGGAACGGTATCGCTGATCCCGGCCGGAGCAAGGGGACCGCGCCGCCCAGCTTCCTCGAGCGCTTCCTGCCGGGCGACGGCGGCTTCGGCTCCACCCATGGGCGTGGCCGTCATCGCCTCGGTCGCGTCGTCCTCGTCGGCGACCACGGCGTCGTGGGCCGGGGCGGCGTGAGCGGGCAGGAAGACCAGCGCGACGACGGCGCCGACGAGTGCGATGGCGGCGGACACCAGGAGGCCGCGACCCATCGACGAGGAGAAGGCGTCGCGTGCTGCAGCGGCGATCTGCTGCCCGAGCGGGGTGTCGATCGTCTCGGGGTTGCCACCGGCGCGGGCGGCCACGGCGAACGCGCCGCCGATGGAGTCGGTGGCCGAATCCATCGCTGCGCTGGGCAGCGGCACGCCGGCGAGCGCCGACGTGATGGCCGGGGCGTACTGCGACGCGAAGACGCTGCCGATCACGGCGACGCCGAGGGCGCCGCCGACCTGGCGGGTGGTGTCGTTGATGGCGGAGCCGACGCCGGCGCGCTCGGGTGGCACCGACCCCATGATCGACGTTGTCGCCGGGGCGATGGTGAGGCCCATGCCGAGGGCGAAGAGGCACTGGTTCCAGAAGATGACGGCGTAGGTGCTGCCCGCGTCGAACTGGGTGCGCAGGAGCATCGCTGCAGCGACCACCGA
>JAOBWH010000131.1 GCA_025463265.1 Ilumatobacteraceae bacterium
CGGCCGCCTCGGCGCTGCCGACGCGTTCGTGGAGCGGGGGCGGCGCGGCCAGCACGAACGCGGCGATGAGCACCGCCGCGGCGCTGGCCATGACCGCACCCCACGCCGGACGGCGGAACCGGGCCCGGGCCGCCCACCCGGTGCGACGGCGGATCGGGTCCTCCAAGAAGCGGAAGCTGAGCTCCGCCAGTGCGAGGGAGAGCGCCACGGTGATGACGGCGATGACGGCCTTGGGCAGGTCGGGCCAGCGGAACGAGAGCAGGACCTGGATCGGCCACGACCACAGGTAGATCGCGTACGAGCGCGAGCCCAGGTACCGCGCGGCGTCGGTGGTGGCGGCCCAGCCCAGGATCGAGCCGTCGTCGGCCGGCAGGGCACTGGCCCGGGCGACGACCGCCGCCGACGCCAGCGACGCGACCACCAGGATGCCGTTGCGGTACAGCGCAGGTGAGGCGACCTCGGCGGTCACCACCAGCACCAGCAGCACCAGGCCGCCCACGGCGCCGAGCACCCGGCCCACCGTTCCCGCCGCCAGGTCCGTGGGCCCACGCCGGGAGAGGAGGCAGGCGAGGGCGCAGCCCAGCAGCGGGGCCAGCGCTCGGGCATCGGTCCCCACGTAGACCCGCGACAGGTCGGCGGCGTCCAGGCGGTGGGCCAGCACGAGGTGCCAGCCCGCGCTGGCCACCGCACCGGCGAAGGCGATGCCGCCGACGATGGCTGCGATCGAGCGCCGGGTGCGCCGGGCGACGGCCGCTGCACCCACCAGGACGAGCGGCCACACCAGGTAGAACTGCTCCTCGATCGACAGGCTCCAGGCGTGGCGGAACAGGTTCTGGCCGCTCGCCCAGTAGGACGGCCCCTGGACCTGGCGCCAGTTCGCCCACCACGTGAGGGTGGCCACCCCGTCCCAGCCCAGCGCGTGCAGCTCGTCGCGGGGCCACCCGATGGCCAGCGCAACCAGGGTGACCACCAGCACCACCACCAGCAGCGCCGGCACCAGGCGCCGGACGCGACGGCCCCAGAACGCGCGCAGCGAGAGTTGCCCGCTCTCGCCGATCTCGCCGAGGGCCAGCCCGGTGATCAGGTAGCCCGACAGCACCAGGAACACGTCGACGCCGAGGAAGCCGCCGTGCAGGTACCCGAGGTGGTACGCCACCACGGCGACGACCGCCAGCCCGCGCAGGCCGTCGAGGCCGGGGCGGTGGGCCCAGCGGCTGCGGTGCTCAGTGGCCATGGACGAGCAACCCTACGGGCGACCGGCGTCGGTCCCGCCGCGCGGAGGGTGGTCAGCCACCGAGGTCGGCGTCGGTGAGCGGACCGACGCCGCAGATGACCGGGGGGACGGCCAGCACCCGCTGGGCGACCGCCGCCACCTGGTCCCGGGTCACCGCCCGCAGCTTGGCGAGCTGCGACTCGACGGGGGTGACCTCGCCACGGGAGCACACGTGGTTGCCGAGACGGGCCATGACGCTCCCGCTGTCCTCGAGGCCGAGCAGGAACGATCCTTCGAGGTACCCGAGCGCCACCTCCCACTCCCGCTCGGTGACGCCGTCGGCCACGAGCTGGGCGGTGATGTCGAGCAGCAGCTTGCGGACCTCGTCGACCCGCTCGGCACCGGTGCCGACGTAGGCCGCGACCGATCCGGCGTCGGAGAACGACGCCACCGAGGAGAAGACGGTGTAAGCCAGGCCTCGTTCCTCGCGGATCTCCTGGAACAGGCGGCTCGACAGGCCGCCGCCCAGGATCTGGTTGCAGACGCCGAGGGCGTAGCGATCCGGATCCTCCGACGCCAGGCCCGGCCACACCGCACAGAGGTGGGCCTGCTCGGACGGACGGCGGAGCAGCGCCCGGCTGCGGACGGGGATCTGGCCGGCCGGGGCGGTGCGCACCGCCCGCTCGCCCGCCTGGCGAGCCGGGAACCGTTCGCCTGCCGCCACGACCTGATCGTGATCGACCGCCCCGGCGGCGACCAGGACGAGGTTGGCCGGGCGGTAGTGGAGCTCGAAGAACTCGGCGATGGCGTCACGGTCCATGCCCTCGATCGTCTCCAGCGTGCCCAGCACCTCCCGCCCCAGCGGATGGTCGCCCCAGAGCGCCTCGTGGGCGAGCGACATCACCCGGTCATCGCCTTCGTCTTCGGCCTGGTGGAGCTCCTCGAGGATGACCTGGCGCTCCGACTCGACATCGTCGACATCGAACGCGGGCGAGGTGACCACATCGCACAGCAGGTCAAGACCCACCGATGCGGCCTCCCCCGGGACCCGGGCGTAGAACGCCGTGTGCTCGTGGGCGGTGTGGGCGTTGAGCTCGCCGCCCACGGCCTCGATGGCCTCGGAGATCTCCCGGCCCGAGCGCGTCTCGGTGCCCTTGAACAGCAGGTGCTCCAGGAAGTGCGACGCCCCCGCCAAGGGCTCGCTCTCATCGCGCGCCCCGACGCGCACCCAGCAGCCGAAGCTCGCCGAGCGGGAGCCGGCCATGGTCTCGGTGACGACGGTGAGGCCGGAGGGAAGGTCGGTGCGCTGGATGGTCACGAGCAGCTCATTCGGGTCAGGGGAAAACGCCGCCGGTCCCAGCCAGGAGGCCGGGACCGACGGGTGCTACGGAACGTCCGGGCCGGGCGTCAACGCCCGACCCTCACGGTTGGTCCGGTCAGCGACGACCGCCGCCACGGCGCCCGCCGTCGCGACCGCCACGGCCGCCGGTGCGGCCACCACCGCCACCGCCGCTGCCGCCGCCGGGACGCTCGGAACCGGGACCGAGGTCACCGAACTCCTCGCGGACCTCAGCGTCGAAGGCGTCCTCGAAGGACACCGACTCGCGCTTGGCACCCGAGTCGCCCTCGGACGCCGGGGCGTCGTCGGAGCTGGACCGGGAGCTGGAACCCGAGCTGGAGCTGGAACCCGAGCTGGAGCTGGAGCCCGAGCCGGAGCTGGAACCCGAGCTGGTGCTCGAGCTCGAGCTGGCCGGGGCCTCGCCACCGGAGCCGCCGCCGGGGACCAGTGCGGTCACCGGGCTGAGGCTCACCTTGCCGTTGGGGTCGACGTCGTCGACCTTGACCTCGATCTCCTGACCGAGCTCGAGGACGTCCTCGACCTTCTCGATGCGCTTGCCGCCACCCATCTTGGAGATGTGGACCAGGCCGTCACGGCCCGGGAGGATGTTGACGAAGGCACCGAACTTGGTGATGTTGACCACGCGGCCCGGGTAGGTGGCGCCCACCTCGGCCGACGGCGGGTTGAGGATGAGGCGGATCTGGCGCTCGGCCTCGGCCACCTTGTCGAGGTCGTTGGAGCCGATGCTCACGGTGCCGATCATGCCGTCGTCATCGATGGAGATGTCGGCGCCGGTCTCGGCCTGCATGGCGTTGATGACCTTGCCCTTCGGGCCGATGATCTCACCGATCTTGTCGATCGGGATCTCGAAGCTGATGATCTTCGGGGCCGAGGCGCCCACCGACTCGCGAGGTGCGGCGATGGTGGCGTTCATGACCTCGAGGATCTCGAGGCGGGCGACCTTGGCCTGCTCGAGGGCCGCGGCGAGGACCTCCGACGGGAGGCCTTCGATCTTGGTGTCGAGCTGGAGGGCGGTCACGAACTCGGCGGTGCCGGCGACCTTGAAGTCCATGTCACCGAAGGCATCCTCGGAGCCGAGGATGTCGGTGAGGGTCACGTACTTGTCGCCGTCGTAGATGAGGCCCATGGCGATGCCGGCGACCGCCGCCTTGATCGGCACGCCGCCGTCCATCAGCGACAGGGACGAGGCGCAGACCGAGCCCATGGAGGTGGAGCCGTTGGAGCTGAGGACCTCGGACACGAGGCGGAGGGCGTAGGGCCACTCCTCGAGGCTCGGGACGAGGGGCAGCAGGGCCCGCTCGGCGAGCATGCCGTGACCGACCTCGCGGCGCTTGGTGCCACCCATGCGACCGGTCTCGCCGTTGGCGTAGGGCGGCATGTTGTAGTGGTGCATGTAGCGCTTCTTGGTGACCGGGTCGACGGTGTCGAGCATCTGGTCCATCTTCGGGAGGCCCAGGGTCAACACGTTGAGGACCTGGGTCTCGCCCCGCTGGAACAGGCCGGTGCCGTGCGCCGTGGGGATGAGCCCCACCTGGGCGGACACGGGACGCAGGTCGGTGACGCCACGGCCGTCCATGCGGACGCCCTCGTCGATGACCCGCTGGCGGATGATGGACTTGGTGAGCTCCTTGAAGGCGCTCTTGACCTGGCGGGACTGGCCCTCGAAGGCGCCACCGTCACCGGTGAGCTCGGCGACGACCTCGGCCTTGATGGCGTCGTTGGCGGCGTTGCGCTCGGTCTTGTCGGTGATCTGGTTGGCCGGGATCAGCTTGGCTTCGGCCGCCGCCTTCACCGCAGCTTCGATCTCGTCGGAGTAGTCGATCTGGTTGACCCACTCGATGGCCGGCTTGCGGCCGACCTTGGAGACCAGCTCGGTCTGGAGGGCGAGCGATTCGGCGATCCACACCTTGGCGGCGTCGAGGCCGCCGGCGATGACCGACTCGGTCACCTTGGGGGCGCCAGCCTCGTAGTAGTCCCAGGCCTTCTCGGTGCCGGAGGCCTCCACCATCATGATGGCGATCTCGCCGTCGACCTCACGGCCGGCGACCACGATCTGGAAGGTGGACTCGTCCTGCTCTTCGAACGTGGGGTAGGGGATCCACTGGCCGTCGGTGCTGTAGGCCAGGCGGACGCCGCCGATGGGGCCCTCGAACGGGAGGCCGGTGAGCATCAGCGCAGCCGAGGCGGCGTTGATGGCCACGACGTCGTAGGGGTTGACCTGATCGGCGCCCTGGACGGTGATGACGACCTGGGTCTCGTTGCGGAAGCCCTTGGGGAACGACGGGCGCAGCGGCCGGTCGATGAGGCGGCACACGAGCACCGCGTTGTCGGAGGGGCGACCCTCCTTGCGGAAGAACGAGCCGGGGATCTTGCCCGCGGCGTACGCCTTCTCCTCGACGTCGATGGTCAGCGGGAAGAAGTCGGTGCCCTCGCGGACCTCCTTCGCGCCGTTGGCCGTGGCCAGGATCTGGGTGTTGCCCAGCTTGGCGACGACCGCACCCTGCGACTGCGGGGCGTAGACCCCGGTCGAGAGGGTGAGGGTCTTGTCGGTCCCCGAAACGGGACCGGTCACGCTTGTTTCAGCCATGGTTGGCTCTCTCCTCTGGAGCCCTGTGCTCCGGTGTGAGGCAGATCCCCTGCGGCCAGTTCCCAGTCGACGATCTCCCGACCCCGATGGCCGAGCGATGGGCGACTGGCAACTGACTTCGTGGAACCCGCCGGTTGTGTTGGTTGTTGCGAACGTGGTGTTCGGTGAAAAGTCCACGAGCGGCCCCGGAGGGCCGCTCGTGGCAGAGCTCGGACCTAGCGGCGCAGGCCGTGGGTGGCGATGATCGTGCGGTACCGCTCCACGTCGTTGTTCTTGACGTAGTCGAGCAGGTTCCGGCGACGACCCACCAGCATCAGCAGGCCGCGCCGGCTGTGGTGGTCCTTCTTGTGCACCTTGAGGTGCTCGTTGAGGTGGTTGATGCGCTTGGTGAGCAGCGCGATCTGCACCTCGGGGGACCCGGTGTCGGACTCGTGGAGGCGGTGCTCCCCGATGACCTCGGGCTTCTGGCGATCGATGATCTCGGACAAGTTGCTGGTTTCCTCTGCGGGTGTCGGACCCAGCCCCTCGGACCGCAGGTTCTCTGCCTGCCCAGGAGCGGACGTGCCCCGTTTGGGCACAGACGACCACGGTAGTCCCCGAACCCCCGTTCGACCAAGGTCGGGTCCTAGGTGGGGAGGTCCACGTGCCAGCGGTAGCGGGGGCGGCGGGGGCCGGGCTTGATGGCCGACAGGTCGATGTCGGGGGTCAGGGCGAGCACGGCGGCGTCAGGCTCGTAGAACGCCGCCTCGATCTCGTCGAGCGACGCGTCGGGGGCCAGGCCCATCTCGGCGAAGTCGCGGTTGCGGGACTCGATGCTCTCGGGGGCGTCGAACAGCTCCCGCAGGATCGCCGGGAGGGTCTCGGGGTCCTTGAGCAGCCAGCTGTGGCGCCCGCCCTCCACCACGACCACGCCGCCCTTGGCGAGCTTGGCGGCGCTGCGGGCCGTCGACAGCGGGACGACGATGTCGCGATCGCCGTGGATCGCCACCACCGGCACGCCCTCGCGGCCGAGCTTCTCGAGCATCCACTTCGACGAGCGGGACCGGAGGATCGACACCCCCGGGCCCAGGAGGTGCAGGGGGTTCTTCACGTGGCTCACCACCATCGGCATGGCGAGGCGGCTGAACTTCACGGCCTGGCGGGGGTCGCGCACGAACGGGACCGTGCTCATCGAGTCGGCGAGGAGGATGGCCCCCACCCCGGCGAGCACGAACGGGTTGAACCTCGACACGGCCACGATCCGGTCCCACGGCTCTCCGACGATGGCGTCGAGCAGGATCACCGCCAGCGCCCGGTCCGGCTCGCGGGCCGCCAGCTCGGTGACGAGCCGCCCGCCCATCGAGTGGCCCATGTAGACGGCCTTGTTGATGCCGAGCTCGTCGACCACCCGTCCGAGGAGCTTGGTGTACTCCTCGAAGTTGGCGCCGCCCGTGGGCAGGCCCTGGGTGCCGCCGTGGTTGGCCACGTCGATGGCGACGACCTTGAAACCCGACGTGACGATGCGGCTCAGGGTCTGGGCGTACAGCATCCCCTCGGCCGAGTAGCCGTGGATCAACACGATGGGGACGCCCCGCCCGCACACCGCCACGCGCACCTTGTGGCCGTCCGCCAGGGCGATCGTGTGACGGGCCAGGCGCGGCAGCGTCGACGGGACGGCCTCGTCGTGCGGCATGGGGCCGAGGACGGTCTCGTCCTCCGTGGTGGCGAGGACGTCGATGCCGGCGGCGTCGTCGCCCGCCGCACCGTGCGCTCTGGACCTACCCATGCGGTGACCCTTTCCCCTCCGACCGCGCTGACACGGACATCAAGTGTGGCTCACCTGACCGATCGGCAGCGCGGACCGTCGCGTGAAGCGTTCGGCCATCAGGGGAGGAGCAGCGCCCGGGTCTGCTCGACGTCGGCCTGCATCTGGGCGATGAGCGGATCGATCCCATCGAACCTGACCTCGCCACGGAGGCGTTCGACGAACCGCACCCGCACGGCCTCGCCGTACAGGTCGTCGCTGAAGTCGAGGAGGTTGCACTCGAGGAGCGGCGCGCCCTGCGGGCGCTCGTAGAACGTGGGCCGGTGGCCGAGCGACATCGCCGTGGCGTGGACCGACCCGTCCGCCCGCTCGAACCAGCCGGCGTAGATGCCGTCGAGCGGCAGCTGGATCTCCGGCGGGATCTGGAGGTTGGCCGTGGGGAACCCTAACTCCCGGCCCCGCTTGTCGCCGTGCTCGACCGTGCCGCGCACCTGGTGGGGCCGCCCGAGCATCGCCGCCGCACCCCGGACATCGCCGCCGGCGAGCAGCGACCGGACGGCCGTCGACGAGATCACCGCACCCCCCGCTTCGTCGCTGACCAGGGCCAGGCCCTCCACGGTGAAGCCGAAGCTGACGCCCTTGTCCCGCAGCAGGGCGACGTCGCCACCGCGCTTGTGCCCGAAGTGGAAGTCCTCGCCGACCACGACGGCACGCGTGCTCAGGCACCCGACCAGGACCTCGTGGACGAACTCCTCGGCCGTCTCCTTCGCCCGCTCCTCATCGAAGCGGACCACGTAGGTGGCGTCGACGCCGGCTTCGGCCAGCAGCTCGAGCTTCTGGTCCAGGTCGCACAGCAGCTTGGGCGCCGAATCCGGGCGCACGACCATCGCGGGGTGCTTGTCGAAGGTGACGACCACCGTCTGGAGTCCCTGCGCACCGGCCAGCGCCTTGACCTGGTCGATCACCGCCCGGTGACCCAGGTGGACGCCGTCGTAGGCGCCGATGGTGACCACGCTGGGGGGCTGGGGCTCGGCGCACGGCCCGACCCCCTCGATGATCTGCACGCCGTGGACGCTAGGGACGCGTCACCACGAAGGCCAACTCTCCCGTCTCGTCTCGCTCGCTCCGCGCCGCTCGGTTCCCCGAAACCCGGGCGACCAGCTCCCGGGGCTGCGGTAGCGTTCGGGCCGTCCGCAGATGCCGAGCGCACCAGGAGGAAGAAGCCATGGCTGTCCACCGTGCTCCCCTCCTGCCGCGCGCCTGACCGAACAGCGAGCGCGGCTTGACCCCGTGCGCTCCCCGCACCGCCCCCGCGGTGCCCTGTTCCAAGGACCTGTGTTGACCGAACTGCTCACCCGCTACGGCTGGGACGACCGCTGGTCGTCCCGCTACCACGACTACCTCCAGACCCCGGCTGCGGCCGAGGTCGACGACCCCATCCCCGGACGCGTGATCCGCCACGACGGCGCCGGGCTCATGGTCGCCATCGACGCCGGACCCGTCCGGGCGATGTTCGGGCCTCCCGTCCAACCCCCTCCGGTGGTGGGCGACTGGGTGGTCCTCGACCGCAACCACAACCCCGTGGCCACGCTCTCCCGGGACTCGCTCCTGCGCCGTCGCGCTGCCGGCACCGGGGAGAAGGAGCAGGCCATGGCGGCCAACGTCGACCTCGTGCTGGTCGTCTGCGGTCTCGACCGGCCCGTCCGCACCGGCCGGATCCAGCGCACCATCACCATCGCCCTCGACGCCGGCGCCGAGTCGCTGGTCGTGCTCACCAAGGCGGACAAGGTGAACCCCGCCGTGGCCGCCGAGGCCGAGATGATCGCCGCCGAGGTCGACCCCGACCTCGAGGTGGTCACGCTGTCGGCCAAGGGCGGCTGGGGCGTCGATGACCTGCTCGAACGGGTCGGGGCCCGCACCGTCGCCCTCATCGGCGAGTCCGGCGCCGGGAAGTCGACCCTCGTCAACGCCCTCATGTCCGGCGAGGTCGCCGCCGAGGGCGACGTCCGCGAAGGCGACTCGAAGGGCCGCCACACCACCACGCACCGCGAGCTGCACCTGCTCGACGGCGGCGGCATCCTCGTCGACACTCCGGGCATCCGTGAGGTGGGCATCTGGACCGACACCGACGCGGTGGCCGAGACGTTCCCCGAGATCGAGGAGCTGGCCGGCCGCTGCCGGTTCCGCGACTGCGTCCACGAGTCCGAGCCCGGGTGCGCCGTCCGGGCCGCGGTGGCCGCCGGGACCCTCGCCCAGGAGCGCCTCGACGCCTGGCGGGCGCTCGACGCCGAGGCCGCGGCGGCCGAGATGCGCGCCGACGTGGTGGAGCGCCACCGCCGCAACCGGCAGTTCGGCCGGATCGCCCGCGAGGCCCAGAAGCTCAAAGACGACCAGCGCAACCTGCCCTGACCCCGCATCGGGGCGCCCGAGCCGCCCTCCGCCAGCCGAGCGGCCGGATCCGGCGTTGCGCTTGACCGCGGGGTCAGGGTGCGGTTGGCTCGGGCCGTGACCCTCAGCTACGAAGACGCCTCCGCCCAGATCACCGCCCCCGGCGAGCGGTACGAGACACACCGGATCGAGGTGGACGGGGTCGAGTACACCGCGTTCAAGGGTGCGCCGTCGTCGCTCAAGGAGCTCGCCGACCTCACCCGCCTCTACGGCGACACCGAGTACCTGGTCTACGAGGACGAGCGCTACACCTACGCCGAGGTGTACGCCCGAGCCGACGGGCTCGCCGCCGCGCTGGTCGGCGAGTACGGGATCGAGAAGGGCGACCGGGTCGCCATCGCCATGCGGAACTACCCGGAGTGGATCATCACCTACCTGGGCGCGCTGTCGATCGGGGCCGTCGTCGTCTCGATGAACGCCTGGTGGACGGCGGACGAGATGGCCTACGGCCTGGAGGACTCCGGCGCCAAGGTGCTGGTGGCCGACCTCGAGCGGGTCGAGCGCAGCCGTGGCGCCGCCGGTGCGCTCGGGCTGCGGACCATCGGCGTGCGCCTCGACGAGGAGGAGGTGCCGCCCGGCGTCGAGCGCTGGGAGGACGTGGTCGTCCCCGGGGCGGCTCGCCCCGAGGTCGAGGTGGGACCCGACGACGACGCCACGATCCTCTACACGTCGGGGACCACGGGTCGTCCGAAGGGCGCGGTCTCCACGCACCGGGCGATCGTCCAGGCGCTGATGGGCTTCGGGTGCAAGACCTCGATCGACTCGCTCCGCCGTCCGGAGGAGGCGGCCGGGCGCACCGGCGCTCCGGTCTTCATCCTCATCGTCCCGCTGTTCCACGTCACCGGGAACGTGCCGGTGTTCCTGGGCTCGCTCGCCTCGGGCCTCAAGCTCGTCATCATGCACAAGTGGGATCCGGGGCAGGCCCTCCAGCTGATCGAGCGGGAGAAGGTCACCAACTTCATCGGTGTGCCGACGCAGAGCTGGGACCTGCTCGAGCACCCGGACTTCGAGAAGTACGACACGTCGACGCTCACGTCGGTCGGCGGCGGCGGAGCGCCGGCTCCGCCGCAGCTGGTCGCCCGGGTCGGCGGCTCGTTCAAGACCGCCAAGCCCGGCATCGGCTACGGCATGACCGAGACCAACGCCTACGGCCCCGGCAACAGCGGCACCGACTACGAGACCCACCCCACCAGCACCGGACGGGGCACGCCCATCCTCGAGCTGGAGATCCGCGACCCCCAGGCCAAGGCCGTCCCCACCGGCACGAGCGGCGAGATCTGGATGAAGGGGCCGAACCTGATCCGGGGTTACTGGAACAAGCCGGAGGCCACCGCCGAGACGATCGTCGACGGCTGGCTGCGCACCGGCGACCTCGGACGCATGGACGAGGACGGTTTCCTCTACATCGAGGACCGGGCCAAGGACATGATCCTGCGCGGTGGAGAGAACGTGTACTCCGCCGAGGTCGAAGCGGCGATCTACGAGCATCCCGCCGTCTACGAGGCTGCCGTGTTCGGCCTGCCCCACGAGCGCCTCGGCGAGGAGGTGGCCGTGGCCATCGTCCCGCGGCAGGGCGAGTCCATCGACACCGACGAGCTCCGGGCGTTCCTCGCCAAGCACATCGCCCCGTTCAAGATCCCGTCAAGGGTGTTCTTCTTCGATGCGGCGCTCCCCCGCAACCCGGCGGGCAAGATCCTCAAGCGCCAGCTCCGCGACGACCTCACCGACACCGCCTGAGCAGCCGCCCCGGCACGGGGGGGGTCAGGTGGCCTGGGCGGGCACCCGCTTGGGCATGCGGCCGGTGGCGACGAGTCCGCCGAGGGCGCCCGCCAGGGCGAGGACGAACACCCAGGTGACGCTCGCGTCCACCGCCCAGCCCCGGCCGTCGGTGACCGAGATGATCGCGCCGGCGATGCCGGTGCCGAGGGCGACCCCGACGGCATCGCTCAGCTGGATGGCTGCGCTCGCCTTGCCCTCTTCGCCCGGCTTGGCCGAGGCCAGCACCGTCACCGCTTGAGGGGCGTAGGCGATGCCGATGCCGAAGCCGGCCACGGCCCACGCTCCCACCGCGACGCCCACGGGCAGTCCTCGGGCGACGGCCAGCATCAGCCCGATCCCTGCGGACAGTGCGGCGAACCCGATGCGGTCGAGGGCGCGGGGACCGATCGAGTCGATGAACCGGGCCTGGATCCACGAGGCGCTGGTCCAGGTGAGGGCGCTGATGGTGAGCGCCGCCCCGGCGACCCAGCTCGACCCGCCGCGACCGTCGACCACGGCGAGCGGCACGTAGGCGTCGGCGGCGAAGAAGCCGAACGTCAGCAGGCCCCGGACGGCGACGGTGGCGGGGATCCCTCGGGCCACGCGCAGCGTGCCGGCCGGCAGGAGGTGGACGAGGGCGTTGACCGCCACCGGCACGCCGGCGAGGAGTAGCACCACGGCGATGGCCGCCGGCACGCCACTGGCCGACACGAACGCAGCACCGATGCCGAGCACCAGCATGAGCACCTGGCGGAGCCGGAGGTTCTGCGCCGTCCGGCGGGCGGCGTGCTCGTCGTCCTCCAGTTCCGCACCGTCCGGCGGGCCCATCGCAGCGAGCGCGGGCACCGTCATCGCCCCGGCGATCACCACGAGCGGCACCAGGATGAGGAACACCCAGCGCCACGACAGGGCGTGCTCCACCAACAGCGCCGCTGATGGACCGACCAGGCCGGGCACGACCCAGGCCGTCGACAGCACCGCGAACATCTTGGGCCGCAAGGGACCGGGGATGCCCCGGCCGATGGATGCGTAGGCGATGGCGGGGATGGCGCCCGCACCGAACCCCTGGAGGAGGCGGCCCACCACCAGGACCGGCATCGAGCCGGCGGCACCCCCGACCACGAGACCCGCCGAGAACAGCCCGAGCCCCACCGCGTACGGCAGGACGAGGCCGCGGGTGTCCGCCAGCTGCCCTGCGATCACGATGCCCAGCAGCGACGCGAGGAAGAACCCGCTGAACACCCACCCGTACAGGCCGAGACCGCCCAGGTCATCCTTGACGTCGGGCATGATCGCGGCGATCGCCATGGCCTCGAACGCCACGAGCGTGACGGTGAGGACCAGCCCCACGACGAGGTTCCGACGCTGCGGCGCGAACAGGCCGCCGTCGAGGTCGCCCGCCCCGGTCCCCCCGCGCGCCAGGAGGCCCGCCGGGTCGACGGGGCCGGTGGCGTCGGCGGAGGCGGAGGAGGCGGGGGGCGGCTCGACGGACATGGCGGATCGATTGTACGGACGATCCGGCTCCCGTCCCCGGTCTGGACCCGCAGGTCCGAGCACCGTCGCAGCAGCTCGCCGCCCCAGCTCGGCCGCCGGAGCGGGAGGTCGGCAGCCGACGGTCAGTGGGTGGTCTGACCGCCGTCGACGACGAGGCACTGACCGGTCATGAAGCTCGAGGCGTCGCTCGCCAGGAACAGCGCGGCGGTGGCGATCTCGTCGGGGGTGCCCATCCGGCCCATGGGCTGGCCGGCGAGCATCAGCTCCTGGACCTCGGGCGGGTTGGCCCGCACCATGTCCGTGTCGATGACGCCGGGTGCCAGGGCGTTCACCCGGATCTGCGACGAGGCCAGCTCCGCCGCCATCGAGCGCGTGAGCGACAGCAGCGCGCTCTTGCCCGCCAGGTACATGGCCATGCCGTACCCGCTGGTGAAGATGCCGCAGCTCACCAGGTGGACGACCGCGGCGTGCCGGCTCTCGCGCAGGTGCGGCAGCGCGTGCTGCACCAGGAACAGGCCGGCACGGGTGTTGGTGTCGGTGGACTTCTGCCACGCTTCGGCGGTGATGGACCCGATGGGTTGGGTGAGGGCGTTGGCGGCGTTGTTCACCACGATGTCGACGCCGCCGAAGGCCTCGACCGTGCCGGCGACGAGGCGCTCGAGGTCTGCGAGGTCGCCCACGTGGGTGGCCAGCCCGATGGCGGTGCCGCCCTCGGCGCCGATCTCCGCCGCCGCCTGGTCGCAGGCATCGGCCTTGCGGCTGGCCACCACCACCTTCGCCCCCATGGCGGCGAAGGAGCCGGCGATGGCCCGCCCGATCCCACGGCTGCCCCCGGTGACGATCGCCACCCGGCCGGTGAGGTCGAATCGGTCCATCAGCTGGTCACGGTCCACGGGCACCTCCGGGTTCGGATGGCGCAGCCTTGCACGCGACTCCGATCGACCGGAGAAGTTCACGCCTGGATGCGTGCGACCGCCTGTTTGCACGGTACATTGCCCGCTCCCCCGATCGAGAAAGGCAGCCCCGATGTCGTCTGGTCTGACTGTCGCCAAGCACCGTTCCAACCTCGAGAAGCTCCGCGAGGAGACCCAGGCGGGGATCGAGACGCTGCAGGCGAGCTACAACGAGCTCGATCCCGAGGAAGCGGCGAGCGACGTGGGCGCTGGCGAAGACGAGGGCGGGTCCGAGGGCGACCTCACCCGCTTCGAACGCGACCGCATCCGCGCCCGCATCGCCGAGGAGAAGCTGTTCCTCGAGGTCATCGACGCCGCCGAGGCCCGCACCCACGAGCGCAACTGGAAGAACTGCACGAAGTGCGGAAACCCCATCGGCGACGACCGCCTCGACGCGCTCCCGGCCACCGAGCTGTGCGTCACCTGCAAGGCCAACCGCGGCAACTGGTGACATGACCGGCCACGGCGACCGAGCGCTCCCTGCGCGCCGCGCCTACGTGGTCGACAGCGAGCAGCTCGCCGCCGTCGTCGTCGAGATCGACGCGACCGAGGACCCGCAGGCGCTCGCCGTCCTCCAGGCCGGTCTGCACGAGCGGCCCGAGGGCACCACCTTGATCCACGGGTACAACGTGACCACCGCCGGGCTCGGGGCGTGGATCGGCGACCGCCGGGTGCGGGTGTCGATCTGGCCGGCGCTGATCGACGCAGCGGGCGAGATCGACGCCGACGACCCCACCGATCCCGACGCCGACGTGCTCGTGATCGACATCGATCCGCTGGAGTTCGGGGAGGAGCTCGAGCAGCTGGTCCGCCTCGGTCGCCTCATCGTGGCCGGCCCCGAGAGCGGTCCGGTGCCGCTGGTGGTCGACCTCGACCGCGAGCTGGTGGCCGAGGTCCTGGCCTCTGCGACCACCGCCTGACGACGGGTCGGCGCGAGCGCGCTCAGGCCCCGCCGTGCGCGTGGTCGCAGAGGCGGGTCTCGCCGGCCTTGATCTGGCCGGCGCCCACGCCCTCGAGGGCGGCGAAGGGACCGCAGGGGTGCTTGGTGATCCACACGTGGATCATGGGGACCGGCGTGAACGCCTTGAGCCCCGCCGGGCAGGTGCCCCCGGAGCTGCGCAGTCCGGCCACCCGGGGCGCGTTCGGGTCGTTGCTGAAGCAGAGGTTGTCGTGGATGTGCCACTGGGTCAGCTCTCCGCCCAGCTCCGGCACGTCGTCGAGGGTCGACCCCTCGGGCAGCATGAACATGGCCGACACCAGCTTGCGCGATCCGTCCGGCTGGGGCTCGTAGACCAGCGACTCGGGGTGGTCGGGGTCGAGCACGTGACCGTCGTCGATGGACTTCCAGTTGATGAAGTGCTCGTGGCCGGTGTAGGCGTCGCCGATGCTGTGGTAGCCCGCCGCCTCGGCCACCCGGTAGTCGGCGAAGTGCGGCAGCCGGATCAAGGTGATGGCGATCAGGTTCTCCGCGCGGGCCTGCTGCTCCAGCGTGACGCCGGGGACGCCGCTCAGGTCGATGGGCTTGGTGGGGTCGTAGGTCTTGGGCGGCACCGGCGGAGCCGAGCCGTGGGCGTGGGTGGTGCCGGTCTCGTCCGCTGCGGCGTGGTCGGCGCCGGCGGCGTGGTCGCCGCCTGCGTGGCTGTGGGCCGCGGTCTCGGTGGTGCCGTGGTCGTGGCCGCCGGCGTGCGAGTGGGAGCCGGCGGCGACCATGCCGACGAGCGCGACGGCGGTGATGCCGATGCCCAGCGAGCTCAGCGCCCACCGACGGGGTCCAGCGGCGGGGGCCCGGTCGGCCGCCATGGATCGGACGAGCAGCCCGCGCAGGGCGACGACGAGCGCCACCGCCGCCAGGAGTGCGGCGAGGCCGTCCGCCCGCTGCACGCTCTCGACCTCGCCGAGGCCGTCGACGAACGAGATCCCCGAGGTCTTGGCCATCGCCCAGCCGACCAGGGCGGCGCCGTTGATGAGAATGCCTGCGGTGGCCAGGAGCCGTCCGCTGCGGACCAGGGCGATCGCACCCCAGCCCAGCTGGAGCAGAGCGGTCACCGAGAACACGATGACGGCCTGGCGGTGCTCGGAGTGGGCGCCGACGGCCGCAGCGTGGACGGCGCCGGCACCGAGCGAGGCAGCTCCGCCGATGGCGAGCGGCGAGAACCCGGCCGCCCGCCGACCGCTGGGCGGTGGGGCGACGGGGAGGTCGCCGGGCGCGGTGGTCTCGGGTGCGCCGGCTGCATCGGCGCCCAAGGCGGTTCCGCTCATGATGACCCCCCGTTTGTCGGTGGGTCCACCTTACGACCACCTCGACGGCGAGGCCGGTCCGCGCTGCGGTCCTGTGCTGCGTGGTGGGGCGGGTCCGGTCAGGCCGGGTGGTCGCCCGGCCGCTCGAGCAGGCCGGCCACGTCGGCGAGGGCGCCGGCGAGCATGGACGCCCGCACCAGCACCCGGGCGATCTCGTGCTCGGCCTGCTGCCCCTGCCCGTGCAGGGGCGGATCGCCGAGCGAGCGGACGATCATCGTGGGGTCGGCGGGGAGCGAGATGGGCTCCGGGTCCGGCAGCTGCGGGACCGGCTTCCAGAGGTCGGCCGGCTTGAGCTTGTTCCCCTGGCGGCGACGTCCGCCCTTGCGCCTCGAGTTGCTCATGCCAGGACCTCCGCTTGGGCCTCGGCGTCGGCGAGGAGGTCGGAGTCGTCCTCGGTGAGCAGCTGATCGTCGCGGAGGCCGAGGGCGACGCGCAGCTGGTTGGCGTCGAGGTCGGCGAGCGAGCTCGACCCCGGGAGGATGAGATCGGCGATGTGGCGCTTGCCGGCCACGACCTCTTCGACCCGCTCGTCGACCGTGCCCGGGCAGACCAGGCGGTGCGAGACCACGGTCTTGGTCTGGCCGATGCGCCACGCCCGGTCGCGGGCCTGGTCCTCGACCGCCGGGTTCCACCAGCGGTCGTAGAGGACCACGTGGTTGGCGGCGGTGAGGTTGAGCCCGGTGCCGCCCGCCTTGAGCGACAGCACCAGGGCACCGGCGCCCTCGCGGTCCTGGAACTCCTGGATCATCTTGTCGCGGGCGCCTCGGGCCAGACCGCCGTGGTAGCACTCGATCGACTGGCCGGTGAGCTGGGTCAGGTGGTCCGCCATGCGCTTCCCCCACTCGGCGAAGTGGGTGAAGATCAGCACCTTCTCGTCGCCGGCGAAGACCTGGTGGACGATCTCCTCGAGGCGGGTGAGCTTGCCGGACCGGCCGGCGAGGGGGAGGTCGTCGGCCTGGTACGCCGACGGGTGGTTGCAGATCTGCTTGAGGGCCGTGATGGCGGCGAGGATGGCGCCCTGCTTCGGTTCGCCACCGCCGACCTCGGTGGAGTCGGCCACGAGGCCGTCGAGCACCGCCTGGTAGAGGCCGATCTGCTCGGGCGTCATCATGCAGTGGTCGAGCTCGTCGATGCGGTCCGGGAGCTCGGCGGCGACCTCGGGCTCGCTCTTGGTGCGGCGGAACACGAGGATGCCGTTGAGCGCCCGCAGCGCGGCCTCCCCCTCGCCCTGCATCTGGGCGATGAACCCGGCCCGGTTGCCCACCAGGCCCGGGTTGGTGAAGTCGAGGATGGCCCAGAGGTCGCCCAGGCCGTTCTCGATGGGCGTGCCGGTGAGGGCGACCCGGTTCCCGGCGTCGAGCCGGCGCAGCTGCTGCGCCGTCTCCGACGTGTGGTTCTTGATGGCCTGCGCCTCGTCCAGGACCACCTGCGTCCAGTGCCGCCCGGCGAGGGCGTCCATGTCGCGCACCGCGGTGCCGTAGGTGGTGATGACGACGTCGGCGCGATCGAACGCGGTCTGCATCGTGAGGCCCGACGCCCGCCCGGCGCCGTGGTGCACGAGGACCTTCACGTGCGGCACGAACTTCGCCGCCTCCCGCGCCCAGTTGCCGACGACCGCGGGCGGGGCGATGACGAGCGCCGTCCCCTCCCCCGTGGTCCGGCCCAGGTGGGCGAGCATCGTGGGCGTCTTGCCGAGACCCATGTCCAGGGCGAGGCAGCCGCCCAGGTCCACCGTGTGGAGGAACCCGAGCCAGGCGAGCGCCTCGGCCTGGTAGCTGCGCAGCTCGCCGACGAAGCCCTCCGGCGTGGCGGTGGGGTCGTTGGAGATCCGCGAGGCCTTGTGGAACAGCTCCGAGGCCCAGCCGCTGCCGTCGACGGTGACGCCGCCGGAGAGGTGGTTGCCCTCGAGCCCGACCGAGTGCCGGAGGATCTCGGCACCGGTCATCTTGGTCTTGTCCTGGCGTTCGGCCAGCGCCGCCGCCGCCTCCTTGAGGTCGACCGCGTCGAGCTCCACCCACTTGCCGCGCGAGCGCACGAGCGGACGGGCCTCGGCGGCGAGGCGGGCGATGTCCTCCGCGGTGAGCTCGACATCATCGAAGAGCACCGACCAGCTCACGTTGGCCAGCTGGTGGGCGCCCACGACGGAATCGCCGCCCATGGACTCGGCGAACAGGCGCAGCGACGGCGACGGCTTCTTGCGCGACAGCGCCGGGACCCGGACCTCGAAGCCGGCGGCCTCGAGCAGGGGCCCGGTGCTGGTCATGAGGTCCCAGGCCTCGTCCTGGCTCAGGTACACCTGGCCGCGGCGCAGGGCGCCGGGGCGCAGCAGCGCCGGGAACACCCGCTCGACGCGGTTGAGCTCGTCGGCGAGGGGCTTGGTGGCCTTGCCGTCGGCCAGGGCCTGCTCGATGGGGAGCAGGGTGCCCTCGGCACCGGGGCCCAGGACCGACAGGAACCAGGCGTTGCCGGAGTCCGGCGGATCGAGCGTGATGACGAGCTTGACCCGGGCCGTGCCGGTGAGCGGCTTGGCCCACCGATCGATGCGCTTGGACACCTCGGCGCCGGGGGCGACCGGCGCCTCGAACGTGGTGCCGTCGAGGCGGGTGACGAACGCCTCGGCGACCGCTGCGGTGGTGCGGACGACCGGGGGCGGCGCCGAGAACTCGAGCATCCCGGCCGCCTGGCGCACGATCGTGTCGACGACCGCGCTCTCCACGGCGAGGGTGACGTTGCGGGGGTCGGCGTGGGCGAGGGCGGTGACGGGACCGGGCATGGCGGCCGCCATGGCGGCGATGTCGGCCTCATCGACCAGGGCCGGCACCCACTTGACGCTCAGCTCGATGGCACGCCCGTCGGCCTGCTTGGTGCCGGGCAGCGTGGGGACGATGGCGCCGCGGGCCACCAGGCGCACGGCGGCGACGGCGACGCGGCCGAGCCACGCCACGCTGGCGCCGACGCCCTCCCGCCCGAGCCCGCCGCCCACGGCCACGAGCCAGCCCAGGGCTTCGCCCACCGGGATCGACAGCGACGCCGCACGGGCACCGCCGGGCAGGACCACCGCAGGGTGCACGCTCCAACCGACCGCCGGACCGCCGATCGCTTCCAGCCGGTCGGACAGCTCCTCGGCGGTGGCCGGCACGGTGTTGGGGCCCGCCGCCCACACCACGATCTGGCCCGACGCCCACGACGCCTGCAGGCGCACCTCGCCCGCCGGGTCCGCGGCGGCGATGGCGGCGATGGGGTCGTCGGTCTTCGAGAGCAGGTCGTACGCCGCCTCGAGCTGGGCGAGCTCGGCCTCGAAGTCGGCCACCACCTGGGTCCGCTCCGGGCCCGTGAGCTGGCGCACGGACTCGAGCCGGTCCTCGACGTCCTCGAGCAGGTCCTCGACGACGTCGCGCCAACGGTTCGGGTCTGCTTCGAGCAGCGTCAGTTGTTCGGGCGTGGCGCTCCCGTCGGCAGCCGCCCAGGCGGCCGCTTCGAGCGCTTCCAAGGTGTCAGACATCGGCAACCCGGCGCTCCTTGCGCCGCCGCCCACCGATCACCCGATCGGCGGACCGTCCGCTCAGGGCGTTCCCGCGGGGTGGTCTCGGACAAGAACCACCTCAGCCCCTGCTTCCTGCAAGGGGGACGCCGAGCAACCGAGAGTGTACCCACTGCGAGCAGGGGGCGGTGCATCCCCACCGCGGTTCGTCGTCGTCCGGGGGCGGCCGATGAGAAGTCGCCGTCCCGATCATCGAACCTGGCACCCGGCGCCCCTATCCTGTCGCCTGCACCATCGAGTCCCGGAGCGGAGGGCCTCGGACCGACCTCGGTGGGGCCGCGGGACCCCCGACACGCAACGCCCTTCTTCAGGAGACCCCCTTGTTCCAACGACTCGGACCATGGATGCACGACAGGCGGCGCTGGGTGCTGGGCGCCTGGTTGCTCGCGCTCGTCGGATTCAGCGTGGTGTCGGGCGCCGTCGGCGACGGCTTCCGCTCGTCGTTCGACCTCCCGGACGTGGAGTCGAAGCGCGGCTTCGAGGTGCTCGACGAGAACTTCGGCGGCCAGGGCTCCGGCATCAGCGGCACCATCGTGTTCCGTGCCGACCAGGGCGTCGACGACCCCGAGGTCCAGGCGGCCATGGAGAAGCTCTTCACCAAGGTCAGCAAGGCCCAGGACGTGAGCCGGGTGGTGAGCCCCTACAGCGAGGAAGGGGCCCGCCAGATCTCCGCCATCGGTGCCGAGAAGGGCAAGATCGCCTACGCCACGGTCGAGTTCCCGTTGGACACGGACCAGGCCACCGCCGGCGAGGTCCGCGACGTGATCTTGGACAACGCGCCCGACGAGGTCGACGGCCTCCAGATCGAACCCGGCGGCCAGACCTTCGCCGAGTTCGAGAACCCGTCCACCGAGGCGCTCGGCCTGGCCTTCGCCGTCGTGATCTTGATCGTGGCGTTCGGATCGGTGCTGGCGATGGGCCTTCCCATCGGCGTGGCGCTGTTCGGCATCTCCATCGGCACCGCCTGCGTCACGCTCCTGAGCAACGTCTTGTCCGTCCCCGAGTTCGCCACGTTCCTGGGCGTCATGATCGGCCTGGGCGTCGGCATCGACTACGCGCTGCTCATCGTCACCCGGTACCGGGAACAGCTCCACAGCGGCCACGACGTCCGGGAGTCCATCGGCATCGCCATGGACACCGCGGGGCGGTCGGTGCTGTTCGCCGGCATCACCGTGGTGATCTCGCTGCTCGGCATGTTGCTCATGAAGGTGTCGTTCGTCCAGGGCCTGGCGGTCGCCGCATCTTCGGTGGTGGCCGTCACCGTCCTGGCCTCCTTGACGCTGCTCCCCGCCCTGCTCGGCTTCGCCGGCAGCAAGATCGAGGTCACCCGCCGCCGCGGGCTCATCGCCGCCGGACTGGTCGCCCTCGGGCTCGTCGGCTACGGCCTCACCATCGGCCCGCTGGTCGTCGCGTTCCCGCTGGCGCTCATCGTGCTGCTCGTGGGGCTGGTCTTCAAGCCGCTCAAGGTCGAGGTCCCGCGCAAGGAGCCCAAGCCCCTGCGCCAGACGCTGGCCTACCGGTGGAGCCGCGTGGTGCAGCACCGCCCGTGGACCGTCGCCATCGCCTCCTCCGTGGTCCTGCTCGTCTTGGCCATCCCCATGCTGGGGATGCGCCTCGGCTTCGGCGACGAGAGCAACTACCCCGAAGACACCAGCACCCGGAAGGCCTACGACCTGCTGGTCGACGGGTTCGGGCCCGGCTTCAACGGTCCGCTGCTGCTCGTCGCCCAGACCGACGGCGCCGTCGACCAGGCCGACCTCGATGCCGTGACCAAGGCGATCACCGATGACCCGAACGTGGCGTTCGCCTCCCCGGCCCAGCCCAACGACCCGGCTGAGCCTGCGGCGTACCAGTGGTTCGTGGTCCCCAAGACCGGTCCGCAGGCCGCCGAGACCACCGATCTGGTGAACCGGCTCCGCGACGAGACCCTTCCCGCGGTGGAGTCCGGGGTCGGCACCGACGTGCTGGTCACGGGTCAGGTCGCCGTCAGCATCGACTTCTCCGATCTGCTCGCCAGCCGGCTCCCCTACTTCTTCGGCGCCGTCCTGATCTTGTCGTTCGTGCTGCTGATGGCGGTGTTCCGATCGCTGCTCGTGCCCCTCAAGGCCGTGATCATGAACCTCCTGTCCATCGCGGCGGCCTACGGCATCGTGGTCGCCCTCTTCCAGTGGGGCTGGCTGTCGGACATCACCAACGTCGAGCCCGCACCCATCGAGCCCTGGATGCCGATGATGATGTTCGCCATCGTCTTCGGCCTGTCGATGGACTACGAGGTGTTCCTCCTGTCACGCATCCGGGAGGAGTGGCACCGCACCGGCGACAGCCGGACCTCGGTCGCCGACGGCCTCGCCGCCACGGCCAAGGTCATCACCGCCGCTGCGGCGATCATGGTGTTCGTCTTCGGCTCGTTCATCCTCGAGGCCGACCGGACCCTGAAGCTGATGGGCACCGGGCTCGCCGTGGCGATCCTGCTCGACGCCACCATCGTCCGCATGCTGTTGGTGCCCGCCACCATGGAGCTGCTCGGTGACAAGAACTGGTGGCTCCCCCGCTGGCTCGACAAGCTGATCCCCAACCTCGATGTCGAGGGCCATGTCGAGGGCTCGCCGTTCGAGGACGACGAGCCGCCCGCGGCCGGCGACATCGCTCCCGCCCCCGCCCCCGTCTGAGGCCTTGGAGCGGCCGGGCGACGAGGACTACCGGAGGCGGTAGCTCCAGCGGTAGGGGCCGGGGCCGATCCGGTGCTCGGCGGTCGTGTCGGGGCCGACGGCACCAGAGCCGACGCCGCGGTGGCGGGCGTCGAGCCAGACGAAGCACTCATCTCGGTCGTCCACGCCCGGCAGGTCCTCGAGGTGGGTGGCGTCGGCCACCTCCTCCTGGGTCCAGCGCCCGACCGTGACGTCGAGCCCGTCCCCGGTCCCGCCGTCGAGCTGGTCGATGGTGTGGACCACGTCGCCGTCGGCGTCGAGGAACCGGAGCCAGCGGACGCCGGTGCGGTTGCCGCTGGCCTGCGGGTGCACGTACGGGACGGACCACCAGTCGACCGGCGTCGTCCACCGGCCGAAGCGGGTGGACGCCCGCCGGTCCGAGTAGCCCTCGTGGGGGCCGTCGCCGAGCCACTCGACCGAGCGGATGCCGGGGCCGAGGGCGATCCGGACGCCGACGCGGGCGATGTCGTCGAGCTCGGGGGGCACGTCCACCTCGTGGGTCACCGTGCGGGCGCCGTCGACCTCCGATGGCGAGGTGATGAGCTCGGCGACCGAGGCGGCGTCCCGCAGGCCCAGGCGCTCCCACCGGGCGGCGTGCGGGTCGAGCACCGGGGCGAACGTCTCGTTGTCGATCGGCGCCCGCCACAGGGCGAGCACCGGCTCGGGCGTCGAGCGTCCACCGGAGGCAGGACCGGACGGGGCGCTCGACGGTCCCGGCGCGCTGGCCATCAGAAGCTGCTGGCGGGCGATGACGTGCCCGGCCGGGGCCCACGGCTGCTCGTCGGCGAGGGCGAACGACACCGTCAGGTGGGCGCGCTCGCCGGGCCGGAGGTCCACCGCCGGCACGGCGAGGCGCACCTCGGTGGCGGCACCGGGAGCGAGGTCGAGCGGCTCGACCGGGCCCGCACCCACGAAGTTGCCGTCGACCTCGACGACCCAGGTCCCCACCAGGCCGGACAGGTCGGTGAAGTCGCGCTCGTTGGTGATGCGGACCACGCCCCGGGCAGCGTCGACGCCGGCGATGCGGACCGGAGCGATCACCGCAGCCAGCTCGAGGAGCGCCGGGTGCGGCACTCGGTCCGCGTCCACCAGGCCGTTGAGGCAGAACGGGCCGTCGTTCGGCTCATCGCCGAAGTCGCCGCCGTAGGCCAGACGCTCGGTGCCATCGGGAAGCTGCTGGACGAGGGCCTGGTCGACCCAGTCCCACACGAACCCGCCCTGGAGGCCCGGGTGGGTTCGGATCGCGTCCCAGTAGTCGGCAAGGCCGCCGCACGAGTTGTTCATGGCGTGGATGTACTCGCACATGATGAGCGGCCGGTCCGGGAGGGCACGGGTGGCCCACCGGATGAGGTCGGGGACCGCCGGGTACATGGGCACGACCAGGTCGGACTCGGGCGCGGGCCGGCTCATCAGCTCGCCGAGCTCGAGCGACCCACCGTCGACGACATCGGTGAAGATGGCCTCGCCGATGCTGCTCTCGTACTGGACCGGCCGGCTTGGGTCCCACTGGCGCAGCCACTCGGCGGCGGCGTGGAGGACCGGGGCGTTGCCGCTCTCGTTGCCGAGCGA
>JAOBWH010000140.1 GCA_025463265.1 Ilumatobacteraceae bacterium
TGCTCTCGTGCTTCTTGCGGGTCTTGAGGGTGGCGGCCACCTCGTAGGGGTGGCGCTGCTGCTCGCGGAGCACGCACAGGATCGCCAGGGCGAGCGGGTTGGAGCGTCCGCGGCGAGCCATGCCCCACACTAGATACTCCAGGTGGAGTATCTGTCAAGGGGTAACTGCAGCCCATTGGGTCGGCCCGGGAGGGCGTCGGTAGGCTCCCCGACCATGTCGGACACCCTGCAGCCGGTCCAGATCTCGCGGAAGCCCACCCCATCTCGGGGATCGCGAACGCCGCTCACGGCCGACGAGGCCCGGCGGGCGATCCGGGCGGCCGAGACGGCCCTGCTCGACGAACGGCGCATGCTCACCGCCGAGGAGCTGGCCGAGCTGGCCTACGTGCCCGACGGCTCGGTTCCGTCGCTCGCTTCCCTCGCCCACGAGGTGCGCCTCGCATGGTGCGGCCCCGAGGTCGAGGTCGAGGGCATCCTGTCCGCGAAGACCGGAGGCTGCCCCGAGGACTGCCACTTCTGCAGCCAGTCCTCCAAGTTCGACACCGTCGTGAAGGCCACGCCCTTCCTCGACACCGACGAGGTCCTCGAGGCGGCACGGGAGACCGCAGCGCTCGGCGCCAGCGAGTTCTGCATCGTGCTGGCCGTCCGCGGCCCCGACGAGCGCACCATGCAGCGGCTGCTCGAGCTGGTGCCCCTCATCAACGGCGAGACCGGGCTCAACGTCGCCGTGTCCGCCGGGATCCTCACCCCGGAGCAGGCCAAGCGTCTCGCCGACGGTGGCGTCCACCGCTACAACCACAACCTCGAGACGGCCAAGAGCTACTTCCCGCAGGTGGTGACGAGCCACGACTGGACCGAGCGCGAGCAGACCTGCGAGCTCGTGCGCGAGCACGGCATGGAGCTGTGCTGCGGCGCCCTGCTCGGCATGGGCGAGAGCATCGACCAGCGCTTGGAGCTGCTCGGCCAGCTGCGCGAGGTCGACCCCACCGAGGTCCCGCTGAACTTCCTCAAGCCGATGGCCGGCACGCCCTTCGCCCACCTCCCGGCGGTCGAGCCCCTCGAGGCCATCCGCTGGATCGCCCTGTTCCGCATCGCCCTGCCCACGGTCATCCTCCGCTACGCCGGCGGACGGGAGTTCACCCTCGGCGACCTCCAGGCCATGGGCATGACCAGCGGCATCAACGCGCTGATCATCGGCAACTACCTCACCTACCTGGGGCGCTCGCCGCAGGAGGACCTCAAGATGCTCGATGACCTCCGCATGCCGGTCGGTCTGCTGAGCAAGGTCATCTGAGCGCTGCGGTGAGCAACCCGACCGAGGCCGCCCACTGCGACGGGTGCGGCAAGCCGTCGATCGAGTGCGCCGGCTGCCGGTGGGAGTACGACCCGCCGCACTACTGCGCACAGTGCGGCGTCCGCATGGCGGTGAACGTCAGCCCGAACGGCTGGAAGGCCCGCTGCAAGACCCACGGGGAGCTCACCCGCCTCACCTGACGAGCCAGCGGTCAGCTGGCGGCGCTGGCGTGGTCGCCGCCCGCCGCAGCGCGGAACCGACGGAGGCGCTCGACCGCGACGTTGATGCGCCGCGCCGAGGAGCTGGCCGCCAGCTCCGACGCCGCGCGGCGCAGGTCCAGGTCCGTGCCCGGGCCGATCAGGAACTCGGTGACCTGCGGGGCGACCGACGCGTTCTGCGGGAACACGTCAGCCATCGTGGGCGGCAGGTCCGGTCGCAGCTTGCTCGACGTGAGCAGCTCGACGAGGTGGCCGACCGCCGTGACCTGGATGGTGGGGTCCGGCAACGGGCCCATGGAGTCGTGCCAGACCGTGAGGAAGCCCGAGAGGTCGTCGACGCCGGTGGACACCTGCGCCAGCCACCGGTGCGCGACGTGTGCAGGCCGCGGCGGCACCCGCAGGAGCCGGGTGAACTCGGCGAGCAGGAACCGGCCGATGGCCTCCACCTCCTGGTCCGGCCACGTGGTCCACCCGGCCGTGCGCAGCTGCTGCCAGACGAGCGACCGGCTCACGTTCAGCCGGTGGTCAGCGGCGAGCGTCAAGATGCGCGGGGTGACGCGCCGCAGCTCCGAGGTGCCGCCCCAGGTGGTCCCCGCCTTGCGCACGAACCTCGACACCAGTTCCGGTGAGAGCGTCGACGGGCGGGCGTGGAGCGCAGCGATGTCCGCGTCGGAGACGCAGTGCGCACAGTGGGGCACCCGGGTGGAGAGGGGCCGCGGATCGAAGGCGGCGTAGAGCAGCGCGGCGGCCGGCTCGAGGGAGAAGCCGTCCGGGGCGGGTCGGTAGCTGCGATCGGCGAGTGCGGAGGAGACCATGGGAACCGTGACGTTGGGGAGATGTCCGACCCCGAATCTACCGAAGGCCGATGGGTGCTCCGGGGGACCTCGGGTCGACGGGCCAGTGGCTGGTCCCCGAGTCCTGCACGAGCCTCTAGGGTGACGCCGAGCGTTCGCCTGCCGACACCGGCCGGCCACCGCCTCGTCACCGTGGGTTCGTGTTCGGGCTCTAGGTTTCGCCGTTCCGAGGACTCATCCAGGAGGGTTGCATGGCCAGCGTCACCTTCGACGCCGTGTCGAAGCGCTACGGAGAGGTCACTGCGGTCGACGACCTCAACCTCTCCATCGACGACGGGGAGTTCATGGTCCTGCTCGGGCCCTCCGGCTGCGGCAAGACCACCGCCCTGCGGATGATCGCCGGGCTGGAGGAGATCTCCGATGGCAAGCTCCTCATCGGCGACGAGGTCGTCAACGACGTCGACCCGTCCCGCCGAGACATCTCGATGGTGTTCCAGAGCTACGCCCTCTACCCGCACATGACGGTGCAGCGGAACATCGAGTCGCCGCTGCTGGTCCGCAGCTACGACGTCGACGGGCCCGGCACGCCGACCCGCAAGCTGACCAAGGCCGAGCGCGACGAGCGGGTGGCCGAGGCGGCGCGGGTGCTGGACCTCGAGCCCTACATGAAGCGCAAGCCCGCCGCCCTGTCCGGCGGCCAGCGCCAGCGCGTCGCCCTCGCCCGGGCCTTCGTGGGTCGTCCGAAGGTGTTCCTCATGGACGAGCCGCTGTCGAACCTCGACGCCAAGCTCCGGGCCCAGACCCGCATCGAGCTCGTGGAGCTCCACGCCCGGGTCGGCACCACGATCGTCTACGTGACCCACGATCAGGTGGAGGCCATGACCATGGCCACCCGGGTGGCGGTCATGTCCATGGGCAAGCTCCAGCAGGTGGGCACGCCCCAAGAGGTGTACTCCCGTCCCGTGAACACCTTCGTCGCCCAGTTCATCGGCACGCCGCCGATGAACTGCTTTCCTGGCCAGATCAGCGCCGACGGCCGCGGCGTCGAGGTCCCGGGCGGCACGCTGCCGCTGCCCGCCGGGCTTCAGGCCGTACCGGCCGCAGGGTCCACGGTGACCGTCGGCGTCCGGCCCGAGCACCTCGAGGTGTCGGGCCAGGGGTCGCTGGGCGTGGTGGTCCGAGCGGTGGAGTGGCTGGGCCACGAGTGCCTGATCTCGGCGTCGGTGGGCGACGCCACCATCGTGGTCCGTGAGCCCGGCATGTCCGCCAGCGACGCCGGCCACGACCTGCGGCTGCGCGTCGACCCGGAGAACGTGCACCTCTTCGACCCGAGCACCACGCTTCGGATCGGCTGATGAGCGTCTCCAACGCCATGGCCGCGCCCAGCGACGATGCACCCGTGGTGGAGGCGCCGAAGAAGGCGCGGCGCCGCAGGTACGACGCCAAGGAGGTGGGCCTCGCGGTCCTCTTCCTGCTGCCGTCGCTGGCCGTGTTCTCCATCTTCTTCTACCTGCCGTTCGCCCGGCTGCTGAGCTGGGGCACGTACGAGTCGGTGCGGGGCGGGTCCTCGTACAACCAGGTGGGCATCGATCAGTACCAGGAGGTGCTGGGCGGTGGCGAGTTCCGCGCCGGCCTGTGGCACAGCCTCCAGTTCGTCATCTACACGGTGCCCGCCGGCCTGATCCTGGGCACGCTGCTCGCCGTGGCCGCCCACCGCCGGCTCAAGGGCATCAAGGTCTTCCAGGCGATCTTCTCGTCGACGCTGGCCAGCTCGGTCGCCGTGTCTTCGGTGATCTTCTTCTTCCTGTTCAACCCGGCGGTCGGCTTCTTCGAGGTCAGCTGGCAGTCCGACCCCAGCTGGGCGATGTTCGCCGCCGCCCTCCCCGCCATCTGGCAGAACCTCGGCCTGGCCTTCGTGATCGTGCTGGCGGGACTGCAGGCCGTGCCCGACGAGGTCATGGAGGCGGCCCGCCTCGACGGCTACGGCCCGCTGCGGCGCCTCACCCGCATCACGCTCCCGCTGATCTCGCCGGTGCTGATGTTCCTCCTGGTGATCCTGGTGATCTACGGGTTCCAGGCGTTCGCCCAGATCGACATCATCACCAAGGGCGGTCCCGGTGGGGCCACCGAGACGCTGGTGTTCAAGATCTTCAAGCAGACGCAGGACTACGGCAAGGGCGCCGTGCTGTCCGTCGGCCTGTTCTGCGTGACCCTGGTGGTCACCTTCTTCCAGTTCGCCATCTTGGATCGGCGGGTGCACTATGGCGACGAGTGATGTGAACCGCGGCGCCGCCGAGCTGGCCATGGGCCAGTCGCCTGCCCGCCGCAACGCCGGGGTGGCCGGCCAGTACCTCTCGCTGGGGCTGCTCTCCGTGCTGGTGCTGGGGCCGATCGGGCTCACCGTCATCCAGGCCCTGTCGCCGCCCTTCCGGTACGTGTCCGCCGGGCGGCCGCTCCACCCGGTCGAGGTGTCGTGGCAGGACCGGACCTGGTTCACCGGCGGACCCCTCTCGGTCATCGTCCGGACGCTGATCATCGTGGCCCTTCTGGCGTGGCTCCAGAAGGTGGCTTCGGGCGTCTCCTGGCGAGACAAGGCGTACCTCGCACCCAGCCGCATCGTGGCGATCGTGGGCGGCACCGTGGTCGTGGCGGCGGCCATGAGCTCGGTCTTCCAGTCGTTCTTCGAGGCCGATGGCAACACGGCGCTGATCGTGGCCGTGGCCATGGTGCTGGTTGCCGCCACCCAGGTGTGGGGGTACCTGTCCTCGCCGAAGCGCTCGCCAGCGGCCGCCGTGGTCATGGCCCTGTTCACCGGCTTCGGCGTCATCGCCTTCTGCATCGTGACGATGGGCCCGACCGTGTGGACGCTGGCGTGGACCCGGTACAACCTCGGGCCGGCCATGGGCCGCAGCTTGGTGATGACCGTCTGCGTGACGGTCCTCCAGGTGAGCACCGCGACCATGGCGGCGTACGCCTTCGTGTTCCTCCGCTTCCCGTTCAAGCGGATCCTCTTCGCCCTGTTCATGGCCACCCTCCTGCTGCCGCTCGAGGTGACCCTGGTGGGCAACGTGGCCACCATCCGCCAGCTCGAGTGGACCGACACCATGCAGGCCCTGGTGCTGCCGTTCGGTGCGGCCGCGCTGGGCACCTTCCTGATCCGGCAGGGCTTCCGCGGGCTGCCGCCCGAGATCCGAGACGCCACCCGCCTCGATGGGTACGGCCACTGGGCGTTCCTCACGAAGTTCGCCGTGCCCCTCACCCGGCCGGTGATCGCCGCCTTCACGGTGATCTCCGCACTGAGCGCGTGGAACCAGTACCTCTGGCCCCGCTCGATCACCGAGTCCAACGCCTTCAACACGCTGCAGATCCAGCTCCGGCTGGCCTCGTCGAGCGAGGTCGCCAACGCCAACCAGGCCATCGCCGCCGCCCTCGTGGCCGCGGTGCCCGTGGTCCTGTTGCTGATCGCCTTCCAGCGCCAGATCATCCGAGGCCTGACGGCCGGCGCCGTCAAGTGACCCACCCCGAGAGGTCCCCCATGTCCACGACCCCCGCCCATCTCCACGCTCGCGCGCACCGTGGGCTCCGCCGCTCGCTGGTCGGTCTCACGGCGGTGGGCCTGCTCGGCCTGGCCGCCTGCGGCTCGCCGCCCGCCACCACCGGCTCGGGTCAGGGCCGGACGTCGGACGGGACCGCCAAGATCGACCCGAAGGACTGCCCGGTGGCCGCGCTGGACAAGGCCAAGGGCCCGGTGAAGGTGAACCTGTGGTTCAGCGGCCTGGTGGACCCGGCGCTCGGCGTGCTCCAGGACATGGCCAAGCGCTACAACGCCAGCCAGGACAAGGTCGTGGTCACCACCAACAACCAGGGCAACGCGTACGCGGAAGGCCTGAGCAAGTACCAGGGCGCGTCGTCGACGCCGTCCCAGCTGCCCCAGATCATGTACCTCGAGGACACCATGCTCGGCGAGCTGGTGGACAAGGGACAGGTGCTGCCGGCCGAGGCGTGCATGGTGGCCGACGACTTCGATCCGACCTCGATCACGCCGGCCGCCCGTGCGGCCTACAGCGTCGACGACGTGCTCTACCCCGGGTACATGAACGTCTCGACGCCGATCCTCTACTACAACAAGGTCCACTTCCAGAAGGCCGGACTGGACCCGGAGAACCCGCCGAAGACGATCGAGGAGATCGAGGCGGCAGCCAAGCAGCTCAAGGACGCCGGCGTCTCGAAGAAGCCGTTCTCCTTCAAGGCCGACCAGTGGTTCGTGTCGACCTGGCTGTCCGGAGTGGGCCAGGACATGGTCAACAACGACAACGGCCGGTCCAAGCCCGCCTCCAAGGCCACGTTCGACTCGGCACCGGCCAAGGAGCTCTTCGGCGACCTGAAGCGCATGAACGACGAGGGCCTGCTGAACGCCTTCCCGGTGACCGACGGCAGCATCGACCACTACCTGGCTCTCATCAACGAGGACAGCTCGATGCTGGTGGAGACCTCCACCGCATCGGGGACCATCGCTGCGGCGCTGGGTGGCGAGCTCGCCAACGGCACCGGCGGGGTGAAGATCGACACCTCCGCCCTCGACGGCAAGAAGATCGTCCCCGGATCGGGGGAGTACCCCGGCCTGCAGTCCGCCGGCCAGATCTACGCCTCTGGCGGCGCCTTCTTCATGATGAACACCTCCAAGCCCGAGCAGCAGGCGGCGTCGTGGGACTTCCTCAAGTTCATGTGGGACCCGGAGAACGCCACGATCTGGCACACCGAGGGCGGCTACCTGCCCGTGCTCAAGGACATCGTGGACTCGCCCGAGGTGGCCACGTTCCAAGACACCGAGCTGGACGGCAAGCTCCTCACGCCCGCCGTGGAGCAGCTGGCCACGGCCGACCCGGATCGGTCCGGCCCGCTGATCGGCCCCTACGCGTCGTTCCAGGACATCTTGCAGGGCGCCCTCGAGAAGGTGCTCTTCAACGGGGCCGAGGTCGACCCGTCGCTGGCGTCGGCGCAGACCGAGGCCACCGCCTTGTTCAAGGACTACAACGGCTGACCGCCTCCTGACCGAGCCGGGAGACCATCGCGCGGGCGGTGGTGCGCAGCGGCCAAGATGGGCGCCATGCGCGTGATCGCCGTGACCGGCCTCAAGGGCGGGGTGGGCAAGACCTCCACCTCGGTGAACCTGGCCGCGCTCGCCGCGAGCGAGGGATGGCGGGTCATCCTCTGGGACCTGGACCCGCAGGGCGCCGCCACCTACTGCCTCAACCTCAAGCAGAAGCTCAAGGGCGGTGCCACCAAGTTGTTCCGGGGCAACCGGGACGGTCTCGCCAACGTGGCCCGCACGACCGACATCGACAACCTGGCGGTGGTCCCGGCGGACTCGTCCGTGCGGGAGGTGGACAAGGTGCTGTGGGCCAGTTCCAAGCCCACGAAGCTCGTGCGGCGCCTCATCGCCGGGGTGGGCAGCGAGGCTGATCTGGTGGTGATCGACTGCCCACCCGGCCTGAGCCCGGTGGTGGAGGGGGTGGCCAACGTGGCCGACCTGCTCCTGGTGCCGGTGGTGCCCGAGCCGCTCCCGTTCCGGGCGCTGGCGCGCTACGAGGAGTTCTTGTCCGACACCAAGGCGGCATCGCCCACCATCGTGGCGCCGTTCCTGAGCATGGTGGATCGCAACCTGCCCATGCACCGGCGGATCGAGGCCGAGGTGCTCGAGAGCGGCCGGTTCCTCGGTGCCGCCATCCCGACCTCGTCGGCGGTGGCGCGCATGGGCGAGGAGCAGGTGCCCGCCGTGCTGGGTGCCCCGCGCAGCCTGGCCGCCTCCGAGTACCGCAAGCTCTGGGCCGAGGCCATGGAGCGCGCCGGCCTCTAGGCCGTGCTGCTGGCCGACCACGGCCCGTCCACCTCTCCCAGCGCCGTGAGCAGGTCCGCGCCGACGTGGTGCGGGAGCACCGACACCAGGTCCGGCACGAGCGCCTCCGCAGGGGGAAGCCGGCTGAGCAGCCACCGCGACAGGGAGCCGTCGTCGAACCAGGTGCAGGCGGGCGCCGAGGAACCGCCCGGAGGCCCCCGGCGAGCCGCTGGCAGCTCCTGAGCGACCGCCAGCGATCGCAGACCTGCCCAGGTGCGTTCCTCGCTGTAGGCAGCGGTGCGGGCCGCCAGGTCTTCCGGTGCCGGGACCGGTCCGCCGCCGCGCAGCGGGTGGCGGTCGGCCAGCCACCGCCACGACCGGACCCGGCTCCGCTGCTGGAGCAGGCCGGTTGCGACGCGATCGAGCCAGGTGAGCTCCACGAACTGGCCGGTGGGTGCGTCGGGCGGCGGGGTGGGGCGGCCGAGCACCCGGTTCAACACGTCGGGGATCAACCCGACGGGTGGCTCGTGGAGGGTGCGGGTCCGCCGACCGGGGCTGCCGATGATGCTGGCGGCACCACCGTCTCGTCCGAGCAGCACGGTGCTCAGCGCTCGTTCGGCCTCCTGCCCCGGACGATCGAGGTGGTGCAGCCGCCCGCTGCTGGTCAGGCCGACGGCATGCCACTCGGCGGGAGCGACGAACCCGACCAACGGCTCGATGGGGTGCCCGGGGCCCGGCGGCACGTCCCAGAAGCCGAGGTCGAGCGTCTCGGTCGAGGCGTCGAGGCGGATGGAGGCGATGCGAGCGACGGGATCGTCCTCGGTCGCAGCATGGATGACCGATGCGATCCGCTCGAGCGATGGCGGGTCGGTCGAGAGCGGTGGGGATGGGGACGCGGCCACGGGGGGACCTCCGGAGTGCAGGGATGTTCCGGCGGTCCTGGCCCGAGGGCGGAGGGGACGGCGAGCCTCGTGGGGCCCAGTGTGCCCCGAGGGTCTGACGACGAAGCGGGCTCGTCCGAGGTGCTGCGGATGAGGCGCAGCACCTCCCAGATCAGTAGGTGGCGATGACCGAGCCCAGGCCGGCCGCCACGGTGCGGTCCTGGCGGGCGAGCCGCTGGGCGGCCACCTCCACGTGCTGGGCCTCGGCCCACTCGACCCGGTCGATCATGCGGGCAGCGGCGGGCCACCGGCGTTCGGCGAGCACCCGGGCGAGACGAGCATCGCTGGGGGCGCAGGCGTGGAGCGCCTCGTTGCTGAGGGTCTGGGTGCGGGCCGGATGGACCGTCTGGCCGCCGATCCCGACGAGGCGTCCCAGCGAGCGGAGCGACAGCCGCTGGGCGGCGCTGTCGGATCCGCCGTAGATGCGGAAGGTGTCGAGGTGGCCGTGGTCGTGCCAGCTCGCCCGGTAGGCGCCGGCGTGGCCGGGCAGCGGGGCGCGGTGGAGCGTGAGACGGCGGTCGAGGCAGAGCTTGAGGCCGAGGTCGATGCCGAGGATGCGGGCGCGGTCGGCGAGGAACGGCAGGTCGAAGGCGCTGCCGTTCCAGGTGGCCACGACGCCGGTGGGAAGGCTGGCGAGCCGGGTGTCGAGGGCGCGCAGGATGTCGGTCTCGTCACCGACGTACAGCTCGTCGAACGTCCGACCCGACAGGGCGACGGCACGCACCGACGCGACGGCCGGGTCCAGGCCGTCCTCGCTGTTGTCGGTCTCGATGTCGAGCCCGTAGATCGTTGCGTGATGGCCCATCGGATCCCCACAGTGACCGAGCGTTGTTTCCCCTGCACGGAAAATCGTAGAAGGGGCGCGAGTACATGTGGTGGATGCTTCACGCCCCGCGCGAACGGCAGCGCCGCAAGCGGCCCACAACGCCAGAACCCCGCCACGGGGGCGGGGTCCTGGAACGAGGTGGGGGTGCGACGAGATCGTGCACCGGAGCGGGGTCAGCCGGACGTCAGGCCGGCGCCCCGTGCGAGCAACGGCGTGCGAGCCCGCGGACGAGTGACGGGTGGGTCAGCGCTCTTCTTTGAAGATCACGTGCTTGCGGATGCGCGGGTCGTACTTCATGAGTTCGATTCGCTCGCGCGTGTTGGTCTTGTTCTTGCGCGTGACGTACGTGTAGCCGGTCCCGGCGGTGGACTTCAGCTTGATGATCGGGCGCTTGTCGCTTCTCGCCATTGGTTCGGATCTTTCCCGGTGGGAGCGGTGCGAGCCAGGGGTGCCAGGCTCGTCGGACGGACGGGCCATCGTAGGGCCGATCCGCCGCCGGCCCCAACTCGGGCTCCGAGCGCGCCGATCTGAGCGCAGCCCTGGCGGGGCCTAGCCTGCGGCGTCGATGCACCCCCTCCCTTCCGTCCGCTTGCGACGTGCGCTCGGCGTGGCCCTGTTCATCCTGGTGGCGGCGTTCATCCCCGCGAGCACGGCATCGGCGCACGCCGAGCTGGTGGCCACCGACCCGGCGGACGGTTCGGTCGTCGAGAAGGCTCCGGCCGCGCTGACGCTGCAGTTCTCCGAAGATGTGTCGCTGCAGCCCGACGGGGTCCGGGTGCTCGACGGGAAGGGCCGGCGGGTGGATGCCGGCTCCGCGTCGTCGGAGGGGTCCGATGTGACGGCTCCGCTGGAGGGGACGATCGCCGACGGCACCTACGCGGTGGCGTGGCGGGCGGTGTCGGCCGATGGCCATCCGATCCGCGGGTCCTACACGTTCTCGGTGGGGAGGGCCTCGGCGCTCGGCGACGGCGTGGCGGCGGGCGCGTTCGGCAGCGGGAACGACCGGGCGTACGAGATCGCCGATGCGCTGGCCCGCACCATCGCGTACCTCGCGGTCCTCGGCGCCACGGGCTACATCCTCATCGCCAGCGCGCTGCGCCGGAGCGAGGATCCGTCGCCGGTGGGTCGCCGGACCACGATCGCCGCGTGCATCGGTCTGGCCGCCATCATCATCCAGGTGCCCCTCCAGGGGGCGCTCGCCACCGGTCGAGGGCTCACGGCGATCACCGACTCATCGGTCCTGGGCCTGGCGGTCGCAGACGGGATGGGCTGGGCCGCGCTCCTGGCCTCGATCGGGCTGCTCGCGGTGATCATCACGTCGGGTCTCCCGTGGGAGGGCGCAGCGCGTCGCGTCGGCCTCGTGGGAGCGGTGATCGCGCCGCTCGGCTTCGTGCTCACCGGCCACACGCTCACGATGTCGCCGGCCGTGGTCGGCTACCTCGCGGACCTGGCCCACGTGATGGCCGCAGCGGTGTGGTTCGGCGGGCTGATCGCCGTCGTGGTGGCCGTGAGGCGCCGTCGGCGCGAGGACGAGCCCCTCGGCGCCGCCGAGGCCATCGCCACGTTCTCGGGGTGGGCGGCGGTCACCGCCGCGGTCCTCATCGTCGCCGGCCTGGTGCTCAGCTGGATCGAGGTGGGCTCGCTCGACGCCCTCACCACCACCCTCTACGGCCGCCTGCTGCTCGTCAAGTTCGCGCTGGTCGTGCTGGTGCTCGGCGCCGCGGCCTGGAACCGGTTCCGCCTGGTGCCCCGGGTGGCGGCGGCGGCGATCGAGGATCCGCCGGTCGACGACGCCGCGTCGTGGACGATGCTCCTGCGGCTGGTGCGCGCCGAGATCGCGCTGCTCGTGGTGGTGCTGATGGTGACCGCCGTGCTGTCGAACGCGTCCCCGGCGAAGGTGTCCGTGGACCAGGGCCCGATCACCGTGTCGGCGGAGCTCGGCTCGGGGTCGATGGACGTGACGGTCGACCCGGCCCAGGCCGGTCGCAACGACGTCCACATCTACCTGTTCGACGCCGACGGCCGGCCCGCTGACCAGTACGACGAGGCCGAGGTCAGCCTGGAGCTGCCCAGCCAGGGCCTCGGGCCCTTCGACCGCGAACCGGTGCGCGCCGCCAACGGCCACTTCCAGCTGGTGGCCACGGACCTGCCGCTGGCCGGCACGTGGTCGATGACGGTCACCGTGAAGCCCGACCGGTTCACCGAGACGAAGGCGACGGTGACCTTCCCCGTGTCGTGACGCGGGGAACGGTCCGGAGCGGACGGCGGCGGAAGATCAGGCCCGGGGGTCGTCGAGCAGGCTGGTGACGAGGGCGGCGACCGCGGAGCGCTCGGAGCGGGTGAAGGTCACGTGGGCGAAGATCGGGTGGCCGCGCAGGGCGGCGATGACCGATGCGATGCCGTCGTGGCGCCCGACCCGCAGGTTGTCGCGCTGGGCGACGTCGTGGGTGAGCACGACCCGGCTGCCCTCGCCGAGGCGGCTGAGGGCCGTGAGCAGGACGGGGCGTTCGAGGTTCTGCGCCTCGTCGATGATCACGAACGTGTCGGTGAGGCTGCGGCCCCGGATGTGGGTCAGCGGCAGGACCTCCAGCAGGTTGCGGGAGATGACCTCCTCCACGACCTCGGGGCCGGCGATGGCCTCCAGGGCGTCGAACACCGCTCCGGCCCAGGGGCCCATCTTCTCGTCCTTGTCGCCGGGGAGGAAGCCGAGCTCCTGGCCGCCCACCGCGTACAGCGGGCGGAAGATGAGGATCCGCTTGTGGGTGCGACGCTCCAGGACGGCGTCGAGGCCGGCGGCCAGGGCCATCACGCTCTTGCCGGTGCCGGCGTTGCCGCCCAGGCTCACGATGCTGACCGACGGGTCGGCCAGGACGTCGAGGGCGATGCGCTGCTCGGCGCTGCGGCCCACCACGTCGAACAGGCTCAGGTCGCCGCGGATTAGCCGCAGGGACTTGTCGGCGTGCACCCGGGCGAGCGCCGACTGGGAGCCGGCGTGCAGGGCGACGCCCGTGTTGCAGGGGAGCTCGGCGGCTTCGGCCAGATCGACCTCGCGGTGGGTGAACAGCTCGTCGATGACGTCGGGCTCCACGTCGAGCTCGACGAACCCGGTCCACGACGTGTCCGACGCCAGCTCGTTGCGGTACTCGTCGGCGTCGAGGCCCACGATGCTGGCCTTGAGGCGCAGCGGCAGGTCCTTGGTGACGACCGTGACGTCGTGGCCCTCCAGCCGCAGGTTGTGGGCCACCGCCAAGATGCGGTGGTCGTTGTTGTCCGAGGTCATGGTGGACGGCAGGCCCGCGGTGGACTGGTGGTTCAGCTCGACCCGCAGGGTGCCGCCGTGGTCGTTGGCCGGCAGCGGGATGGTGAGCGAACCGTGCTCCAGGCGCAGGCGCTCGAGCGTGCGCAGGCTCTCACGGGCGGCCCAGCCCAGCTCCGGGTGGTTCCGCTTGCCCTCGAGCTCCATCAGCACGACGATCGGCAGCACGACGGCGTGCTCGTCGAAGCGCTCGAGCGCCTGCGGATCTGCGAGCAGCACCGAGGTGTCGAGCACGTAGGTCCGAGGACGCGACGGAACAGAGGTGGGAAGAGCGGTCAACAGAGCCCCCTGGGCGGTCGGCAGCCATCGGCGTCTTCGGGGTCCTGCGACGGACCGGAGTCGCTGACAGCTGGGTGGTGGGTCACCGGGGACCATGCAACACCCGCACCCGCCGCCGCGCGCGGATGCCCGGCGACGATTCACGCTCCCGACATCTTGCGGCCTACCGTCGTCCCCCGAGACGACCACGAGCCTCGAGACCATGTCGATCCACGCCCTGCTCCAAGCCTTCGTCACGGTGTTCCCGGCCGAGCTGCCCGACAAGAGCATGTTCGCGACCATCGTGCTCGTCACCCGGTTCCGGCGCCCGCTCTGGGTGTGGGTCGGCGTGGTCGCGGCCTTCGCGGTGCACGTGGTGGTCGCGGTGGTCGCCGGCAGCCTGATCGGGCTGCTGCCCGATGTGGTGGTCCAGCTGATCGTCGGTGCGCTGTTCCTCGCTGGTGCCGTCCTGCTGTGGCGAGCCGGCCGGCAGGCGGCGGCGGCGCCGGAGGTCGACGAGCGGGCGGTGCGGGCCACGGTGCTGGCCACCGTGGCCGGCAGCTTCGGCGTCATCGCCCTGGCCGAGTGGGGCGACCTGACCCAGATCGCCACCGCCAGCCTGGCGGCCAGGAGCGGTGAGCCGTTGGCGACCGCGATCGGTGCGTGGCTGGCCCTGGCCGCGGTCGCCGGGCTCGCGGCGGCGTTCGGCCAGGAGCTGGTGCGACGGGTCCCGCTGCACAAGGTCAACTACGTCGGTGCCGCCATCTTCGCCGGCCTCGGGATCTGGACGCTCCTGGAGCTGGCCGTCTGATCGGGGCCGGGACCCGACCGGGCTCGGCTCAGCTGTCGAAGGTGAGGTGCGGCTGGCCGTCGGTGACCGTCATGGTCCCGGGCTCGGCGAGCAGGTCGAGCGGATCGCGATCGATGCCGGTCGTGGTGAGGGCCACGACGTCGCCCTTCGACGGACCGGCGAGGATGGTGAGCTCGACGCGGATGGCGCCCGGCGGCTGGTCCAGCGCCTCCGCATCCACCACCAGCACGTCGTAGGTCCCATCGTCGAGCACGGGGAAATCGTAGGGGTATCCGCGAAATCGGGTCAGAACGGGGAAATACTTGGTCTCCGCCGCTCCGCGCCTACCGTGCGAAGCGCAGTATCCCTACAAACCAGGAGGTTGGCTGTGGCCAACATCACCAAGGCCGAGCTCGTTGACCAGGTCGCCGCATCCGCTGGCACCGACAAGACCACGGCCGCGGCCGTGCTGAAGGCGTTCGAGGATGTCGTCGTCTCCGGCGTCACCAAGGGCGACAAGATCGCACTGACCGGTTTCCTCACCTTCCAGCGCGTCTCCAAGGCGGCCACCACCGCCCGGAACCCGCGCACGGGTGAGACGGTGCCGGTCGCCGCCAAGGAGGTCCCCAAGGTCTCCGTCGGCGCGTCGTTCAAGAACGCCGTCAAGGGCTGAGCACCGCACGGCAGCCCTGAGCTGCTGATCTGCACGAAGGGAGGGCTCCGGCCCTCCCTTCGTCGCGTCCGGACGGGGTTGCGCCGCTCGCACGGTGCCGGCCAGGGGAGTACAACGGGTCGGAACCGATGAGCAGGGGATGCGCGCCATGACCGACACCGCCACCAACCGTTGGGTCGAGGGGCCCTTCGCCCCCGTCGACGTCGAGACGACCGTCTTCGACCTGCGCGTCACCGGCACCCTCCCCTCCGACCTCGACGGGCGCTACCTGCGCAACGGGCCGAACCCGATCGGGCCGGTCGACCCCCTGCGCCACCACTGGTTCGTCGGCGACGGGATGGTCCACGGCATCAGGCTGCGCGACGGCCGGGCCGAGTGGTACCGCAACCGCTGGGTCCGCGGCGCGGCGGTCAGCGCAGCGCTGGGCGAGGCGCCCGTGCCGGGAAGTGGCGTGTTCGGCGACGTGGCCAACACCAACGTGATCGGCCACGCCGGACGCACCTTCGCCATCGTCGAGGCCGGCGGACCCATCGCCGAGCTCGGCGACGAGCTCGACACCCGCTGCTTCACCGACCTCGACGGCACCCTTCCGAACGGGTTCACCGCCCATCCCAAGCGCGATCCCCGGACCGGCAAGCTGCACGCCGCCAACTACTACTGGGCCCGACCGGGGATCATCGAGTACGTGGTGGTCGGCGTCGACGGACGGGTGGAGCACGCGGTCGACGTGCCGGTGCCCGGCAACCCGATGGTGCACGACTGCTCCATCACCGAGTCGTCGATGGTGCTCTACGACCTCCCCTGCACGCTGGATCTCGATCGGGCGATGGCCGGCGACAACCTCCCGTACAGCTGGAACCCGGACTACGGGGCGCGCATCGGCATCCTCCCCCTGGAGGGCCAGCCCGAGCAGGTGCAGTGGTTCGAGATCGAGAACTGCTACGTGTTCCATCCGGTCAACGCCCGAGACGATGGGGACCGGGTGATCATCGACGTGGCCCGCCACCCGCGGGTGTTCGACCAGGAGAAGACCGGTCCCGACGAGGGCCCGCCATCGATCTGGCGTTGGACGTTCGACCGCACCACGGGGACGGCCACCGAGGAACAGGTCGACGACCGTCCCCTCGAGTTCCCGCGCGTCGACGAGCGCGCCGTCGGGCGCCGGCACCGCTTCAGCTGGGGGGTCATGCTCGGCTTCGACGGCGACGACCTCCAGTGGCCGTCGGCCGAGCTCGTCCGCTACGACGCCGACCGCAAAGCGAGCGAGACCATCTCGTTCGGCCGGGACCGCATCGTGGGCGAAGCGGTGTTCATCCCCCGCTCGCCCGACGCCGCCGAAGACGAAGGGTGGTACGTGGCGCTCGTCAACGACCTGCCCACCGACACCACGGACCTCGTCGTGCTCGATGCCGCCTCACCGGCCGAAGGTCCCGTGGCCACCGTGCACATCCCCGCCCGCGTCCCGCTGGGCTTCCACGGCAACTGGATCCCCTCCGGCGCCTAGCCCGCTGCGTTCAGCGCGGCCCGCGGTACAAGGTCCGGCCGCGGTAGCGGAGCGGGGTCTCGTCGGCCTCCTCGTACGCGTGGGCGAGCCAGCCTGCGGTGCGGGCGATGGCGAAGACGGCCTCGGTCATCCCCGGCTCCATCTCGCCCGCGTACCCCAGGGCGCCGAGCGCGGCATCGACGTTGAACGGCGCGGCGTGGCGGACCGGTGCGACGTAGCGGTCGATCACCGTGCGCCGCTCGTCGTCGGCGATGGCGCCGACCGCGCCGAGCAGCGGGCCGAACCGGGGGTCGCCGGTCTCGTGGACCGAGTGGCCGAACCCCGCGAGCGGGCTGGTGTCCACCGGGCCGAGCCCCTCGGCCAGCCGCCGGTGCACCCGGACGGCCGCACGGCCGTGGAACGGGCCGCTCATCGTGCCGAGCCCGGCGAGCACGACGTCGGCCGGCTTCGCCCGCGTCGAGGCGGCCACGCGGACCGCCAGCGTCGACGTGGTCAGCTCGTGCTCGGCCAGCAGCACGAGCGCAGTGTCGAGGGCCCGCACCCGTGCGGCGGTGGCCGGCAGGGTCGACAGCCGGGGCCACAGGCGAGCAGCGACCGGAGCGGCGGCGCGCACCGTTCCGCCCGCCGGGCCGGTGGCCGGTCCGCCCGCCGGCGGCAGCGAGGCGATGAGGGCGTCGATGAGGATCCGGGCGGCGGCGACGGCCGTCTCCTCGGTGCGGGCTCGGGGGACCCACGGCGAGGCGGCGATCGCCGCCGCGCTCAGCCGCGCGGTGACCGATGCCCCGGCCGGCAGCGCCGCGGTGAGGTGCTCGACCGCGCCGACCGCCGCGTCCACCTCAGACGGATCGACGCCGTCGCGCTCTCGTCCGACTGGTTCACCGTCGGGTTCGAGGCGACCGGTCCACAGCAGGCGCCCGGCGTCCTCGAACGTGCACCAGGTGGCGAGGTCGAGGAGGTCGTGATCGCGGTAGCGGATCCAGCCGTCACCGATCTCGCTGACGGTGGTGCCGATGACCACGTCGACCGCCCCGACCCGGCGGCGCGTCGACCGGGGCCGGGCTCGGCGGGCCAGGGCCTCGACCTCGTCGCCGTCGTAGAACGAGGTGCGCCCGTCCGCACCGGGCCGCCGGGTCAGCGAGCCGCGGCTGGCGTAGGCGTAGACGGTGGATCGCTCCACGCCGAGGCGCTCGGCGACCTGCTGGGCGGTGAGGAGCTCGCTCATCAACGTTGATGATAATCAACGTTGATCTTCGGGGGAAGCCCGGTCACGCTGGGGCCATGGACGATCGAGCGCTGCTGCAGGACCTCTGGACCGATCTGGCGGGCCCGCCCGATCTCCTCGACCGGGTGACCCTCACCGGTCCCGGGTCGGTCCTGCCATCGGTGTACGACGTGACCGGGTTCGCGACCGCGAGCGTGGCCGCAGCGGTCCTCGCGGTGGCCGAACTGGCTGCGGCGCGCTCGGGCGGTGCGGCCGTCGCCGACGTGGCAGTGGACCGGCTCGGTGCGTCGGCATCGTTCCGCTTCGAGGGCCTGCTCGAAGCCGTGGGCTGGCAGCTGCCACCGATCTGGGACCCGGTCGCAGGCGACTACCGCGCCGCGGATGGCTGGATCCGGCTCCACACGAACTACCGCCACCACCTCGACGCCGCCCTCGCCGTCCTCGGCGCCCCGGCCGAGCGGGAGGCGGTGGCCGCCGAGGTCGCCCGGTGGACGGCCGACGAGCTCGAGGCTGCGGTCGTGGCCGCAGGCGGGTGTGCTGCCGCCATGCGCACGGTCGACGAGTGGTCCGCCCACCCCGCCGGCCGGGCGACCGCAGCCGAACGCCCCGTGGTCATCGGTGCCCCGGTCCCCATCTCCGGGGGGACCGGGCCCGACCTCGGCCGACCGGATGGCGCGGCGCCGCTCGCCGGCATCCGGGTCCTCGATCTGACCCGGGTGATCGCGGGGCCGGTCGCCACCCGCTTCCTCGCGGGCTACGGCGCCGACGTGCTCCGGATCGACCCGCCCGGCTTCGAGGAGGTGCCCGCGCTCCTGCCCGAGGCCCCTGCCGGCAAGCGGACCGCGTTCGCCGATCTGACCTCGGACCGGGGTCGGGCGGTGTTCGAGGCGCTCGTCGCCGAGGCCCACGTGGTGGTGGGCGGGTTCCGGCCCGGGGCCCTCGCCGGGCTGGGCTACGGCCCGGCCGGGCTGCGTTCGATCAACCCGTCGCTCGTCACCGTGACCCACGACGCCTACGGCTGGTCCGGACCCTGGGCGGGTCGCCGAGGGTTCGACAGCCTGGTCCAGATGAGCACCGGCATCGCGGCCGCCGGCGCCGCCGCGGCCGGCACGGACCGCCCGAGCCCGCTCCCGGCGCAGGCGCTCGACCACGGCATCGGCCACCTCCTCGCCGCAGCCACCTGCCGGGCCCTCACCCGCCTGATCCGGGACGGGGCCGCCGCCGATGTGCGCGGGTCGCTCGTCGGCGCCGCCAACGTGGTCAAGGCGAGCCCGGCGATCGACGGCGATGTGCCGACGGTGACGGTTGCCGACGCGCCGCTCGAGGACGGCACCACCGCCTGGGGACCGGTCCGTCGGGTCCCGTTGGCCGGTCGCATCCACGGCATCGCCCCAGCCTGGTCGATCGACGCCGGCCCCCTCGGCCGCCACCCCGCCGCCTTCGCGACCTCCGCCGCCCGCTGACCTCGGTCAGCGGTCAGCGGTCGGTGGGCATGAGGCGGAAGCGCTCGGCGAGCGCCACGCCGGCCCAGGCGCCGGCATCGACCAGCTTCGAGCGGACCTCGGCGCGGAAGCGGGCCTGCTCGGCGGCGCTGGCGACGGGGTCGTCGGTGATGAACATCGTGGACTCGTACTGGGAGCGGTGCGATTCCAGGGCGGCGACCTTGGCGGCGAGGCCGGTGTCGTCGGCCGACTCGGCGTGGTCGGGCTCATCGGCCTCGAACAGCAGGAGGGCGTCGGGACGGTGGTGGGCGATGCCGTGCTCGGGGAAGAAGTGCGGGTCCCTGGCTGCGACGAGCGCGTCGCACGTGAGGTAGCCGGCGGCACGGTGGTCGGGGTGGAGGCGGTAGCGCATCCACGGGTCGTGGCCGAGGAGCACGTCGGGCCGGAGCACGCGGATCCAGCGGGCGAGCTCCGAGCGGGTGGCCCGGTCGTTCTCCAGCTCGCCGTCGGTGACACCGAGGAAGACCACCTGGCCCGTGGCGCCCAGCGCCTCGGCGGCGGCGCGGGCCTCGTCCTGGCGGGTGGCGATCAGCGCGGCCAGGTCAGCGTCGGGGTCCCAGGTGCCCTTGGACCCGTCGGTGCACACCAGCAGCGACACCTCGCAGCCAGCGGCCGCCCAGCGCGCCAACGTGGCGCCGGCGCCGAACTCGATGTCGTCGGGGTGGGCGCCGACGGCCAGCGCCCGTCCGGGCACGGCCAGGTCGCGCGTCGTGGGACCGGTCACGAACCGACCCCGGCGCCGAGATCCTCGCCGCCGGGGAGCTGCAGGTCCGCCGGGTGGTCGACGTCCCATCCGAGCACCTGGTCATCGATGATCTGCACCGGCAGCCCGAGCCGACGGGCCTCGGCCTGGTGGCGCTGGGCGGACCCTGGTCCGTAGGCGAACCGGAACCCGGCGGTGGCGGGGACGGCGATGACGTTGGTGCCGTCGTTCCAGCGGTCCGGGACGATGAGGACGCCGGCCGTGCCGACGACGTGATCGAGCCCGGTGGCGAGCGGCAGGTCGGCGTGGGCGACGAGCACCCGGTCCGCTCCGTCCGCCGCAGCAGCGTCGACGCCGGCCTCGACGGCACCGATGAGCCCGAGGCCCGGGGTCCAGTGGGCGGTGGCCCCGACCTCGACGGCCCACGAGCGCACGTCCTCGTCGTCGCACACCACCAGCACGGGCAGCGCGCCCGCAGCCCGCACGACCCGGGTGGCCATCTCCCGGGCGAGCACCGCGCGGGAGGCCGGCGACAGCGCCGGCGCCAGGCGCAGCTTGGCCGCGTGGAACGCCTTCACCGGGATGACGACGGCGGCCTGCACGGGCGACACGCTACTGGTGCGGGCCGGCGCCGCCTTCCGGGTGCCCCGGCACCGGGCGGCCGACCACGCCGCCCGACCGGTTCGTGCCACCCGTCACATCGAGGCGGACGTCGGCCTAGTGTCGCCGCCCATGGACATCCGGGTCTCCGTCATCGGTGCCGGCTCGTGGGGAACCACGGTCGCCGCACTCGCCGCCCACAACGCCCCCACGGTCCTGTGGTCCCGGCGGGCGACCCTCGCCGAGCAGATCGACACCGAGCACGAGAACGGCGACTACCTCGCCGGCTTCCGGCTCCCCACCCAGCTGCGGGCGACGGCCGACCTCGAGGAGGCGGTCCGCCAGGCGGACCTCCTGGTGATGGGCGTGCCGTCGCAGGGGTTCCGGGGCGCGCTGGAGTCGGTGAAGCCCCACCTGCGGCCGTGGGTGCCGGTGATCTCGCTCTCCAAGGGCCTGGAGCTGGGCACCCGGCTGCGCATGAGCCAGCTGATTGAGGAGGTCCTCCCCGGCCACCCGGTCGGGATCCTCACCGGCCCCAACCTGGCGAAGGAGATCCTCGCCGGCCACGCCGCCGCCAGCGTGGTCGCCATGGACGACCACAACATCGCCCGGGCGGTGCAGGACATCTTCCAGGCCGAGCTGTTCCGCGTGTACACGAACGAGGACATCATCGGCTGCGAGATGGGCGGGGTGCTCAAGAACGTCATCGCCATCGCGTCGGGCATGGCCGACGGGCTCGGCGCCGGCGACAACACCCGATCGGCCGTCATCACCCGCGGCCTCTCCGAGGTGACCCGGATGGGGGTGGCGCTCGGTGGGGAGCCGCTCACCTTCTCGGGCCTCGCCGGCATGGGCGACCTCGTCGCCACGTGCATCTCCACCCAGAGCCGCAACCGCCACGTCGGCGAGCAGCTCGGGAAGGGTCGGACCATCGACGAGATCATCGAGTCGATGAACATGGTCGCCGAGGGCGTGAAGACCTCGAAGGTGGTCATGGAGCTGTCCGAGGAGCTCGGGATCGACATGCCGATCGGATCCGAGGTGTACGCCTGCTGCCACGAGGGGCGAACGGCGGCCGAGGCCTACTCCGGCCTGCTGCGCCGGGGCACCGGACGTGAGATGGACGGGATCAGCCCGGCCGGATAGACCCCGGGGGTCATGTTCCGCCGCCGTCCTGCTCCACCCGTGACCGGCGCCACCGCCCCGGCACCCCCGACCGCCGTGTCCGCGGTGCAGCTCGCCGACGCGGGCTGGGTCCTGCCGAGCGGCATCGCCGCAGGTCAGGAGGGTCGTGAGCCGGCCTGGACCCTGGTCGGCACCGTCGGTTCGCCCACGGCCACCCCGGTCGACCCAGATGGGCTCGTGGTGGGCGAGGGGTGGAGCCTCGACTGGTGGATCGGCGGCGACGACCGGTGGTACGTCCCCGCGCGGGAGGCGGCGGTCCGCCAGGAACTCCTCGCCGACGCACCGATCACCGAGACCCGGGCCCGGATCCCAGGCGGCGACGCCGTGCACCGCGCCTACGGGATCCGCTCCCCACGCCTCGTCGGCGACGAGTGGGTGGTGGCCGAGGTCGAGAACCAGACCCCGGTCCCGCTGGGCGTTGCGCTGGTCCTGCGCCCGCTGATGGCCGACTCGATCGGGTCCATCAGCGAGATCACCATCGAGCCCGTCGAGGGCGGCACCGGCCGCGACCAGGCCCACCTGGTGCGCATCGACGGCGTCCCTGCGTTGGTGCTGCCGCGCCGCCCGGCGCGCATCCAGGCCGGCAACCTGGCCGACGGCGACGTGGTCGACGTGGTCACGCGCAACGAGGCCGGCTCCGACCTGGTCACCGCGACCTGCCCCGACGCCATGGCCACCGTCGCCCTGATCTTCCCCGTGCCCCACACCGCGGTCCTGCGGGCGCTGATCCCGGTGGGGGAGGTCGATCCGTCCGAAGCGATCCGCTACCCCGCGGTGGTTCCCGATGCCGGCTCCGTGGCCGGCGGGTGGGAGATCCACCGCCGCGGTCCCCGGTTCGAGATCCCCGAGCCGCGCCTCGCCGTGGCCGTCGAACGGGCCCGGACCCAGGTGCTGCTGGCTCACGACGGCCAGGCCGTGCGGCGCGACGGCGCCCACGAGCCCGACGTCGACCCGGGTGCCACCGAGGTCATCCTCCACGCCTTCGACCTCCTCGGGAAGCCTGCGGACGTGATGGCGGTGACGGCCCGGTGGCAGCAGCGCCTCGCGGACCCGACGCCGCAGTTCGACGCCGTCGCGCTCAGCTCCATCGCCACGCACTGGCTGCTCCACCGCGACGACGCCCTCGTCGACTGGATGCTCCCCGAGGTGTCGGCCGCCGTCGAGCGCATCGGCCGCGCCGATCGCAAGCACCAGCTCGATGACCCGGTCGATCGGAGCCGAGCGGCCGTGGCGCTCGTGGCCACCTCCCAGCTCCTCGCCCGGCGCGACCAGGCTGGGGCCGCCAGCCAGGTGGCCCGCCTCGCCGAGCGCCTGGCGGCCGTCTCGACCGCTGCGCCCCACGGGACCACGGCCGGGC
>JAOBWH010000141.1 GCA_025463265.1 Ilumatobacteraceae bacterium
CCGGTGTTCACCTGGATGAGCCTGGTCACCCAGTTCCTGCTGCTCTTCGCCATCCCGGTGCTGACCGCGGCGCAGTTCCTGCTCATGTTCGACCGGCTCTTCGGCGCCCAGTTCTTCAACGTGAGCAAGGGCGCCGACCCGCTCCTGTGGGAGCACCTGTTCTGGATCTTCGGGCACCCGGAGGTCTACATCATGATCCTCCCGGCCTTCGGGGTGATCTCGGAGATCATCCCGGTGTTCGCCCGCAAGCCGATCTTCGGCTACCCGTTCATGGTGTTCTCCGGCATCGCCATCGGCTTCATGGGCTGGGGCGTGTGGGCCCACCACATGTTCGCCTCGGGAATCGGCCCCATCTCGGTGGCGGCGTTCTCGGTGTCGACGATGTTCATCGCCGTCCCCACCGGCGTGAAGATCCTCAACTGGCTCGCCACCATGTGGGGCGGGAAGCTCACCTTCTCGGCGCCGATGATGTACTCCATCGGCCTGGTCACGATGTTCACCATCGGCGGCCTCTCGGGCGTGACCCACGCCGTCGCACCGTCGGACACCCAGCAGACCGACACGTACTACATCGTCGCCCACTTCCACTACGTGCTCTTCGGTGGCGCCCTCTTCGGCTTCATCGGCGGCTGGTACTTCTGGTGGCCGAAGGTGTTCGGCTACGCCCTCGGCGAGCGCACCGGCAAGATCAACTTCTGGATCCTGCTCGTCGGGTTCAACCTGACGTTCGGGCCGATGCACATCCTCGGCCTCCAGGGCATGCCCCGACGCACCTACACCTACCGCGACGGCTACGGGTTCAACCTGTGGAACTTCGTGTCCACGGTGGGGGCGTTCATCATCGCCACGTCCTTCCTGATCTTCTTCTGGAACATCTGGGCCAGCTACCGCAAGGCGAAGGTGGCGGCCGGCGGCAAGGGCAGTCGGCTCACGATGCCGGCCGACCCGTGGGACTCCCGCTCGCTCGAGTGGATGGTCCCGAGCCCGACGCCGGCCCACAACTTCGACGTCACGCCCACGGTCCAGTCGCTCGACGAGTTCTGGCACCGCAAGTACGGCGAGGACGAGGCCGGCCGCCTGGTCCGCATCGCCGCCACCGAGGACGTGGTCCAGAAGGGCGACGCCACCGACGTCCACCTGCCGTCGCCGTCGTACTACCCCATCGTCTTGGCGTTCGGCCTCCCGTGGATCACCTGGGGCCTCATCTACAACCTGTGGTTCTGCGCCTTCGGTTCGATCTTCGTGCTGGCCGGCATCTACGGCTGGATCATGGAGCCCTCCACCGATCCGTCCGACGGCCACCACGACGACGCCGACCACGTCGATCCCGCCCCCAGCGGCGACCAGGCTCCCGAGCCCGTCGTCGACGCTGGTGCCGAAGCCGATGCCCCGAGCGGCGATGTCGCTCCGACCGAGGAGGCCGCGCTCGTTGAGTGACCTGACCGCAGCGCTGAAGGAAGAACTGGTCGGCCACGACCACGAGCACGTCACCACCACCGGCATCTCCAACGAGAAGCTGGCGATGTGGACCTTCCTCGGGTCCGAGTGCCTGCTCTTCGGCGGGCTCATCTCGACCTTCATCCTCTACAAGACCCGGGCCGCCGGCGGGGAGACCCCGCACGACCTCTACGACATCCTCTTCACGTCGATCTCGTCGTTCGTGCTCCTCATGAGCTCGCTCACCATGGTCCTCGCCGTGTCGGCCATCCAGCGCCGGGACCTCCGGGCCATGCGCGGCTGGCTGCTCACCACCGCCGCCCTCGGCGTGGTGTTCATCTCCGGCCAGGTCTACGAGTTCACCGAGTTCGTCAACGAGGGCTACGGCTTCACCCACAGCCCGGCCTGGTCCGCCTTCTACGCCCTCACCGGCTTCCACGGCGTCCACGTCACCGTCGGCATCATCATGTTGCTGTCGACCGCGGCGCTGTCGCTGCGCGGCCACGTCGGCCCCCACAACCCGGAATCGGTCGAGATCGTGGGCCTGTACTGGCACTTCGTCGATGTGGTCTGGGTCGTCATCTTCACCGTCGTCTACCTCATCAAGTAAGGGACTGGACATGAGCGAGATCCCCGTTCCCCAGGACGTCTACTTCGACGAGCACGCCGACGAGCACGTCCTCGGCGCCCACGACCACCACGTCCCGAAGGACGCGATGTTCGTGAAGGTGTTCCTCCTGCTGGTGGTGGTCACCGCCGTCGAGGTCCTGTGGGCGTACCTGCCGTTCCAGGACACCGACAACCGCCTCGCCCACTTCGCCTACTGGGGCGGGCTGCTCGGGATGATGAGCGTGAAGTTCGTCATCATCGCCGGCACGTTCATGCACCTGCGCTTCGACAACAAGCTGCTCCAGCGGCTCTTCTACGCCGGCGTGGTCCTCGCGGTCACGGTGTACCTCATCGCCCTGAGCACCTTCCAGCTCTTCAGCGCCGCCCCGAAGACGGGGTTCAACCCCTGACGCACCGCCGTCGGGCCTGAACGCGCCGCATTGCGGCGCCGCAAGGGGCCCGGTCAGGTCACGACCGGGCGTCGTGCACGAGGATCGCGATGTGCACCCGGTTCGCGACCTCCAGCTTGGTGAGGAGGCGCGAGACGTGCGCCTTGACGGTGGCCTCGCTCATGAACAGCGATGCCGCCACCTCGGCGTTTGATGCCCCGGACCCCACGGCGGTGGCGACCTCCCGCTCCCGGTCCGTGAGCGACGCCAGCCGCTGGGCCGCGACGCGACGGCGATCGGCGGTCTCGTCGTTGCCGAGGTGGGTGAGGAGCGTGCGGGTGACCGACGGCGAGAGCATCGCTTCCCCAGCAGCCACGAGGCGCACGGCGTGGACGATCTCGGCGGGCGCCGTGTCCTTCAACAAGAAGCCATCGGCGCCGGCCCGAAGGGCGCTCAGGACGTGCTCGTCGGCCTGGAACGTGGTGAGGACGATCACGTGCGGCGGCGTGGCCAGGCGGCGCAGGGCCGACGTGGCGGCGATGCCGTCCATCACGGGCATCCGGATGTCCATCAAGACGACGTCGGGTCGGTGCGCCAGCGCGGTCGCGACGGCGTCGGCCCCATCGGCAGCCTCGCCCACCACCTCCATCTCCTCCGATGACGACAGGATCATCCGGAGCCCGGCACGCACCAGCGGGTCGTCATCGACCAGCAGGACCCGGACCATCACCACGGCAGGTCGGCCTCGACGACGAAGTCACCCGACGCGTCCGTCCCGTGGACCAGCACCCCGTCGGCCAAGGTCACCCGCTCCTGGAGACCGAGGAGGCCCGTGCCCGAACCGGGCGGAGCCGGAGGGTCGAGGGCGCCCACGGCAGGGGGGTTGCGGACGCAGACGTGCAGGCCGCGGTTCGGCGCCCCCGCCACCCGCACCTGGGCGCGGGTGGCGCGAGCGTGCTTGGTGACGTTGGTCAGCGCTTCCTGCACGATGCGGTAGGCGTCGCGACCCAACGTGCCGGGCGCGGCAGCGGCGCAGTCCACCTCCATCTCGAAGTCGATCTTGGCACCGGACCGTCGGGTCTCCTCGACCAGGCGGGGGAGATCGGCCAACGTCGGCTGGGGCACCGTCGACGGCCGCTCCTGGCCCGGGTCCTCCCGCAGCACGCCGATCACGTCCCGCAGCTCCTCGAGCGCCTGGTGGGCCGTCTCCCGCAGCAGCGCCGCGCTCTCGCGCACCTGGGCGGGAGGCAGGTCTCGTGCGACCTCCAGCGCCCCGGCGTGCAGCGCCACCAGGGAGATGCGGTGGGCGAGCACGTCGTGCATCTCCCGCGCGATGCGCGTCCGCTCGGCCAGGCGCGCCCGTTCGGCGCGGACGACCTGATCGGCTTCGGCCCGTTGCGCCCGGTCGCGCAGGGTGGAGAGGAGCTGACGCCGAGCACGGATGAACATGCCCCACGCGATCGCTGCGGCCGCGAGCGCCAGCGTCGGCAGCATCACGGACCAGGTGTCGGTCCGGCCCAGCCAGATCGAGCACACCACGGCGGACGGGACGAACAGCGCGGCGACGAGCAGGGCGGGCCGGACGGGGCGGTGCACGGCCAGCGAGGACAGGGCGAACAGGCCCGCCACGGTGCCCGACGTGGAGAACGCGCCGAGCAGGACGCAGGCCAGTGCCACCCCGAACGGCCAGCGCCGCCGCCACCACAGCGCAGTGCAGCAGAGCGCCCCGAGCACGGCGTCGGCGGCCACCTGCGCCGAGGACATCTGGTCTTCGTCCACGCTGATGCTCAGGATGAGGGCGCCCAGCGCGGCGGCGATGACGAAGGCACCCGCGTCGACCGACCAGTCGCGTGCGGTCCTCGGCCCCACCTCCTCGGGTGGAGCCGAGTCGCCTGGTGCCAGCATCGCCGTCGGGGCGGTCTGGGCCCACCAACTGCGAAGCCAGGACATGGGTGGAGCGTACGGCTCACGGCCACCGTGCGACATCGACGAAGGTCGACACCACCACCGACGATCGGCCAGATGTCCGGTGCGGCCAGCCGCCCTTCGGGCCCCAGGTCGTGGCCGTCCGCCCGATGCGCCGGCGCACCGGCCGGTTCAGGCTGGCTCCATGATCACGACGAGCGGTCTCACCAAGAGCTACGACGAGTTGCCGGCCGTGCGCGACGTGTCGATGCGCTGCGAGCCCGGGACCATCACCGGATTCCTCGGGGCGAACGGCGCCGGCAAGTCCACGACGCTGAAGATGATCGCCGGGCTGGTGCGACCCGATCGCGGGACGGCGACCATCGACGGGCGACCGTTCGTCGAGCTGCCCAACCCGACGCGCGTAGTGGGGATGCTGCTCGACGCGTCGGCGATGCACCCCGGGCGCAGCGGGCGGGCGACCCTCACGATCGCAGCTCGGCTGGCCGGGGTCCCCTCGAGGCGGGTCGAGGACCTGTTGGACCTCGTCGGACTCGCCGATGCAGCCGACAAGCGGGTGGGGACCTACTCCCTCGGCATGCGCCAACGCCTCGGCGTGGCCCAGGCCCTCGCCGGTGGACCGCGGGCGCTGATCCTCGATGAACCGGCGAACGGCCTCGACCCCGAGGGCATCGCCTGGATGCGGACGTTCCTCCGCGACTTCGCCGACCGGGGCGGCACGGTCCTGCTGTCGAGCCACCTGCTCCACGAGGTGCAGGCCACCGCCGATCATCTCGTCGTCATCGCCGGGGGTGCGGTGGTGGCCGCCGGCCGGCTGGACGAGCTGCTCGCCAGCTCGACCATCCTCGTGCGCAGCCCTGACCCCGGCGCCCTCGCCGCGGCGCTCCAGGCCGCACGGATCGGCTACGTCGCCGGACCCGGAGAGGCGCTCACGGTGGACGCGGCGGGAGGTCAGGTCACGACCGAAGTGCTGGCGGGGATCGCCCGAGACCACCGGGTGCTCCTCACCGAGCTGCGTCCGTCCGAGGCGAACGGGCTGGAGCAGCTGTTCTTCTCGCTCACCGCCGCTGATGCGGAGCCCGCCCAGGGGGCGGCAGCATGACCGCGTCGCACTCGCCCGGCACCCTCGGCATCGACGCGGGCACGTCGACCCCGAGACCCATCCCGTTCGCCCGCCTGGTCCGGGCCGAGTGGGCCAAGGCCACCGACACCCGCGCTGCCCGCTGGCTCCTCGCGCTCGTCGCCCCGTCGACCCTGGCGATGGTGCTGGTGCCGGTCCTCGCTCCGACGACCTTCGATCAGACCACCGCGAGCTACCTCCGCGTGGCCGCGCTCGGGCTGACCATCGTGTTGCCCGTGGTGGCGATCCTGCTGTTCACGGGCGAATGGAGCCAGCGCAGCATCATGACCACGTTCACCCAGGAGCCACGGCGCATCCGGGTCGTGAACGCCAAGCTGGCGGTGTCGGTGCTGCTGAGCGGTGCTGCGGCGGCCTTCGGCGGCGTGGTCACCGCCGCCGGCCTCGGGCTGGCCGCGGCCTCGGGGCGCACGCTGGAGGCGGACCTGAGCGCCGGCGCCATCATCGGCTACCTGCTCTTCGTGCTCCTCAACGTCCTCGCCGGCGTGGCGCTCGGGGCGCTGCTGCAGAGCTCGGCGGCAGCCATCGCAGCCTCGTTCGCGCTGCCTGCTGCCTTCGCGGTGCTCGGCACGAGCTCGACGCTGGTGTCGGGCTGGATCGACCTGTCGTCGACCTGGAACTGGGTCCTGGAGGACGACTGGGCGGGTCACGTGCCGCAGATCTCGTTCTCGATCGTCTTGTGGGTGGCGGTCCCGCTCGCCGCCGGTGTCGTCCGGACGGTGCGTCGCGACGTCGGGTGATCGGGTCGGCGGGCACCTGATCGATCGGGGCCGGATGCCGCCGGACGTCGGTCCCGGAACAGGGGTCAGGAGTACCAGACGATGTCGTCGAAGCCGTTGCCGTCGTAGTCGCCGACGACGGGGGTGGCGGTGCCGCCGGCGGCGGTGGTGACGCTCTTCGGCGCACCGCTGCGGGCGATCGAGGTCCAGATGTAGTCGGGGCCGGCGCCGGGGGTGTACCAGAACAGCTCGTCGGCGCCGTCGCCATCGACGTCGGCCGCGAAGGGCCGGTAGTCCTTCTTGGTGACGGTGGTGGGCACGGAGGCGTAGGTGGCGCCGGTGTCGAACCACCAGATGTAGTCGGCCTTGGCGCCAGGGCCGTACCAGAACAGGTCGTCGGCCCCGTTGCCGTCGAGGTCGCCGACCACGGGGCGGTAGTTGCCGACGATGTTGAGCGGCACGCTCACGGGCGACCCGTTCGTCATGCGCCAGAGGGTGTCGGCCCCCTCGCCGGGGGCGAACCAGATGATGTCGGTGTCGCCGTCACCGTCGAAGTCGCCGGGCAGCGGGATGGCGGCCCCGTTCACCGACAGCGGCGCCACGGTGAACCCGCCGAGGGCGTTGGCCAGCCACAGCTGGTCGGGACGGGCGTTGGGCTCGAAGTTGCCCTGGCCGACCTGGCGGACGTCGGCGACCTTGGGGTCGCCTCCGGGCTGGTACCAGAAGATGTCGCCGCGACCGTCGCCGTTGAAGTCGCCGGGCACGGGCAGGAACGAACCGGCCTGCGATGCCAGGCCGCTGGTGAACGTGCCGGCGCTGGCGGTGCCGTTCCACAGGGCGTCGGCCCCGTCCCAGGTGCCGTACCAGTAGACGTCGTCGCGACCGTCGCCGTTGAAGTCGCCGGAGGCGGGGACGTAGCTGCCACCGACCGACTTGGCGGTGCGGGTGTAGGCGAGCCCGGCCTTGTAGGACCAGACGGCGTCGCCACCCGCCCCGGGGTCGATGTCGCGGCGGAGGACGCTGACCCGGGCGCCGAGACCGGTGCCGGTGACCTGGAGCTCGGCGGTGTGGGGAACGCGGCGGGCGCCGGCCACGGAGGACCGGTTCCAGGCGTGGTACATCGCGAGGAACCGGCCTCGCTGATCGGCCAGGCCGTCGGCGCCGCCCGGACCCCACGCCCCGGACACCGACCGCATCAGCGGGTTGGCCGAGGGCCGCGTGCACGGGCCCAGCGGGCCGGAGCAGACGGCGTAGCCGGTGGCGTAGTTCGGGCTGTTCCAGTTGTTGCCGGAGTAGAGCAGGACGTAGGCGCCGTTGATGTAGGTGATCGACGGGTTCTCGATCGTGGTGCCCTCCCAGCTGCCGGCGTTGTTGACGATGAGCGGGCGGGCGGTCGAGCCCGACGCGAAGCCGGTGCCGCCCGAGTTGAGCTGGCGGGACCAGATGCGCTGGAGGAGCCCGTTCCCGTTGCCCTGCGACTGCCAGATCAGGTACGCCTTGCCGGTCTCCTCGTCGACGAACACGTCGGGGTCGACGGCTCCGGCGGGCTCGGTGGCGGCGGACGGGCACACGATCGGGGCCGACGAGGCCGCCTTGAACGGCCCGAGCGGGCTCGACGAGGTGGCGACGTAGATGCAGAACCGGCCGAACGGGAGGCCGCTGCCGGGCTTCTGGACGCGCACGGCGTGGTACGAGACCCAGTGGCTGCCGACGAACCCGACCGACGGCGCCCACATCTCCTTGGGGTCGCAGCCCGACTCGGCGGCGTTGCAGCTGTCGTTGTTGATGCCCCAGGGGACGTTCGGGAAGGCGTCGTTGTCGTAGCCGTAGCTGTCGTCGGTGTAGGCGGCAGCACCGACGCCCTCGGTGCGGGCGGTGTACCTCGCCTGGTCGCCGGACCACATGGCGGGCAGGTCGGAGCCGCCGGTGTTGGTCCCGTACGCCCAGGTCATCGGCCCGAACGAGGCCAGTGCCGGATCGGCGAACGAGTACGAGTGGGGGACGCCCGGCTTGAACCACTCCTGCGTGTCGCTGCCGCCCGACGGCGTGGCGGCGATGCCCACCACCACCCCGATGGCGATGGCGACCGCGGCGGCACGACGGCGCACGGGATGACCTGTTGCTCGAGACCGTTGCATGCTCACTCCTGTTCCCTACCTATCGGCACGGAGCACCCGCCCCTGGACCCACGGGCGGGGGGTCTTCCGCTCACCTACTCCCAGCGGAACCAGCGAGCGGCCGCAAGGGGAGCCGCCACCGCCCAGACCGTCAGCACCACCATCGCCGACCCGGGAACCGTCCCATCGCCGAGGGCGCCGTGGAAGACCTGGGCCAGGGCGGTGGAGGGCAGCAGCTCGGCCACGCGCTGCATGCCGGACGGGAGCTCCTCGATCGGGAAGACCATGCCGCTGACCAGCAGGAGCAGCAGGTAGAGGCCGTTGGCGGCGGCGAGGGTGGTGAGCGCGGGAAGCGTGCCGGCCAGGAGCAGCCCGATCCCGGCGAAGGCGATGGTGGCCAGCACCGCCGCGACCAGGGCGATGCCGAGCGACGGGGCCGAGAAGCGGAAGCCGAGGATGAACCCCTCGATCAGCAGGACCACCACCTGGAGGGCCTCGATGACCACGACGGCCGCGGTCTTGGCCGCCAGCAGCTGGCGCCGGCTGAGGGGCGTGGCCCCGAGTCGCTTGAGCACGCCCATCTGCCGCTCGAACCCGGTGGCGATCGCCACCGAGACCAGGGCGCTGGACATGACGGCGAGGGCCAGCACGCCGGGCAGGAGGAAGTCGATCGGTTCGCCGTCACCGGTGGGCAGCACGTCGACCGTGGCGAAGAACGCCAGCAGGACGACCGGGATGAGGAACGTGAGCAGCACCGACTCGCCCCGGCGGAGGGTGAGCAGGAGCTCGATGCGGGTCTGGGCCTTCCACGCCTGGGCGCCGGGGGAGGCGGCGGGTGCCGTCACGCGGATCGCCGGCGGCCGCGCAGCCGTTCGGTCCGGGCCTTGGCCGAGTCCGCCGAGCGGGTGTCGATCCGCACCGCAGGGACCTCGCCGGTGATGGCGGTCATGCGCAGGAACACGTCCTCGAGCGTCTGGCGCCCGGCGCGGATGTCGGCCAGCGGGAGGTCCTTGTCGGCCAACCAGCTGGTGAGCGTGGCGATGTTGGCGGGGGAGGGGTCGGTCTCGATCAGGTACTCGCCCGGTGATGTCTCGTGCACCGCGGCGATCATGGCCTTCCCGAGGGCGGCCGTGTCGATCCCGGGCGGGGCGCCGAAACGGATCTCCCGGCTGCCGCCGGCCGCCATGAGCTGGTCGGGGGTGCCGACGGTGATCAGGTGGCCGCGGTCGATGATGACGACGCGGTCCGACACCTTCTCGGCCTCGTCGAGGTCGTGGGTGGTGAGCACCACGCACACCCCGTCGTGGGCCAGCTCGCGGACGGTGCTGCGGATGAGCTGGCGGCCCTGCACGTCGACCCCGGCGGTGGGCTCGTCGAGGAACGCCACGCGGGGCTTGCCGATGAGGGCGAGGGCCAGCGACAGGCGCTGCTGCTCGCCACCCGAGAGCTGGCGCCACGTGCTGCGGCGGAGGTGGGTGAGCCCCACCCGGTCGAGCAGCTCCGCCGGCTCCGCGGGATCGGCGTAGAACGCAGCGTGGAGCTCGAGCGCCTCGAGCGGCCGGATGCCCGGGTAGACGCCGCCGTCCTGGAGCATCACGCCGATCTGGGGGACCAGCTCGGCGTGCTGGGCGATCGGGTCCAGGTCGAGGACGCGGACCTGCCCCTCGGTCGGGCGGCGGTAGCCCTCGAGGCACTCGATGGTGGACGTCTTGCCCGCGCCGTTCGGCCCGAGCACCGCCAGCACCTCGCCCGCCTCGGCCGAGAAGGTCAGCCCGTTGACCGCCCGCCGGTCGCCGTACGTGATGACGAGGTCATCGACTTCGAGGGCGGGCATCACCACCACGCTAGTTGCGAGGCGCAGCAACGCCGTAGTCCACCGCTCGGGCCGCCGAGTACCGTCGTTGCCCATGCTCGACATCCGCCGCATCCGCAGCGAGCCCGACGCCGTGAAGGCCGCGCTCGCCCGCCGGGGCATCGATCCGTCCGACATCGATCGGGTGGCGGAGCTCGATGAGGCGGCCCGCCGGCTGGCCTCCGAGCGCGACGACCTCCGAGCACAGATCAAGGGCCTCTCGAAGCAGGTCGGCCTGCTGCACAAGGAGGGCAAGGCCGACGAGGCCGGCGCCGTGCAGGCCCAGAGCCGCCACCTCGGCGAGCAGGAGCAGGCGCTGGCGGCCGAGGCGGCCACCGTCTCCGAGGAGGTGCGCGACCTCCTCCTGCGGATCCCGAACACCCCCCACCCCGATGCGCCCGACGGCGCCGGCGAGGCGGACAACCCGGTGCTGCGGGTGCACGGCTTCGACCCCGACGGCTACGGCGAGCACCAGCGCATCCCGCACTGGGAGCTGGGCCCGGAGTACGGCATCCTCGACAACGAGCGGGCCGTCAAGATCTCCGGCGCCATGTTCACCATGCAGCGCAAGGGCGGGGCCACCCTGGCCCGGGCGCTGCTCCAGTACGCGCTGGACCGGAACGCCGACGAGTTCGAGGAGGTGCGGCCGCCCACCCTCGTCACCACCGAGACGCTCACCGCCACCGGCCAGCTCCCGAAGTTCGCCGATGACGCCTACTGGGTGGAGCGCGACGACCTGTGGGCCATCCCCACCGCCGAGGTCCCCCTCACCTCGATCCACCGCGACGAGATCCTCGACACCGCCGAGCTGCCGATGCGGTTCATGGCGGCCACGTCCTGCTACCGACGCGAGGCCGGGTCCGCGGGGCGCGACACCCGCGGCATGCTGCGCACCCACGAGTTCGACAAGGTCGAGATCTTCCAGTACGCCACGCCCGAGCAGGCGCCGGTGGAGCTGGAGGCCATGGTCTCCCGGGCCGAGGCCGGCATCCGCGACCTCGGGCTGGCGTACCGGGTCATCGAGATCTGCACCGGGGACATGGGTCAGAGCCACCACCGCTCGTTCGACATCGAGGTCTATGCGCCGGGCACCGACCAGTGGCTCGAGGTCTCGTCGGTCTCGTGGTTCAGCGACTACCAGTCGCGGCGCGGCAACATCCGCTACCGCCCCGGCGGTGGGGGCACCGCCATGGTCCACACCCTGAACGGCTCGGCGCTCGCCGTCCCACGGGTGTGGGCGGCCATCGTGGAGACGTACCACCGAGCCGACGGCGGCATCGACGTGCCCGAGGTCCTCCTCCCGTACTTCCGCGGCCAGACCCGCATCGCCTGACGTGATCACCGAGCTGCCCATCGTGATCGAGGCTCCCGACGGGAAGGCCACCTGGGGGTCCGCAGCGGTCGACCACCCGATGCGGGCGGTCACGCGGGCCGTCGCCTTCGATCCGGATGGGTGGACGCCCGAGCGCCAGGCCGAGGTGGTCACCCTGTTCGACTCCCTGGCCCCGGAGTGGACGTCGCGCGACGTGGCCGGCCGGGAGCTCCCCATCCTCGACGCCCTCGACCGCGGGCTGGCGGCGGTGGCGCCGGCGGGACGGTCGCTGGCGGTGGAGCTCGGCGGCGGCACCGGTCTGTACTCGGCGGCCATGGCCGAGCGCTTCGCCACGCTCGTCACCCTCGACATCTCGTGGGAGATGATCCGGCTGGTGCCCGCCGGCCGGACCCTCCCGGTGCAGGGCGATGGCGCCGGCCTGCCCTTCGCCGATGGGGCGCTCGACGCCCTCATCTTGGTCAACATGTTCCTCTTCCCGGCGGAGGTGGAGCGGGCGGTGGGCCCCGGTGGCGTCGTGGTCTGGGTGAACTCCCGCGGCCCGGAGACGCCGATCCACCTCACCGCGGACGAGGTCGATCGGGCCCTCCCGGGTGCCTGGGACGGCGTCGCCTCCCGGGCGGGCTGGGGCACCTGGTCGGTGCACCGCCGCACGGTCGGACCGTAATCATCTAATTCCGATTGCATTGGTCGGGATTGATCGCTACCGTCCCGTGCTGCCCCTCTGGCCCCGCACCTCGAGGCAGACCCGTGACCTTCACCCTTCCCGACGTCGACCGATCCGCCGCCGCCCGGCGCGTCTCGCTCGCCCGCACGGCCCGCCGTCCGACCGAGCCGCCGGCGCTCGAGGTCGACACCCTGATCGCCATCGCCCAGGGGCTGGCCCAGGCCGAGGGCCTGTGGCGGGCGCACGTGTCGCACGACCCGCTGAGCCGTACGAGCGTGCGACTCGTCGCCACCGACGCCTACGAGGTCTGGCTCCTCGGGTGGACCGACGGCCAGCGCGTCGAGCTGCACGACCACGGCGGGGCGAACGCAGCGTTCGTGGTGCTCGAGGGGGTGCTCGAAGAGATCACCCTCGGCTTCGCCGGCACCACCACCGAGCGGCTCGGCCCCGGCGCGATCGGCACCGTCCCCGCCGGTGCCATCCACGACGTCGTCAACACCGAGGCCCAGGTCGCCACCAGCCTGCACGTGTACTCCAACCCCCTGCGGACCATGACCTACTACGACGGCAGCGGTGCGCCGACCTACACCGAGCTGGTCGAGGAGGTCCCCGCACTGCTCACCGGCGCGTCGCAGACCCGGGCGCTGCACCCGGCCAGACTGGACCGATGACCGAGGAGCCCTCGAGGATCGACGCCAAGCTGGCGCAGGCCCGCGAGCGCCTCGACCGGGTGGCTCCCGAGGACCTCGCCGCCGAGGTGGCCGACGGGGCGCTGGTCGTGGACCTGCGGCCCGACGTCGACCGCTCGGCCGAGGGGGCGATCCCCGGGGCGGTCGTCATCGAGCGCATCCACCTGGAGTGGCGGCTCGACCGGACGAGCGGCGCGTCCATCCCCGAGGCCAGCGATGACCTCCGGGTGATCCTGGTGTGCAACGAGGGCTACTCCTCGAGCCTCGCCGCCGCGGAGCTCCGCGACCTCGGCATCCGTCGCGCCACGGACCTGGTGGGCGGCTACCGGGCCTGGCGGGCCGCCCAACCCTGACCGGCCGTCCGCCCGCTCGCGTAGGGTCGGCCGAGCGGTCGGAGGGAGCCGGGAGCCGGAGGGGGCAGGGTGGCTGACGAGGTGGGTGAGGAGCGGCCGGGTCGGCTGCGGCGGTCGCTCGCCCGCCACCGGGCCCTGGCGATCGGGATCGCCGTGGCGACCGCCGGCTTCGCGTCGTACGGCCTCGCCACCGGGTCGGACGTGGCCGTCCCGTACGCGGTGATGGTGCTCGGCGGCATGGCGCTCGTGGCCACGATCGAACCAGACGACGGGTTCAGCGGGCTCGCCCTCGCCGGCTTGTCGACCTGGGCCCTCGGCCACCTGGCGGGCGGGATCATCGGGATCGCCGGCGACCGCGTGCTCTACAACGCGCTGCTGCTCGACCCGGTCCACTGGGACAACCTCGTGCACTTCGTCGGGTTCGGGACCGCCGGGCTCGTGTGGTGGGAGGCCGTCCAGGGCTCGGTGCGGGTGGACCGCTCGCACGCCGTGGGCGTCGGCGTGGCCGTCTGGTTCGTGGGCATGGGGGTCGGCGCCCTGAACGAGGTCATCGAGTTCATCGCCACGCTCGTCCTGCCCGACACGAACGTCGGCGGCTACCACAACACCGGTCGGGACCTCATCGCCAACCTCCTCGGAGCGGCGACCGCAGCCGTGGTCGTCGTGCGCCGCATCCGGCGCGAACCCTCCGCCGACTCGCCAGACTGAGCGCATGGAAGATCCCGAGATGGTGGTGGTGCGCCCGCACCGCCACGGCCTGTCCGCCCGCTTCGGCGCCGGATGAGGCTGCGATGAGCCGCGACCTCAGCGCCCTCCGCGAGTCCTACCAGCGCGCCGGGCTGCGCCGGTCGGTGCTCGCCGCCGACCCGGTCGAGCAGTTCGACCACTGGTGGGACGACTGGCAGGCCACTGATCCCTACGACGCCGCCGCGTGCGTGCTCGCCACCGTCGGCGCCGACGGACAGCCGTCCTCGCGCTACGTGCTGTGCCGGGGGTGGGACGCCGAGGGCTTCGTCCTCTACACCAACCAGCAGAGCCGCAAGGCTCGAGACCTGGCGGCCGATCCCCGGGCCTCACTCGTGTTCGGCTGGTTGGAGCTCGCCCGCCAGGTGCGGATCGAGGGCCCGGTCGCCCTCGTCGACGACGCCACCGCCGACGCGTACTGGGCCAGCCGGCCCCGCGGGAGTCAGATCGGAGCCTGGGCGTCGGCCCAGAGCGAACCGGTCCCGGACCGGGCGGCGCTCGACCGCCAGCAGCGTGCGGCCGAGGAGCGCTTCGGCATCGGACCCGATGACGACCCGATCCCTCGGCCCCCGCACTGGGGCGGCTACTGCGTCGGCATCGACCGCATCGAGTTCTGGCAGGGCCAGCCCGACCGCCTCCACGACCGCTTCGAGTATCGCCGCACCCCCACCGGCTGGACGATCGACCGACTCTCCCCCTGACATCCGGCGGTGAGGACCGAGGCGTCGGTGCGCCAGGTGCCGCTAGGCGTGGGGTGCAGGGTCGTCGGGCCGCCGGGGAGCGGGGTCGGCGTCGTCCGTGGGGCTGGTGCGGAGGAGGGCCACGAGGACCACGCCGCACACCACGAGCCCCAGCAGCAGAGCGACCTGGAGCGGATCGAGGTCGCCGAGCCAGTTCTGGAGATCGGCCGACAAGCCGGTCACGAAGCCGACCGGCCCGCGGGTCGGGTCCTGGCGGCCCTGTTGGACGAGGCGGATCTCGTAGACGCCGTACCAGGCCAGGTACACCCCGGCGATCAACATGATCGCCCCGGCGATGCGGGTGAAGTAGGGCATGGCCCGTCGCAACTTGACCAGCACGCCCTGGCGGGCCAGGGCGAGGGAGACCGTGAGCACCATCAGCAGCAGGGCCATGCCCACGCCGTACGCCACGAACGTGGCGACGCCGGACGCGAACGACGCGCGGCTGAAGGTGGTGGCCACCACCGCGGTGAACGGCCCGATCGTGCACGAGAGGGAGGCGACGGCGTAGGAGATGCCGAACACGAACATCGACCACAGCCCCCGCGTGCGGCCGCCCTTGTCGAGCCGGGGCAGGGCGAGCGCCGGCTCCCAGCCGGCGAGGAAGGCGACGCCGAGGCCGACGAGGGCGACGCCGATGACCACGGTCAGCCACGGCGTCCACTCCTTCACCGCGACCGAGGTCCACGAGATGAGCACGCCCGCGACGGCGAAGAGCAGCAGGAACCCGGCTGACACGACCGTGCCCACCAGCAGGGCGCGGGTGACGCTGGCGCCGGACCGGCCGTCGCCGCCCTGGTCGATGCCCAGGAAGTAGCCCAGGTAGGCGGGCAGCATCACGAAGCCGCACGGGTTGACCGTGGCGATCATCCCGGCGGTGAACGCGGCCGCGAGCGGTGCGTCGATCACCGGTCAGGTGGCCTGGTCGAGGAACGCCTGCAGGTCGTCGGCATCGGCGAACGGCCCGCTCCTGCTGGCGACGATGGTCCCGTCGGCATCGAGCACGAACGTGGTGGGCATGCCCTGGCCGCTCGCCTCGTAGTAGAGCTCACCGTCCGGGTCGAGCACCCACGGGTAGGTGATCCCGGTCTGGTCGGCCAGCTTCTCGGCCTTCGCCAGGGGCTCTTGGGTGTTGACCCCGAGGAAGGTGATGTCGGGGTTGTCGGCCTGGGCGGCGTCCAGCGTCGGCATCTCCCGGACGCACGGCACGCAGGCCGCCTGCCAGAGGTTGACGAGGGTCGGTTTCCCCTCCTCGCGGAGGGCGTCGAGCGTGGTGGTGCCGCCGTCGGTGGTGGTGAGCGGAACCCGCAGCAGCTTGGCGGGATCCTTGAGCTCCATCGTGTCCCCGCCGCCGGTGCGGCTGCCGGACGTGAACGCCGAGGCGATCAGCACGGTGAGCAGGGCGGCGGCGATGCCCAGGACGGCGGCGATGGCCACCGTCCGGCGGTCGAGGCCGGACCGGGCGCGGGCCGACGGCCGGGCGGGTCCGTCAGCCGGATCGGCTGCGACGGCGTTCGCGGGGTCGACGGCGTCCGGCGTCTCGGACGGGCCGTCGGCGTCGAGCTCGGGGGAGTCGGCCATGGCGGCTACGACGGTACCGGGTCACCCCGGTCGGCACCCATCGGGCGGACCCAGGCGCGCCACCGGCGCCGCCCCTCAGGGGGACGACGCCGGTGACGGTGGTGTGAGTTGCGGGTCACGGCTCAGACACGTCTGTTGCCGATACCGCTCTCAGGCTTTCGCCGACCTGCGAGCGGGCGCCGTCGGTCAGGCCGAGCGCAGGTGCTCCGGGATCGGGATGTCCGGCAGCTGGTCCTCGGGACGGGCCACCTTGGGCGGCCGACCCCGCCGGCGCTTGCTCGCCAGGATCTTCCCGTTGAGGAAGAGCTGGCCGCCCCAGACGCCCCACGGCTCCCGGCGCGCCATGGCGCCCTCGAGGCAGGGGACGAGCACGGGGCAGTCAGCGCACAGCCGCTTGGCGGCGGCGATGTCCTGCAGCTCCTCGGAGAAGAACAGCGCGGTGAGGCCCGCTCCGCCGGTGGCGCAGAGGGCCTCGTCCTGCCACGTCTGCTCTTCGATGTCGGTCTGTGCGTCGTACTCCGGTGCGGTCAGCATCGGTTGTCCCCTTGCTCTCTCTTGGCTGTGTGTCGTCAGTCAGATGGTCGGTGGATGTCGGTGGTGGTTGGGGTCATGTCCTGGTGGGGTGGTGGAACCCGGGCCGGAAAAGGCGAAAGGCCGCTGGGATGTCCCAGCGGCCTTCGGAGGAAGTGGATCGAATGTCGGCGATTGCCTAGTTCGAATCCTCCGGAGGCCGGTGGCGAATGCCCTTGACGTTCTCCACCACGTAGCTGGACGGCATCGGCTTGATGGCGGCGAGCTCGGGGTGGGAGCCGAAGGCGGCGGCGGTAGCCGACCAGCGCAGGCGCGCGGCGGTACCGACGGTTGCGGTGGTGTTCCGCATGTCAGTTGCCGTGCTGTTCACTGGACTGCTCCGGGTTGGGGTGGATACAGAGATGCGCCCGGGGGCGCCTGGACAGGGCACCACGCGTGCCCGGACCTTGTCAAACGATTTATTCGCCCGTGCGGGTGGATGCGTTCGCACAGATGACGGCCGACGGCCGTCAGACGGCGGGCGCGTCGGGCGGCAGCGGGATGCTGGTGCCGGTGGGGACGAAGAGCCGCTCGCGGTAGAACCGCAGCTCATCGATGCTTTCGCGGATGTCGTCGAGGGCTCGGTGGGCGGTTGCCTTGCGGGGCAGGGCCGAGAGCGCACCGGGGTACCAGCGGCGCGCCAGCTCCTTGATGGTGGAGACGTCGACCGACCGGTAGTGCAGGTACTCCTCGATCTCGGGGAGGTACCGGGCGAGAAAGCGGCGGTCAGTGCCGATCGAGTTGCCGCACAGCGGGACGCTGCGAGCGTCGGGCACGTGCTCCTTGATGAACGCAAGGGTCTGGGCGCCGGCATCGGCGAGCGAGATGGTGGACGCCTCGATGGCGGGCAGCAGGCCCGACGTCGTGTGCATGTTGCGGACGAAGTCGTCCATCTCGGCGAGCGCCTCGGGCGGCTGGTGGACCACCAGGTCCGGGCCCTCGCCCACGATCTCGAGGTCGTCGTCGGTGACCAGGGTGGCGATCTCCACGATGACGTGCCGATCCGGCTCCAGGCCGGTCATCTCCAGGTCCATCCACACGAGCACGGGCGCACCCTAGGTCGGCGTGGGCCGCGTCGGCCGGTTCGGCCGGTTCGGCGATCCGGGTCGAGGACCGGGGTTCTGAAATAGCGTGCCGCCGTGCTCCACGTCCCGATCCTGCGCCTCGACCCCGACCTGCCCGCCCCGACGTACGCCCGATCCGGCGACGCAGGTGCCGACCTGCGGGCGCGGGAGTCCGTGACGCTCGCGCCGGGCGGCGGCCGGGCGCTCGTGCCGACGGGCGTGGCGATCGCCCTGCCCCCGGGGACCGCCGGGTTCGTGCAGCCCCGCAGCGGCCTCGCCCTGAAGCACGGCGTGACGTGCCTGAACACGCCCGGGCTCATCGACTGCGGCTACCGCGACGAGCTGAAGGTCATCTTGGTCAACCTCGACCCGACCGAGCCCTACGAGGTGCAGCGCGGCGACCGGATCGCCCAGCTCGTGATCCAGCGGGTGGAGGAGGCGTCGTTCACCGAGGTCGCCGACCTGGGCGAGTCCGCCCGGGGCACCGGCGGCTTCGGATCCACCGGCCACGACTGAGCGAGACCTCTGACCGGCGGCTCTGACCCGCGGCTTTGACCGGCTCGGCCCGATGGCGGTGGGCCTCAGCTGTGGTTCTGGGCGACCTCGACGCGGCGGCGGAGGTCCTCGAGGCAGCGGGCGAGCAGGCGGGAGACGTGCATCTGGGAGACGCCGAGGCGCTCGGCGATCTGCTGCTGGGTCATCTCCTCGTAGAACCGGAGCCGGAGCAGCAGCTGCTCGCGCGGGTTCAGGTGGTCGAGCAGCTCGTCGACGAGCAGGCGGTTCTCGGCCTGGAACAGCCCCACGTCGTCGACCCCGAGGTGCGTGCCGCCCCCGTCGGGGTTCGACGCGCTGCTGTCGATCGACGCCGACCGGTAGGCCTGGGCGGCCTCCATCGCCTCGAGCACCTCCTCTTCGGAGGCCCGGGCGGCCTTCGCCAGCTCCGAGATGGTGGGCGAGCGGCCGAGCTGGTGCGTGAGGTCGGCCACGATGCTGTTGAGCAGGAGGTGGAGCTCTTGGACCCGGCGCGGCACGCGCACCGACCAGCCCCGGTCCCGGAAGTGTCGCTTGAGCTCGCCGACGATCGTGGGGGTGGCGAACGTCGAGAACTCGAGGCCGCGCGACGGATCGAACCGGTCGATCGCCCGCAGCAGCCCGAGCGACGCCACCTGTTCGAGGTCATCGAGGGAGACGCCCCGGTTCGAGAACCGGCGGGCCAGGTGGAGCGCCAGCCGGAGGTTCGCCACCACGAGCTGGTCCCGGACGGCCAGGTCGCGCGTGCGGTGGTAGGTCTCCAGCAGGAGCCGCTGCTCGTCGCGCTCGGAGTCGCCGATGCTCACGGCCCTTCCCGGAGCAGCTTGACGATGCGGATGCAGCCCTCCGCCTCGCGGATGTCGGACTCGTCGACCACGGCCGAAAGGATCTGGCGGCTCAGGTCGGTGATGTGCTCCACCGGTGCGGGGGGCAGGCGGCACGCGGTGATGTCGAGGGCGTCGGGGAGCAGCACGCAGCGGAGGTGGAGGCGCGCACCGGGCTGCTCCTCGGCGACGAGGACGCCGAACACCTCGCCGACGGCGATGCGGAGGTCCTCCACGTCGTCGTAGCCGTACCCGTTGCGCGAGGCCAGTCCGGTGACCGCCATCCGGGCGACGCGGCCGTACGGGAACAGGGCGGGCAGCGAGAGCCGGATCTCGTCGCGGTCGTCGGCGAGGGGGTCGTCCGAACGGGTCACAGTGCTCGCAGCGTAGGGCGCGGCGGTCAGGCTCCGTCGGTGGTC
>JAOBWH010000146.1 GCA_025463265.1 Ilumatobacteraceae bacterium
CCGGTGTGGATCGCCGTCGGAGCTATGCCCGACGTCACCCGTCGAAGTGGTTGACGATGAGACACAAAGCATCTTAGTGTCTCACTCCATGGGGGAGCCCGGTGTGCACGAGAAGGTTGTGGCTCGACCCGAGCGCGAACCGGTGATCGACGTGCGGGACCCGTTCGAGGTCCGCGAGACCACCGAGGTCACCGAGCGCATCCTCGACGCCGCCCTGGCGCTCGTGGCCCGCTGGGGCGTCACCAAGACCTCGCTCGCCGACATCGCCAAGGCGGCAGTCTGCTCGAGGGCCACCGTCTACCGGGCATTCCCCGGCGGCAAGACCCACCTCTTCGAGTCCCTCGGCCTCCGGGAGCTCAGCGCCTACTGCGACGCCATCGTCGAGGTCATCGACCTCGCGGACGACCTCGACGACGCCCTCACCCGGGGGTTGGTGGTGGCGGCCCGCCTGCTGCACGACCACGACGCGGCCCAGTTCATCCTGGAGCACGAGCCCGAGCTCCTGCTGCCGTTCCTGGGCTTCACCCAGGTCGAGGTGGTCTACCGCCTGACCGCGCTGGCGGTCGGTCCCCACCTGGAGCGCTTCCTCCCGCCTGACCGCGCCGCCTGGGCCGCCGAGTGGTGCGCCCGCCTGTTCATCACCTTCGTCTTCAACCCCGGCGAAACCGACCTCGGCCGCGTCGACGACGCCCGCCACCTCGTCTCCAGCTTCCTCTCACCCGCCTTCGCCACCATCCCCGCCAGCTGAAACCCACCCCCTCGTCCGGGCGGGCCCCACCCGACCGGACGCACCACAAGGAGCCATCCATGTCGACCAACGAAGAGATCATCGGCCGAGCCGACCTCAACGACCTCGAAGCCATCCTGTCCGTCTCGGCCGCGGACCAGGACGACGCCATCCGGGCCGTCAAGGACAACGCCGACGCCATCTTCACCTGGGACTACGAGAAGGGCTCCCGGCCGGCGCTCAACAAGCTCTACGAGAAGGCCAAGGTCTCCATGTGGAACGGCGAGACCGACCTCCCCTGGGACACCGAGGTCGACCAGGAGCAGGTGGCGCGCGACAACATGGCCCTCGGCAGCTTCGGCGACATCGACCTCACCCACACGCCGTTCGCCAACTGGGGCGACGACGAGTGGATGAACCTCGGCATGGAGTTCCAGAACTGGAGCCTGAGCCAGTTCATGCACGGCGAGCAGGGCGCGCTGATCTGCACGGCCAAGATCGTCGAGACGGTCCCGTGGATCGACGCCAAGTACTACGCGTCGACGCAGGTCATGGACGAGGCCCGACACGTCGAGGTGTTCGCCAAGTACCTCGACACCAAGCTCAACGGCCACTACCCGCTCAACGCCCACCTCGGGCTGCTCCTCGACGACATCATCGAGGACTCCCGCTGGGACATGACCTACCTGGGCATGCAGATCATGGTGGAGGGCCTGGCCCTGGCCGCCTTCGGCTTCATGCACCAGATGACCACCGAGCCCTTGCTCAAGAAGTTGCTGCGCTACGTGATGAGCGACGAGGCCCGCCACGTGGCCTTCGGGGTGCTGTCGCTGAAGGAGTACTACGCGGAGCTGACCGACGCCGAGATGCTCGAGCGCCAGGAGTTCGCCTTCGAAGCAGCGGTCCGGATGCGGGACCGCTTCATGCAGCAGGAGGTGTGGGAGCGCATGGGCCTCAAGCCCAAGGAGGTCCTCCCGCTGCTCATCGACAACCCCAACCGCCTGCTGTTCCAGCAGATGCTCTTCACCAAGATCGTGCCGAACTGCAAGAAGCTCGGCCTGCTCGACCGCAACGACGGCTGGCTGCGCCACCGGTTCGAGGAGCTCGGCGTCATCGAGTTCGAGCACCTCACCGACACCAGCGACGAGTACCAGGCGTTCGCGCTCGGCGAGCAGGAGCTCTCCGAGTCGGCGGCGTCGCTCGGCGCCTGACACCACGGCAGGGGAACCGGGCCGGCGCTCGCGCGCCGGCCGAAGGATCGTGGGGCGGCTCCGGCCGCCCCACGATCGCGTCCGGGCCGAGAACCGGTTCGAGGCCACCCCGGGCGGGGCCGGTAGGGTCGGAGCCATGAGTGGAACTCCCGCGGGTCAGCGCTGATGGGCCGGTTCGGCACGGTCGTCACCGCGATGGCCACCCCCTTCGCCGCGGACGGCTCCTTCGACGCGGAGGCCGCGCGCGACCTGGCCAGGTGGTTGGTCGACCACGGCAACGATGCCCTGGTCCTGGCTGGCACCACCGGTGAGAGCGCTGTGCTCACCGACCCCGAGCGCGTCGAGCTGTTCCGGGTGGTGCGCGACGCCGTCGACGTCCCCCTCATCGCCGGATCCACCACCAACGACACGGCCCACAGCGTCGAGATGACCCGTGCTGCAGCCGACGCGGGCATGGACGCGGTCCTCGCCGTGGTCCCGTACTACAACAAGCCGCCGCAATCGGGCCTGGCGCTGCACTTCCGTGCCGTGGCCGAGGCGTCGAGCCTGCCGGTGATGCTCTACGACGTCCCCGGCCGCAGCGGCCGGGCGCTCGCCACCGAGACCATCGTGGACCTGGCGCACGAGGTGCCCAACATCGTCGCCCTCAAAGATGCTGCCGGCGATCCGTCCCGGGTCGCCACCCTGCTCGAGGCCGCACCTGAGGGCTTCGAGGTCTACAGCGGCGATGAGCCGCTCAGCCTCGCCTTCGCCGCCTACGGTGCCGTGGGCGTGGTCGGCGTCTCCACCCACTGGACCGCCACCCGTCAGCGGGCCATGTTCGACGCCTTCGCCAAGGGCGATGTCGCGAAGGCCCGCCACATCAACGCCGGCCTGTTGCCGAGCTACCGCTACATGAACAGCGACACGTGCGTGTTCTCCCAGGCCGTCAAGGTGGCCATGGGCGTGCTCGGCGTGCCGGTGGGCGAGTGCCGGCTCCCGTTGGGGCCCGCCCCCGAAGGCACCGCCGGTGCCGCCACCTCCATCCTCTCCGAACTGGGATACCCCGTCTGATGTCCAACCCCGTCTCCGTCACGTTCCTCGGTGGGCTCGGTGATATCGGCCGCAACTGCGCCGCCATCGAGATCGACGGCAAGATCATGCTGCTCGACTGCGGCCTGATGTTCCCCGAAGCCGACATGCTCGGCATCGACCTGGTCCTCCCGGACTTCTCCTGGCTCATCGAGCGCAAGAAGGACATCGTGGGCTGCGTCATCACGCACGGCCACGAGGACCACCACGGTGCCCTCGCCTTCGCCCTGCGGGAGCTGACGTTCCCGATCATCGGCTCGGCGCTGAGCCTCGGGTTCGCCTCGAACCGCATCGACGAGGCCGGTCTCATGGACCGCACCGAGCTCATCGTCGTCAAGGACAACGAGCGCCGGCGGTTCGGCCCGTTCGACTGCGAGTTCATCCCGGTCACCCACTCGGTGCCGCACGGCTTCGCCACCGCGTTCCACACGCCGCAGGGCACCATCCTCCACACCGGCGACTGGAAGCTCGACCTCACCCCCGTCGACGGTCGCCTCACCGACCTCGGCGTCATGGGTGCCATCGCCCAGAACGAGGGCGTGCGGCTGCTCCTGGGCGACTCCACCAACGCCGACCAGCACGGCCACTCCCGTTCGGAGAAGTCGGTAGGCAAGGTGCTCGAGGACCTCATCGCCGCCAACAAGGGCCGCCGCATCATCACGGCCTGCTTCGCGAGCCACGTGCACCGCGTCCAGCAGATCGCCGATGCCGCCATCGCCAACGGCCGTGTCATCGCCACCCTCGGGATGTCGATGAAGAAGAACGTGCGGCTGGCCAAGGAGATGGGCCTGCTCAAGATCCCCGACAACAAGCTCCTCGACATCGAAGACGTCAAGGACCTCGACCCGGGCACGGTGTGCATCATCTCCACCGGCTCCCAGGGCGAGCCCATGTCGGCGCTGGCCAAGATGGCCGCCAACGAGAGCCGCTGGATCACGCTGAACGACAAGGACACCGTGATCTTGTCGTCGCACCCCATCCCCGGCAACGAGATGAACGTCTCGAAGGTCATCAACTCCATGGCCCGCATCGGCGTCCGGGTCGTGCACTCCGGCCTCCACGACGTGCACGCCACCGGGCACGCCAAGGCCGAGGAGATCAAGACCCTCATCTCGGTGATCCGCCCGGAGTTCATGATCCCGGTCCACGGCGAGTACCGCCACATGCAGGCCCACGCCGAGCTGGCCAGGACGATGGGCGTCAAGGACAGCAACGTCCTCATCTGCGAGGACGGCGACCGGGTCACGCTCAGCGACAAGGGCCTCAAGCGGTCCGGGTCGGTGCCGGCCAAGTACCTCTACGTCGACGGCATCGTCGGCGACGTCGGCCACGGGGTCATCCGCGACCGGCAGGTGCTGGCCGAGGAAGGCGTGGTCGTGGTCATCGCGACCGTCGATCACGACTCGGCCGAGATCATCACCGGCCCCGAGGTCATCACCCGCGGCTGGATCTACGCCGATGAGGCCGAGGACCTGCTCGAGGAGATGCGCAACCTCATCGCCGATTCGCTGATGGCCGCGCTCGAGAAGGGCGATCACGACAGCGAGACCCTCCAGCGGGTGGTGCGCAAGCGGGCGGGCAAGTTCGTCAGCGACCGCACGAAGCGCCGCCCCATGATCGTCCCGGTGGTCATGTCGCTGTAGCGCGCGGCGCGTGCCTCGCCCCCGTCTGCGGGGTGCGAGGCGGCCGTCTGCCATCAGCGCCTGACCAGCGGAAACGTGCGCCAGCGGTCCAGGGAGCAGGGCAACCCTCCCTGGAACCGTCAGGGGGCGCTGGTACCGTTGACCTCACTGTGACTGCCACCCGAGGGACCCCGAACCGGTCGGGGGCCAAGAAGAAGCCCGCCTCGCGGAGCTCCTCCAAGCGTCCCCCCGCCAAGAAGTCCGCGGCTTCGTCCCGGTCGCGCAACCCACAGCCGCCTCCGCCGCCGCCGTTCACCGTTCGGCTGCTGGATTCGCTGGCCCACGCCAGCCGGGGCCACGGCGCAGACTTCGCCGGCATCGTGTGCATCGTGGTCGGCGTGGTCGCCGGCATGGGCGTCTACGCCGGCGCCGGCGGCCCGGTCGGCCGGGGGACCGCAGACCTGGTCGGGTTCGTGGTCGGCGCCGCCCGCGTGATCGTCCCGGTCCTGCTCGTGGTCCTCGGCGCCTTCTTGATCCGCGGGGTGCCCGCCCCGGCCGAGGCCGGTCCCAACGACCCCACCCTCGTCGACGTCGATCCGCAGGCGGCCGAGCACCCGTTCGCCCGCAACGTGTTCGGCGGCATCCTGCTGGCCATCTCCGGCCTGGGGCTCCTGCACCTCATCCGCTCGGCTCCCGCGTTCTCCGAGGGCGCCGACGCCATGGCGGACGCTGCGGGCTACCTCGGCGGCGCCATCGGCGCCCCGGTGCGCGCCGCGCTGAGCCCGGTCGGCGCGGCGATCGCGTTCCTCGCCATCGGCTTCGCCGGCGCCCTCGTCATCACCCGCACCACGGTGCGCCACGTGGCCGGCCGGACCGCCGCCGGCGTGGCCGCCGGCGCCCGTCCCGTGGGCCGCACCGCAGCCGGCTACCTCCACAACCTGTTCTCCCTGGGCAGCGAACGGGGGGCCGATGACGACGACGCCCCGCTCGCCATCAGCGGAGACGTCGACCTGCGCGACGGCGACGAGACCACCGCCTTCTACGACCAGGACCAGGATCCCGACGCCGCCGCACCCAAGCCCAAACGGGCCCGCAAACCCAAGGCGGTCCTCCCGGCGCCGGACCCGGAGAGCCCGCCCGAGCAGCTGGAGATCGCCCTGCCGCCGGGCGCCCAGCCGTCGGTGTGGAAGCTGCCGCCCATCAAGCTGCTCGACCTGTCGGGCAGCCAGAGCGTCGACCGCAAGATGGTCGAGGAGACCGGCCGCAACCTGGAGCACGCGCTCGCCGAGCACGGTGTGGAGACCCGCCTCGTCGGCATGACCGTCGGCCCCACGGTCACCCGCTACGAGCTGGAGCTGGGACCAGGCGTGAAGGTCGCCCGGGTCACCAGCCTCCACAAGGACATCGCCTACGCCATGGCCACGCCCGACGTGCGCATCCTCGCCCCCATCCCGGGCAAGCAGGCCATCGGCGTGGAGATCCCCAACGTCCGCAAGCAGCTCGTCACCGTGGGCGACATCCTCACCAGCTCCGAAGCCCGGGCGGCCACGCATCCGCTCGAGGTCGCCATCGGTCGAGACATCGACGGCAAGGCCATCCTCGCCAACCTGGCGGCGATGCCCCACATCCTCATCGCCGGTGCCACCGGCGCCGGCAAGTCCTCGTGCCTCAACTCGCTGCTCACCTCGATCCTCATGCGCTCCACGCCGGACCAGGTGCGCATGATCCTCGTCGACCCCAAGCGGGTCGAGATGGGCCAGTACAACAAGCTGCCCCACCTCCTCACCGAGGTCGTCACCGTCCCGAAGAAGGCCGCCAACGCCCTGTCGTGGGCGGTCCGGGAGATGGAGCGCCGCTACGACCTCCTCGCCGAGTGCGGTTTCCGAGACATCACCGGCTACAACGCGGCGTTCGACCGCGGCGACCTCCAGGACCCCAACGCCGAGCTGCTCGGCCCCGATGCGGAATCGGTCACCGACTACCAGCGCATGCCGTTCATCCTGGTGGTGATCGACGAGCTCGCCGACCTCATGATGGTGGCGGCGCGCGACGTCGAGGAGTCGATCTGCCGCCTCGCCCAGATGGCCCGGGCCGTCGGCATCCACCTCGTCATCGCCACGCAGCGCCCGTCGGTGAACGTCATCACCGGCCTCATCAAGGCCAACGTCCCGGCCCGCCTCGCCTTCGCCGTGTCGAGTGCGACGGACTCCCGGGTGATCCTCGACCAGACCGGTGCCGAACGCCTGCTCGGCAAGGGCGACATGCTCCTGCTCGGCCCGTCGTCGTCCATCGCCCAGCGGGTGCAGGGCTCGTGGGTCACCGAGGACGAGGTGCGCAACATCGCCGCGTTCTGGAAGCGCCAGACCCCGGACCTCGTCTACGACACGTCCGTCCAGGGCACCGACGAGTCGACGGCGCCCGGCACCGCCGGTGGGGGCAGCGGCGGTGGATCGGCCGCCGGGGGCGACTCCGACGACGACCTGCTCGCCCAGGCCACCGAGCTGGTGGTGCGCAGCCAGCTGGGCTCCACCTCGATGCTCCAGCGCAAGCTGCGCGTCGGGTTCGCCCGGGCCGGTCGCCTCATGGACGAGCTCGAGGAGAAGGGCGTGGTGGGGCCCTCCACCGGCTCCAAGGCCCGCGACGTCCTCATGACCCCCGAGGAGCTCGATGGCGGCGGCACCGGCGGGGGAGGGGACTTCGACGTGGACGAGCCGATCAACCCCGAAGACGCCGCCGGTCCCATCATCCCCTGACACCGACCCACCTCGGATCCCCCGGGTGGTGGCAATTCCCGACCTGCTGGGTAGGGTTTTCGGCGTGAAGACCCTCTTCCGCTTCCCGAACCCGGTGAACGAGGTCTCGGCGCGCCTCGTGGCCGGTGGGGTGGTGCTGCTCACGCTCGTGATCCTCCTGGGCGGCCAGACGTGGGCCATCGGCCTGTTGGCCTACGGGTTCGTCGCCCGGGTGCTCACCGGCCCGACGCTGAGCCCGCTCGGCCAGTTCGTGACCCGCGTCCTCACGCCCGCCCTGCCGTTCGAGCCGAAGATGGTGCCGGGACCGCCCAAGCGCTTCGCCCAGGGCATCGGCGCCACCTTGTCGGTGGCGGCTGCGGTCGCCCACTTCGGCTACGGCGCCACCACCCTGGCGCTGGTCCTCGTGGCCATGATCACCGTCGCCGCCACGCTCGAGAGCGTGTTCGCCTTCTGCCTCGGGTGCCAGATCTTCGCCGGCCTCATGAGGCTCGGCATCGTCCCGGCGTCGATCTGCGAAGAGTGCGCCAACATCTGGACCCGCCTCCCCGACCCGTCGAAGGATGCTGCGTCGGTCTGATCGACGGCGGCGGCGTGCGGTCGTCGAGACCGTCGGGCTGGCCGCTCAGCGGGTGGTCTTGCGGGTGGCCTTCGTGAAGTCCAGGTCCAGCGTGGCACCGTCGAGCTCGGCGCGGTAGACGCCCTCGTCGAACTCGGCCGTGGCGTACGGGGCGTCCCAGCGGAGCCCCTCCGGGTGGAGGTCGACGTCCTTGCCGTCCTGGGTGAAGGGCACCTGGTCGCCGACGGGCTTGGCGCTGTCCCAGCCGTACGTCAGCGTGCCCTGGCTGGGCGAGTCGTAGGTGACCTCGATGGCGCCCGAACCGGCGGGGCATTTCCCGCTGGTGCACGTGAAGGGTCCGGTCGCCTGCGGCTTGGTGGCGGTGATGGTCGAGACGAAGTCGTCGAACGAGTCGTAGTCGCCGGCCTGGGCGACCTCGGTGATCCAGACGTTGTCGGGGCCGCCCGGGGCCATCAGGTCGAAGTCCTCGGTGAGGTCCCGGGTGAACTCGCCTTCGGCGTAGGTCCGCCACTCGGTCGGCCGGGCGGACCAGAGGGCGATGTAGCCGTCGCCCTTGCGCCCGATGGTCCAGCCGTCTCGCTGCACGACCTGGTCGAAGTGCTCGGTGGGGAACCACGCGTGCGTGTAGTCCTCGTAGGTGAACGAGTAGGAGCCGGTGCCCACCCCGCCGTCGCCCTCGTAGGCGGGGTCGTACAAGCTGATGCTCACGTTCTCCACCTGGGCGGAGCGCGGGATGCCGCCGTCGCCGGTCCAGTGGCTGGTGTTGTCCGAGGCATCCTCGGCACTCGACACCGGAACCCGTGGGTGCTGGGTGAACACGAGGGTGTCGGGGTCGATGGTCGCCTGCCAGATGTGGTCCTGTTCGCCGCGCTGGCCCGGCCGCCAGTCCTGGGCGGTCGAGAGCATCACGCTCGGGGAGCGCCAGGTGTAGGTGTCGACCTGCGACAGGAGGCCCGGGTTGACCTGCACGCCGAGCGACAGCGCGAGCTGCTGCAACCCGGCGTCGTCGGTGGACTCCAGCACCGGCTCGAGGCTCTTGGCCTGCTGGAAGTTCGCCGTCTCGAACAGGTCGTACTCCTTGACCGCGTCCACCGAGGTGGGGACGACCTGCCAGGGGAACTGGGCGCCGAGGCCCCACCACAGCATGAGCCCGTCCTGGCCCTCGAACGTGGTGCCGTAGGGGGCCTCCACCTCGGGGTCGACCGGGGCGTTGGGATCGATCGGGAGGCTCGACTTCGTCCGGAACACGGCCGTGGTGTCCGTGTTGGCGATCGTCTTGGCGACCTGCGGCGGCCGGTAGCGCTCGGCCGTCGCGAGCAGCGTGGCGTTGTCGGCGTGCTCGTAGTCGACGGAGGTGTTGTCGAAGGCGAGCTTCGCCGTGGAGAACGTGTCCTCGTCGCGTCCGTTGAGCTTGTCCTTCTGGTAGGTCCGCCCGTGGGTGCTCCCGAAGGTGCCGTCCTGCACGTGGCCGGCCAGTTCGACGAACATCATGTCGAGGGTCATGGAACCGAGGCGCGCCAGCTCGACGTCGTCGGCGAACTCCGCCAGGAGCAGGGTCCCTTTCAGGTCCTCGCTCCAGTAGACGTTCGACAGCCACTCGCTGAACCCGAACCGGGACCGCCACTCGAACCACTTGGCCAGCTCGGTGGCGGCGTGGTCCATGTGCTCGGCGCCCGTCATCCCGCTGTTGGTGAAGACCTCATCGGGGAAGGTCTGGCCGGCGATGTACTCGTTGGCCAGGAAGATGATCTGGTGGTTCTCGGTCCAGTAGTACTGGCTGTCGACCACACCGTCGGGGGTCGGTTCGGTCCACCAGTACTTGAAGGCGAGGATCCGCTCCTTCATCGCCGCCGCCAGCTCCGGATCCAGGTCATCGGCGTTGTGCCGCCACAGGAACAACATGTTGTTGATGTCGAAGTCGCCGGTGTCCTCGAACGCCTCCAGCTTGTCGAACTTCTCGCTGAAGTCCTCGACGGTGGCGGCGCTGAGGTCGGGCTCCTCGCCGGCCCGCTCAGCGGCGGTGGCGTGGGCCAGCAGCGACTGGGCGCTCCCCGGGTCCATCTCGCCCTCGGTGGCGAACGCGAGGTACTCGTCCTGCTGCTCGCGCCACTGCTCCTCGGGGATCAGCCCGGCCGTCTCGCTCGATGGGAGCGCCGCCGGCGTGCCCGACCCCGGTTCGGAGCGCGACGGTGCCGCACCCTTGTCGTCGCTGGTGCAGGCCACCAGCGCCGATCCGATCGACAACGCCACGAACAGCACCGCGAACCGACGCACCCCAGCTCCCCTCGTTGACCCGGCGAGAACCTATCGGCTCGCCCCCGGGTGCGGGCCGGATCGGGCATGCTGGGCCGGTGGAGGCGACGCCGAGATGATCGAGGTCCCCGGCGGTCACCGGGCCGATCCGGGAACGCCGCCGTTCCCGGGCGGCGTCGCGGTCAGCCACCTGCGCGTGTACGAGTCGACGTCGACCGACGGCCTCGCCGGGGGGACCCCGCACTGCCACACGGCGTGCACGGAGGCCTATGGGGTCATCGCTGGCCGGGGCCGGGTCGTGACGCTCGGCGGCGACGGGTTCACCGAGACGCCGCTGGAGGTCGGGTCGTTCGCCTGGTTCACCCCCGGCACCATCCACCGCCTGGTCAACGATGGCGGGCTGGAGATCCTGGTGCTCATGGCCAACGCCGGCCTGCCCGAAGCCGGGGACATGGTGATCACGTTCCCGGACGAGGTCCTCGCCGACCCGGCCCGCTACCAAGCGGCCGCCACCCTCCCGGCCGACGCCGCCACCACCGCAGCGGACGACGCGGCGGTGCGGGCGCGCAAGGACCTGGCGGTCGACGGCTTCCGCGCCCTCGTCGACGCTGGTCCCGAGGCCCTGCGTCACTTCCACGCCCGGGCGGCGGCGCTCGTGGCCCCCTCGGTGGCGTCGTGGCGCCCGATCTGGGAGGCGGGACCGGTGGCCGCCGCCGAGCAGACCGGCCGGCAGCTGGCCGCGCTGGCCGAGGGCGAC
>JAOBWH010000192.1 GCA_025463265.1 Ilumatobacteraceae bacterium
AAGTCGCCGGTGTCGAAGTTGGCGGTGGCGGCCTCCATGAACTTCCGCCACATCTGGGCGGGGAAGGTGCCGCCCTGGACCTTGATCCCGTGCACGTCGTTCATGGGGACCTGGCCCTCGGGGTGCCCCATCCAGACCGCCGCGGTGAGCTTCGGCGTGTAGCCCACGAACCAGGCGTCGTTGTTGTTCTGCGTGGTGCCGGTCTTGCCCGCCGCCGGCTTGCCGAAGTTGGCGGCCTTGCCGGTGCCGCCGTCCATCACCTGCTCGAGCGCGTAGGTGACCCGGCCAGCCTGGATGTCGGTGAGGACCTGCTTCGACTCCGGGGTGAACGTGTCGACCTTGCCGTTGGGGAACTCGACGCGGGTCACGGCGATGGGCCGCTTGGCCATGCCCTGGTTCGCCAGCGTGGAGTAGCCCGCAGCCATGTCGAGGACCGACACCTCGCCGCCGCCGAGCACGAGGGCGCAGACCGGGTCCAGCTTCGCCGACACCCCCATGTCGTTGGCGATGGTCACCACGTCGGGCGGGGTCATCTTGACCATCAGCTGGGCGTAGACCGTGTTGGTCGAGTTCTTGGTGGCCGACACCAGCGACAGCTGCGAGCCCGGCCCGCCGCGCACCGTCCAGGGCTTGCCGCCGAGGGTGCACTCGGGGTTGGGGATCTCGATCTTCGACGGCGCCGGGAGCACCGAGCGGATCGAGTAGCCCTTCTTCACCGCGTCGGCCAGGGCGAACATCTTGAACGTCGACCCGGGCTGGCGGCCCGACCCGCCGCCGTTCTTCCCGGTGGCCAGGTTGACCTGCTCGTTGGCGAAGTCCGACCCGCCCATCATCGCTTTGATCTGACCCTGGTCGTCGAGGGCGACGAGCGAGCCCGACGGGTCACCAGGCTGGTCGAGCGTCGTGGTGACAGCGTCGAACGCGTCCTTCTGCATGTCGAGGTCGAGGGTGGTGTACACCCGCAGGCCGCCGGTCAGCACGGTGTTGCTGCCGTACTCGTCGACGAGCCACTTCCGCACGTACTCGGCGAAGTACTCGCTGCCCCACTCGCTGCCGGTGACCTTCTCGCCCAGCACCGACGCCTTGGGCCGAGGCCGGATGAACCGCTTGTCGGGGGCGATGGCCGGGTCCGCCGGGTCCATCGACACCGCGAGGAGGAGCTTCTCCGCCCCCGGCTTCACATAGCCCTCGGCCACCATGCGCTCGAGCACGACCTTGCGGCGTCGGACGGCCTCCTTGAGCGAGTTGGGCCCGCTGTAGGGGTCGGCACCGTTGGGGTTCCGGAGGAGGCCGGCGAGGAACGCGGCCTCACCGGCGTCGAGCCCGGCGATGTCGTGGCCGAACCAGGCGCGAGAGGCGGCCTGCACGCCGTAGGCGCCGCGGCCGAAGTACGCCGTGTTCAGGTACCGGGTGAGGATCTCCTGCTTGGAGATCTCCTGCTCGAGCTTCACCGCCATCACCGCTTCTTTGATCTTGCGGGTGGCCGTCTGCTCGGAGGTGAGGTACGTCTGCTTCACGTACTGCTGGGTGATGGTCGAGCCGCCCTGGCGGACGCCCTCGCCCTTGAGGTCGCGGTACGCGGCGCGTGCGATGCCCATGGGATCGACGCCGCCGTGCTCGAAGAAGTCCTTGTCCTCGGCCGAGATCACCGCTTCTCGCAGCACGTCGGGGATCTGGTCGTAGGTGACCAGCACCCGGTCCTCGGTGCCGTGCAGCGACGCCATGGCGTTCGAGGCGTTGCAGTTGACCTGGACCTCGCTGGTGCAGATGAACGACGTCAGCGCCTCGGGCGGGGCCACCGACGGATCGTCGGGCAGCTCCACGCGGCCCAGCACGTAGATGCCGCCGGCGGCCAGCACCACGACGGCGAGGACGGCCAGGTAGAAGACCCGCCGCATGCGCCACAGGAAGCTGCGCTTCTTGACTTTGCCCTTGCGCGTCACCTTCAGGTTGTGGACGGGGACGGGCTTGCGGGTGCGGGGCATCAGGCGGAGGAGGGTCGGTGCCATCGACGCAGGGTGCGGACGGCGGAAACAGCGACGACGCAGGCTACCCGCGACCCCGGCGGAATGGCAGTCGGGTCAGCCCTGGTTGGCTGCAGCCCGGGTCCGGGCGGGGCTGAGGAGGAAGGTCCGAGCCAGGTGGTTCCAGGAGCAGGCGGGGCACACCTCGATGACGTAGGCCGTGAACGACCCGGACCGCTTGGCGATGGCCTGGAGCTCCTTCTTGGACGTGATGCAGCGCCCGAACGCCGGGAGGCGGGGCCCGAACACGTAGGTGACGAGGACGACGTTGGTCTCCGCGCACACCGGGCAGATGAGCCGGGTGGGCTCCCCCAGCTCGCGAGCCGCCCGCGCCAGCTCCGGGTGGGCGTCGCAGATCTCGTGCTGGGCGATGCGGCCCTTCCGGTACTCCGACAGCACCGACTGGCGGGCCAGGCGGTAGTCGATCTCGCCCGGTCCCTCGGAGCCACGCACGGCGTCGGGTCGGAAGGCCATGGGCGGAGGCTACCGACGATCCGCCGTCATGGCTCCGGAACCTCGGACGTCCACGCCAGGTCCACGATGAGGGCTGCGTGGTCGCTCATCGCCGTGGGCCGCACCTCGCTGGCGACCACTTCGAGGCCGGGCGACACGAGCACGTGGTCGATGGCCCGGCGGGGCTTGGTGACCGGGAACGTGGCGCCGTGCTTCGCCGCCCGCAGGCCGCCGCGCTCGGCATCGGGGCCCACGAGCGAGGCGGGACGGTTGAGGTCGCCCAGCACCACCTGGGGTCGAGGTCGGCCGCGGAGGTGGCGCAGCAGCCAGTCGAGCTGCACCTCGTTCTGCGCGGTGGGCACCGACAGGTGGGTGCCCACGACCCAGAGCGATCGGCCGTCGATCGTCACCGCCGCCTCGAGCGCGGTGCGCTGCTCCCGCCAGAACCACCCCTCGGGCACCTTCGGGAGCTTCGTGACCGTGGGTGCGGTGATGGTGCCGCGTGCGAGCAGGGCATTGCCGTAGCGGCCGCCCGGGTACCAGCGGGACCCCCCGAACACGTGCGCCATCCCGCAGGCACCGGCGGCGGCCGCCGCCAGATCGGCCCGACCCGTGCGGTACGTGTCCCGGTCGACCTCCTGGAGGGCGATCACATCGGCGTCGAACGAGGCGCACGCCGCACCGAGCTGCTCCGGGTCCACCGGCCCGCGCCGCCCGACGGTCCCGTGGTGGATGTTGAACGAGACGACGCGCACGGCCAGAAGCCTCCCACGCGGATCTGACCGAGGTACCCGGAGCCGGGGGCGCGGAGCGGCAGACTCGGGGGATGGCCGACGCCCTCTTCCCCACCGCTGTGCCCGCCGACGCCGGGTGGCACCGCTACACCGCCGCCAGCCCCACCACCGGTGAGACCGGCTCGGTCGTGGTCTACGGCACCGAGCTGCCCACGGAGGCCGATCTCAAGCTGCTCGGGACCGTCGAGGGTGCCCGCATCCTGGACCTCGGGTGCGGCACCGGCCGCAACGCCGTGGCCCTCGCCCAGGCGGGCGCCAAGGTCCTGGCGGTGGACCCGTCCGCCGAGCTGCTCGCCGCAGCCCGCGAGCGTGCCGAGACGGCGGACGTCCGCGTCGAGCTCCACCAGGCCGAGCTGGCCGAGCTGGCCTTCCTCCGGTCGGACTCGATCGATGCCGCCATCAGCGTCATGGCCCTGGCCAGCACCGACGACCTGGCCCGGGTGTTCCGCCAGGTCCACCGGGTGCTCAAGCCAGAGGCGCCGCTGGTGTGCTCCGTCCCGCACCCGGCGTTCACCATGCTCGATCCCACGGCTCCCGATCCGCTCCGCATCGTCCGCTCCTACGACGACGGCGCCCCCCGCACCTGGGAGCTGGACGGTACCGAGGTCGTCGACCACCCCCGGACCTTCGCCGAGCTGTTCACCACGTTGCAGCGGTCCAACTTCCGCATCGACCACGTGATCGAGCCCACCGCGTCGGGCGACGCCGGGCGTGACGCCACCTACGCCGACCTCATGCGCACGGTTCCCGCCACCCTCCTCCTCCGGGCCCGCAAGCAGGGCAACTGACGCTCGGTCGTGGCGGGCCTGGGTCCGCTCCGCGCCGACCTGGGTAGGTTCCGGCGATGCGCCGCCCGATGCTGTCGTCCGTCCTGCCTGCTGTCGCCGTGCTCGCGCTGGCGGCCGGGTGCTCGTCAGCGGCGTCCGACGGTGCCGGCGGAACCGACCCGACTCCCTCCTCCACCACGGCAGGCTCGTCGGCTGCCGGCGCGGCGCCTGCGGTGCGGTCGGCGGGGTGCGATGCCGCGCGGGTCGCCGCCGGGCGGACGACCGAGACCGTCGCCAGCGGGGGCGAAGAACGCACCTACCTGCGCTCCATCCCGACGGGGCTGACCGCCGACCAGGCCGCGCCGCTCATCTTGGACCTGACCGCGTACTCCCCGGCCAGCATGGAGGAGTCGTTCAGCGGCTTCACCACCAAGGCGGCCGACGGCACCGTGAAGGCCGACCAGGAGGGCATCGTCGTGATCACCCCCGAGCCCACCAACGGCGCCGGCACGCTGCTCACCTGGAACTACGTCGGCACGGAGGGCTGGAGCGATGACCAGGCCTTCGTGACCGACCTCCTCGACGAGGTCGAGGCCACCGTCTGCATCGACACCTCGCGCGTCTTCCTCACCGGCTTCGCCGTGGGCGGGGTGTTCGGTTCGATCACGGCGTGCGAGCAGACCGACCGGTTCGCCGCGCTGGCCACGGTCTCGGGCCTGTACTCACCGGAGGACTGCGACCCGTCGAAGCCGCTGCCTGTCATCTCCTTCCACGGCACCGGCGACCGCTTCATCCCGTTCGACGGGGGCATCGGGTCCGGACCCGAGGACCTGCCGCTCAGCCCGGAGACCATCGAGGGCCTCACCTTCATGGCCGGGCGCGACGGCGCGCTCGCCTCGTCCGAGGCGTGGGCCGGCCACGACGGCTGCGGGTCCGAGGCGGACGAGGCACCGGTCACCGACGGCGTGACCCTCCGGACCTGGTCGGGCTGCGACGACGGCACGGCGGTGGAGCTCTACGAGATCGAAGGCGGCGAGCACACCTGGCCGGGCAGCACCGGAATGGGCGACTACACCGCCTTGTTGGGCCCCGTCTCCGACCAGATCGACGCCACCGACCTCATCTGGGACTTCTTCACCGCCCAGACAACCTGACGCTCAGTCCGTTGTGGACCTGCGGTAGATGCGGACGGCGAGGGGGGCGACGACGAGCACGATGCCGATGATCCAGATCCACGTGTAGGCCACGGGGTGCTGGATCGGCCACGGATCCGCCCGGGTCGCAATGGTGTTGGGGTTGCCGAACAGCTCCCGCAGGGCATCGCTCAGCGACGTCGTCGGGTTCCACTCGGCGACGGTGCGCAGCGGCTCGGGCATCGTCCGGACCGGGACGAACGTCGACGCGATGAACGTGATCGGGAACAGCACGGCGAAGGCGATGCCGGTCACGCCCTCGGGCGTGCCCACCAGGCTCCCGAGCAGCACGCCGATCCAGATCATGGCGAACGAGAAGGCGACCATCAGGAAGTAGCCGTGGGCGGCGTCGACCGCGCTGCTGTGGATCCGCCACCCGACCGCGAGACCCGTGAGCGACATGAGCACGATGGGCAGGAACGCCTTCAGCAGGTTCGCGACGGCGTGACCGCCGAGCACGGCACCGTTGGCGATGGGCAGCGAGCGGAAGCGGTCAACCGCCTGGTTCTTGCGATCGTTGGCGATGCTCATGGCCACACCGAACGCGGAGAACACGATGGTCTGGGCGAAGATCCCACCCATCAGGAACTCCTTGTAGATCTTGACGTTCGACTCGCCCTCGTAGCCGGGGACGGTGATGGCGCCGCCGAAGACGAAGGCGAAGAGCAGGACGAACATGATCGGCTGGATCGTGGCGTCGCTCAGGGCCTCGGGCTGGCGCTTCATGTGGATGAGGCCGCGCCGGGCGATGACCCAGACGTCGTGGAAGACGCCGCGGGAGGCGTGGGGCTCGGCACCGCCGGGGGTGACGAGCTCCACGATGCCGGTGTCGACGGGTGGGGGCGTGATCACGGTCATCGGTTGGCCTCCTCGGCCTCGTCGTCGGAGATGGGTTGCCCGGTGAGGGTCAGGAACACCTCATCGAGCGTGGGCTGGCGGAGGCCGAGGTCCTCGACCTCGATGCCGGCGTCGGCCAGCGCTCGGGCCACGTCGGCCAGACCGCCGACCCCATCGGTGGTGGGGGCGACGGCGGACCGGGACTGCGGGTCGATCACGGCAGTGGCCCCAGTGATCCGGGAGAGCACCTCGGCGCCCTCGGTGAGGCGGTCGGCGTCGGTGACGATCAGGCCGATGTTGTCGCCGCCGACCTGGCGCTTCAGGCTCCGAGCGTCGCCCTGGGCGATGATCTTGCCGTGGTCGATGACCACGATGTCGTCGGCGAGGCGGTCGGCCTCGTCGAGGTACTGGGTGGTGAGCAGGAGCGTGGTGCCGCGCTCCACGAGCACGTCGAGGACCTCCCAGAGCTCGTTGCGGGCCCGGGGGTCGAGGCCGGTGGTGGGCTCGTCGAGGAAGAGCACCTGCGGGTCGGCGACCAGGGTGGCTGCCAGGTCGAGACGCCGGCGCATGCCGCCCGAGTAGCCGCTGGTGACGCGGTTCGCGGCGTCGGCGAGGGAGAACTCCTCGAGCAGCTCGCTGGCGCGGGACTTGGCGGCGCGGCGGCTCAGCTGGTGGAGCTCGCTGATCATGACCAGGTTCTCGAAGCCGGTGAGCAGCGGGTCGACGGTGGCGTCCTGGGCGGCGAGGCCGATGCGCCGACGCACCTCGGTGGGGTGGGTGGCGACATCGAAGCCGGCGACGCTGGCGGTGCCCTCGGTGGCGGTGGACAGGGTGGTGAGGATGCGCACCGCCGTGGTCTTGCCGGCGCCGTTCGGCCCGAGCACGGCCGTCACGCTGCCGGCCGGGACGGCGATGTCGACGCCTGCGAGGGCGGTCTTGTCGCCGTAGCGCTTCACCAGGCCGGTGGCTTCGATCGGATGGGAGGTGCTCATCGGTGCTCCGGGGGATGGCGGTTCGTCACGATGCGCTCACGATATATCGGAAGCGTATCGGGATGCAAGGATCGGAGGACGCCGAAGGAGGACGCGTCCTCGCTCGCGCCCGGCGGGCATGGTGTCAGGAGGCAGACGCCGCCGCCCACCGAATTTCATCGCCTGCGCTCAGGACGGCTGCGCGGCCCACCAGGCGTCGAGGCGGGCGTAGGCCTCGTCCTCGGAGAGCGGCCCCTCGTCCAGGCGGATCTCCAACAGGTGCTCCAGGGCCTGGCCGATGTGGCGCCCCGGACCCGTGCCCAGGTGATCCATGATCTGCTTGCCGTCGAGATCGGGCCGGATGGCGTCGAGCTCCTCCTGCTCGCGCAGGTCCCGCACCCGGACCTTGAAGTCCTCCATGCGCTGGGCCAGCTGTGCTGCCTTCCGCTTGTTGCGGGTGGTGCAGTCGCTCGCCGTGAGATCGACGAGGCGCTCGTACTGGTCCCCTGCGTCGCGCACGAAGCGGCGCACCGCAGCGTCGGTCCAGCCCTCGCCGTAGCCGTGGAACCGGAGGTGCAGGTAGACGAGCTTGCGCACCGCCTCGACGTCATCGGTGGAGTACTTGAGCGCCTGCATCCGGTCCCGGGCCATGCGCGCACCCACCACCTCGTGGTGGTGGAAGGTCACCCCGCCGTCGGTGAACGCACGGGTCTTGGGCTTGCCGACGTCGTGAAGGAGCGCGGCCAGGCGCACCAGGCGCTCGGGCTCGGTCTTGGCCACCACCGCGATGGTGTGGGCGAGGACGTCCTTGTGGTGGTGGATCGGATCCTGCTCCAGGCGCATCGTCGTGAGCTCCGGGAGGAACCGATCGGCGAGGCCGGTGTCGACGATGAACCACAGGCCGGCCGACGGATCGGTGACGACGAGGAGCTTGTCGAGCTCGTCGCGGATGCGCTCCGCCGAGACGATCTCCAGCCGGTGCGCGTGGGCGCGCACCGCTGCCACCAGCTCGGGGACCGGCTCGAGGCCGTAGCCGGCGAGGAACCGAGCCGCGCGCAGCATCCGGAGCGGATCGTCGGTGAAGGACACCTCGGGCGCCAGCGGCGTGCGGAGCCGACCGGCGGCCAGGTCGACGGCGCCGTCGAACGGGTCGACCAGCACCGGATCGGGCAGCTCCAGCGCCATGGCGTTCACGGTGAAGTCCCGGCGCGACAGGTCATCGCCGATGTCGGTGCCGAACGCGACCTCGGGCTTGCGGGAGTCCGGCGCGTAGGACTCCGCCCGGTGGGTGGTGATCTCGATGACCCGCTCGCCCAGCTTCACGCCGATGGTGCCGAACCGCTCCCCCTGGGTCCACAGCGCATCGACGATCGGGCCGAGCGCCGCCTTGATCTGGGGCGGGGTGGCATCGGTGGTCAGGTCGATGTCGGCGTCGGGCCCGAGGTCTCGGCCCAGCAGCTGGTCCCGCACGATCCCGCCCACCAGGTAGGCGCGGTGGCCCGCTCCGACGAGGGCGTCGGCGACGGGTCGGACCTCGTCGAGGACCGGCTGGAGGCGGGCAGGGATCACGGCGCCGACGCTAGGGGACGTCCCCGGGATGCCGTGAGTCCGTTGCCAGGCCGGTCTCGGCGCGACCGGCTTCAGGACCAGGGCTCACGTGCCGATGAGAGGGTCATGCGTCTCCGCTCCCTCCTGGGCGCGGCAGGGCTGTCGGCGGTCATCTTGGTTCCCTCGCTGGCCGCCTCTGCCGCTCCTGCCAGCCCGCCCGCCGCCCCCGCCACGACGGCCCCCTCGCCGCCGCAGACCCCGACGGTGGCACCCGGTCACGGGCAGGTGACCGTCAGCTGGACGGCGCCGTCGAGCACCGGCGGTTCGCCCATCACGGCGTACCGGGTCCGGGTGGTCCCCGACGGCCGCACCGTCACCGTCGCCGCCCCGGCCACCAGCGCCACCGTGATGGGCCTGGCCGACGGAACCCAGGTGACCGCCACGGTCGTCGCCATCAACCACGTCGGCGCCGGCGCAGCAGCCGCCGCCGGCACGGCCATCCCCACCCCGCCGATCACGGGGGGCTTCCTGCTTTCCGAGGTCGAGGCGCAGCTGCGCGACCTTGCGGTCGCACCCGACCAGACCCTGTACGTCGCCACAGGTGATGCGATCCTGAAGCGGGCCTTCGGCGGCAAGACGTTCACGCCGCTCGACCTTGGCGACATCTCGCCGTCGGCCATCGCCGTCGGGTCCGACGGCGAGCTGTTCTGGACGGACACCCAGCCCGGGCACATCGTGATCCGTGAGTTCGTCGACGGCAAGGTGAGCACGGTTGCCGGCGCCACCTCCGACGCCCCGGCCCCGTGGCCCACGACGGAGCCGACCCCGGCCCTCGGCACCCCAATCCCCGGTGCGCTGGACCTCGCCGTGAACCACCAGAACGGCACCGTGTTCATCCTCGACTACGTACGCCGGACCATCTACCGCTTCACGGTCGGAGGCGACCTCGCAGTGGTCGCTGGTGTTCCGACCACGTCTGTCCCGTCATCATCCGACGGCGATGGCGGTCCGGCCACCGCGGCCCACCTCAACGGTCCGCAGGGGCTGGCCATCAGCGAGTTCGGGACGGTCTACGTGAGCGAGACCTGGAGCAACCGGGTGCGCGCCTTCACCGATGGCGGAACCATCGACACCGTCGCCGGCGACGGGACCAATGTGATCGACCCGGCCGCCGACCTCGACGCCGACACGACCGGGGTCCCCACCCCCTCGCAAATGGTGTGGCTGCCGACCCGCGGCCTGCTCATCGACTCGGCCGGCCGCAAGCGCCTCCTCGTCGACGACCGTCTCCTCCGCATCGGCGACGATGCGTTCGACCGCGCGCTGTTCGACTCCCCCGCCCCGCCCGGCAACGGCCCGATCGGTGCCAACGACAACACGCTCTCGCTGGCGTGGGACGGTGCGACCCTGTGGGGCACCTACGTCGTCCCCGGCGAGGAAGGCTGGCACCGCGAGCTCCGTGCCGCCGGGCCCTGGCTGCCGGCCAGCGAGCCCGCCGAGCACCCCGGGTTCGGGTCGTGGGCCGATCTGGTGACGCTCCACCACCGGGCGATCGTCGATCGGGCGCCGACGACGTCCGAGCGCTCGGCCTGGGTGGCGGCCCTGGAGGCGGGCACCAAGACCCCCGGTCAGCTCGACGACGCCCTCCGCCGCTCGACGGAGAACACCACCAACGTCGATCCCGTCGTGCGCCTCTACCGCGCCTTCCTCGGCCGGGCGCCGGACGCGAGCGGCCTCCGGTTCTGGATCGCCCGCAAGCGCAACGTGGCTCCGGCGAGGACGTGGTCGATCGGACAGATGGCCGCATCGTTCGCGGGGTCGACCGAGTTCCACCGCACGTACGGCTCGCTGTCGAACCGGGCGTTCGTCACCCGGATCTACACCGACGTGCTCGGCCGGCCCGCGGACCAGGCCGGCGTGGACTTCTGGACCAAGCGCCTCGACACCGGGCGCCAGAGCCGGGCCCAGGTGATGGTCGGCTTCTCCGAGTCGACCGAGTACCGCCGCAAGCAGGCCGCCAACACCGACGTCGCCGTCGCCTACCTCACCCTCGTCGGCCGCATGCCGACCGCAGCCGAGACCACGGCCTGGACGACGGCCGCCGCCGGCGGCGCCACGAACGCCGAGCTCCTCGACGACCTGGTCGAGGCCGCACCCAAGCTGGTCTGACCGCGTCGCTGAAGGCGAGAGCCCGAGCAGGCGAGAGCCCGAGCAGGTGAGAGCCCGAGCCGGCGAGAGCCCGGACGAGCGGACATCGCTGACGACGCACATCGGCGCAGGTCCAGGCCCAGGCCGAGGCCGAGGCCGAGGGCTACCTCAGGGTCGCGAGGCCGGCCTGCTGGACGGCGATGCGGAAGTCCTCGGGGTGGGCGGCGCGGTCGAGGGCCTCGTCGAGCGTGACCAGGTCTTCGGTGAAGAGGTTGAAGAGCGCCTGATCGAACGTCGCCATGCCGTGGTAGGTGCCCTCGCTGATGAGCCGTTCGATGAGGGCGCCGTCGGCACCGCCGGCGATGGCGTCGCGGACCTTGGGCGTGCCGGTGAGGGACTCGACGGCGACGACGCGACCGCGGCCGTCGGCCCGGTCGATGAGCCGCTGGCACACGATGCCGCGCAGCACCCGGGCGAGGAGCTGGCGGGTGTGCTC
>JAOBWH010000059.1 GCA_025463265.1 Ilumatobacteraceae bacterium
CAGACCGAGGAGACCTACGACATCGATGTCACCATGCACGGTGGAGGCGTCAGCGGCCAGGCCGGCGCCCTGCGCCTCGGCATCGCCCGGGCCCTCATCGAGCTCGATCCCGAGCAGCGCGCGGCGCTCAAGCGGGCCGGGTTCCTGACTCGTGACGACCGCAAGAAGGAATCCAAGAAGTACGGCCTCAAGAAGGCCCGCAAGGCCCCGCAGTACTCGAAGCGCTAGGAGTCGGGCCCCGCACGTCGGGGTACAGGCACTCGCTCCGCTCCACAGCCGCCGTCCTGGCGTGTGGCCCGCACGACGGTGCGGCCGCACGCCAGGTGTCGTTTTCGCCGGAGGACCACAGGTCGCATGACGTTGAAGTTCGGCACCGACGGGGTGCGGGGGGTGGCCAACCGGGAGCTCACGCCGGAGCTGGCGCTGACGTTGGGGCGGTCGGCGGCCCGCGTGCTCGGGGGCAGTCGTTGGGTGATCGGCAGCGACACCCGCCGCTCGGGGCCGCTCCTCGCCGCGGCGCTGGCCTCGGGGCTGGCGTCGGAAGGCGTGGAGGTGGTCGACCTCGGGGTGCTGCCCACCCCCGGTGTGGCCCACATCTCGGCGGTCGACGGGGTGGCTGCGGCCATGATCTCGGCGTCCCACAACCCGTTCGGCGACAACGGCATCAAGCTGTTCTCCGCCGGCGGGCTCAAGCTGTCCGACGAGCTCGAGGAGCGGCTGGAGCTCGAGCTCACCGCGCTCAGCGGGCAGGGCGACCCCCGCCCTCGCCCGACGGGGTCCGAGGTCGGCACCATCACCACCGACCACGGCGCCATCGATCGGTACCGGCGCTTCCTCGCCGAGGACGTCGTCCCGCCCGGGTCGCTCGCCGGCCTGACCGTCGTGCTCGACGGTGCCAACGGCGCAGCGGCCGAGCTGGCCCAGGGAGTGTTCGAGGCGCTCGGCGCCTCGGCCGTGGCCATCCACATCGATCCCGACGGGATCAACATCAACGAGGCGTCCGGCTCCACGCACCCCGAGGCGCTCCAGGCCGCCGTCCTCGCCCACGGGGCCGACGTCGGCCTCGCGTTCGACGGCGACGCCGACCGGGTGCTCGCGGTGGACGCGGCGGGGGAGCTCGTCGACGGCGACCAGATCATCGCCATCTGCGCCATCGACCGGCACGAGCGGGGCAAGCTCACCCACGACACGGTCGTGGTGACGGTCATGAGCAACCTCGGGTTCCGGCAGGGGATGGCCGCGCACGGGATCGAGGTGATCACCACGGACGTCGGCGACCGCTACGTGCTCGAGGCGCTCGACGAGGGCAAACACTGCCTCGGCGGCGAGCAGTCCGGCCACGTCATCTTCCGCGACCTGGCCTCCACCGGCGACGGCATGCTCACCGGCATCGCGCTCTTGTCGGTCATGGCTCGTCAGGAGCGCTCGCTCGCCGATCTGGCGACGGTGGCGATGACCCGGCTGCCGCAGGTGCTGGTCAACGTGCGCACGGCGCGGCGGGACCCCGGTCTGGTGAAGAAGCTCGGGCCCGATGTGGCCGCGGCCGAGCAGCGCCTCGGCGAGCGGGGCCGGGTCCTGCTGCGCCCCAGCGGCACCGAGCCCGTGATCCGGGTGATGGTCGAGGCGCCGACCCACGAGGAGGCGGCGGAGATCGCTGGGCACCTGGCGGCGGTGGTCACCACGCTCGGCGCCTGAAGACCGGCCGGGGTCTCGGCCCGCCAGCCAGCCTCGCTCAGCGCTGGTGGTACGAGGACAAGAGCCCCTGCGAGCGATCGCTGATCTCGCCCCACGGCATGTCCCACGTGGGGGCCTTGCCCTCGGGGAGGCTGATCGAGGCCGGGCAGCTGGTGTCCTGGGAGACGACGAAGTGCTCCGTGCCGACGAGCTTGCCGGTCTTGGCCTCGACGATGTTCAGGTCGACCTCGGTCTCGCTGATGCGCTGCATGATCACGCGGCCCTCCGTCGTGAAGTACTCGCACTGCTCGTAGTAGCCGTTGGGCTCGGCGGCGATGCACCCCAGCAGCTGCACGCGGTTGAGCCCGATCCCCTCATCGCTCGCCGTCGCCCCCGCCACCAAGGGGAAGGGGTCGGGCGCGAACGTGTCGCCGGCTCCCACGATGGCGCCGTACGCCGCCGCGTCCCGGCGGACGTGGGCGGGGGCCTTCTCGGCGGGCACGCCCTGGGAGCAGACCTTGCCGAGCGTGGCCCGTCGGTCCTCGGGCGGCGTCGTCGTCGTGGACTCGACGGCGTAGATGTTGGTCAGGCTCCGCTTCTTCGGAGCAGCGTCCTGCTTCTCGTCGTCCGCCGGCTTGAGGGCGAAGGCGAGGGCGGCGATGACGCCACCGATCACGACGACGATCAGGACCATGGTCCCGCACCCGCTGAGCGGGTTGCGGCGGATCGGCTTCACGGGCTGGAGGGGCGCGGCGCCGTAGGCGCCGTGGCCGCCGTAGAGGTTCGGCGTGGGTGCCCCGGTGGGGGCGATCGGCTCTGCGGGCCGGGGTCCGGTCGGTCGCCACGGCTCTGCCGGCCGCGGTGGTTCCTCCGTCATCTGCGGCCCTCCCCCGACTCACCGACGTCTGCGTGGCAGCGTAGTGGTCGGGGGCACGTCGGGTCCTGCCGCCGGCTCTCCCCTGGTCAGCGGCGGTGGGCGACGGCCCCCGGGGCGGGCGCCGAGCCCGGACCGGTACGATGGGCCGGTCCCGGACGACCCGGGGCACTCTGCCCGTGTCCCCGGAGGAACCCAGATGTGCGGCATCATCGCCGTCGTCCGTCGTCGCAGCGCCCGCTCGGCGCCCACGTCGGCTGAGCTGCTCACGCTCCTCGACGGAGCCGCGGACGCCCTGCGCGACGCGCCGTCCGACGGGCTCGACGGCGCCCTGGCCCGGGTGGCCGAACGGGTGGAGTCGGTCGACCGCCTCCTGCGGGGGACCCCGGGCATCGCCGCCCTCCTCGGAGACCGGAACCTGACCCCCGCCATCGACCGTGCCGGGGCCGACATCGCCGCAGCTCTGGCCGAGCGCGAGGGCGCCCTGGACGACGACCCGTCGGCCACGGCGGCCCTCGAGTCCATCAACGCTGCGGTCATCCGCCTCAAAGACGCCCTCTGGGCGGTCCAGCGCGACCGGCTCCCCACCGCCCGGGCCGTGGCCGACCTGGCGGGTCCGACGCCCAGCCCGTCCACCACCGATGCGTTCGCCTCGGTGCAGGCGGCGCTCAGCGCCATCGATCGCCTCGAGGTGCGCGGCCGCGACTCCGCCGGGTTGATGCTGCTCGTCCACGGACACGGGCTCGATCTGACCGATCAGGCCGTCGCCGCCCTGCTGGCCGAGCGCGACGACGACCCGCTGTTCACGGCGGGCGCGGTCCGCGTCACGCCCGAAGGCCACCTGAGCTTCGTCTACAAGGCGGCCGCCGAGATCGGCGAGCTCGGCGACAACACGGCCGTGCTCCGGGCCGCCATCCGCGACGACGCCCTCCTGCACCTGGCCACGGCGTCCGAAGGCGCCGAGGTCACGGTCCTCGGCCACACCCGCTGGGCCTCCATCGGGATCATCTCCCAGCCCAACGCCCACCCCATGAACTCCGACGAGGTCGGTTACCTCGGCGGGCCGTACGTCACCGCTGCGCTCAACGGCGACGTCGACAACTTCGCCGATCTCAAGGTCAGCGACGAGCTGCGCATCGCGGCGGAGATCACCAGCGACGCCAAGGTGATCCCCACCCTCGTCTCGCGCCGCCTCGCCGCCGGCGACGGAGCGGTCGACGCCTTTCGGCAGTCGGTCCGCCGCTTCGACGGGTCGGTGGCCATCGCCGCCAACGTCGCCAGCGCGCCGAACCGACTCCAGCTCGCCCTCCGGGGCAGCGGCCAGGCCCTCTACGTCGGCCTCGACGAGGACCTGTACGTGGTCGCCTCGGAGCCCTACGGCGTCGTCGAAGACGCCACGAGCTACCTCCGGCTCGACGGCGAGACCCCGGCCGACCCCACCAACCCGTCGGCCTCCCGCGGCCAGGTCGTGGAGCTCGACGCCGCCCTGGCGGGCACCGTTGAGGGCGTCCGCCGGTTCTCCTACGACGGCACCGAGCTGCCGTTCGAGGAATCGGAGCTGGTGACCCCCGAGGTCACCACGCGCGACATCGATCGCGGTTCGTACCAGCACTTCCTCCTCAAGGAGATCGAGGAGGCGCCGGGCTCGTTCCGCAAGACCCTCCGCGGGAAGATCGCCGCAGACGGCGACCTGCTGCGGGCCTCGCTCGGCGATGCCACGCTGCCGCGCTCGGTCCGAAACGACCTGCGGTCGGGCCGCATCACCCGGGTCAAGGTCATCGGCCAGGGGACGGCGGCCGTCGCCGGCCAGAGCCTCGGCCGGGCGCTGGCCGCCGAGCTGGCGGCCACGGAGGTGCGGGTCGAGGCCCTGCCGGCCACGGAGCTGTCGGGGTTCTCGCTCCTCTCCGACATGTCCAACACGCTCATCATCGCCATCAGCCAGTCGGGCACCACCACCGACACGAACCGCACGGTCGACCTGGTGCGGGCCCGCGGCGCCAAGGTGATCGCCATCGTCAACCGCCGCGCCAGCGACCTCACCGACAAGAGCGACGGCGTGCTCTACACCTCGGACGGCCGCGACGTCGAGATGAGCGTGGCGTCCACCAAGGCGTTCTACGCCCAGATCGCCGCCGGCTTCCTGCTCGCCATCGCCATCGCCCAGGAGGTCCCGGGGACCGAGGAGCGGGCGTCGGTCCGCCACGAGATCCTCACCGGGCTGCGCGACCTGCCGGCGGCCATGGAGGAGACGCTCGCCCGTCGCCCGGCCATCGCCGAGGCCGCCCAGGAGCTGGCGCCCTCGCGCCGCTACTGGGCCATCGTCGGCTCGGGTGACAACCGGGTCGCGGCGGAGGAGATCCGCATCAAGCTGTCGGAGCTCTGCTACAAGGCCATCGCCTCGGACGCCATCGAGGACAAGAAGCACATCGATCTGTCGTCGGAGCCGCTGATCCTCGTTTGCGCCGCCGGCCTCATGGGATCCAACGCCGACGACGTGGCGAAGGAGGTGGCCATCTACCGGGCTCACAAGGCCACGCCGATCGTCGTCGCCACCGAGGACGAGGACCGCTTCAGCGCCGCGCTGCGCGTCCTCACGGTCCCGAGCGTCCACACCCGCCTCGCCTTCGTGCTGACCACGGTCGTCGGCCACCTGTTCGGCTACGAGGCCGCGCTCGCCATCGACGCCCAGGCCCGCGGCCTGCGCGAGGCGCGGGGTGCCATCGAGGATGCCATCTCCAGTCCCGCCGTCGCCGACGTGGACCGTCTGCTCGCCGATCTGCGCCCGAGCTTGGAGCCGGTGGCGGCCCGCTTCCACGACGGCCTCCGCAGCGGGGCGTACAACGGCAGCCTGGAGGCCGGCACCGCCGTCCGCCTGGCGTCGATGTTCCGCTACGCCACCGGCATCGCCCCCCTCGACGCCTACCAGGTGGAGCACGGCCGAGTGGGCACGCCGAGCGTCGTGATCGAGGACCTCACCGCGGCGCTCACCGGCGCCATCGAGGAGCTCACCCGGCCCGTCGACGCCATCAAGCACCAGGCCAAGACGGTCACCGTGGGCATCTCCCGGTCCGACGAGAGCCTGCTCGACATCGCGCTGGTGCAGGCGGCCCTCAACGCCGGTGCCGCCCGCGACCGCCTCAGCTACAAGGCGCTGCGGACCCTGGCCGGCCTCGACGCCGCCATCGACGACGTCGTGGGCTACACGCGCTACCGGATCGAGGGCGACGTGGAGGAGGGCGAGGCCACCATCGTCGTGGTCGACCGGGGCGGCATCGCCCGCGACCTCCCCCAGCGCACCGAGCGCAACCCGCTGCTGCGCGGCACCAAGCACCGCGTCGCCACCGAGCGTGAGGTCACCGTCGCCGTCGGGCGCAGCGACGGCCGCACGCTCGTGCTCATCCCCGAGGTCAAGGGCACCCAGTGCACCGGCATCACCCTGCTGCACTGCCGGTTCGCCGATGAGCTCGCCGCGGGGCGCATGCGGTCGGTCCTCGAGGCCTACCGAGGGCGCTACGCCGCGCTCAAAGACGCCGTCACCGAGACCGAGCCCACGTTCCGCGACGACCTCCTCGGGACGCTCCCACCCATCGAGATCCTCACCACGCCGGTCAACGTGCTGGCCGACCGCTGGCGCTCGTCGGATGATGGGCCGGTCGCGTGATCATCGTGGCCCTCGTGTTCGCCGCTGCGCTCGTGATGATCGTCATCGCCTTCGTGAACAACCGCCGCGAGCGGTGACGGCACGGTGATCGGCATCGGGGTCGACCTCGTCGAGGTCGACCGCATGCGCACCGTGCTGGCCCGCACGCCCACCATGGTCGAGAAGCTGTTCACGCCCGGGGAGCGGGCCTACGCCGAGGCCGCCCACGACCCGACCGAGCGCTACGCCGCCCGCTTCGCGGCCAAGGAGGCCGTGCTGAAGGCCCTGGGCGTGGGCCTCGGCGCCGCGGACTGGCACGACATCGAGGTCGTCCGCAGCGATCGCGGTGCCCCGGGTCTCGTGGTCACCGGCCGGGCGCTCGCCCTCGCCGACGCCGCGGGGGTGTCTCGCTGGCTGCTCACCTTGACCCACACGGAATCGATGGCCGAAGCCATCGCCGTCGCCCTCTGAGCCGATCGCTCCCGTCGCGGCCCGCCCGCCTGGCTGCGGTCCGATCTCGGGTCTGAGGTCTCAGGCGCGGCCGAGGATCCGGTCGACGTGGATCTCGATGGCGACGCGGTCCTCGCGCTCGCCGGGCTGGCGGTAGCGGGCGGCGTAGCCGTCGACGGCTGCGGCGACCCGGGAGGGGTCGTCGGTGACGGTGGCCGCCCCTTCGAGCGACAGCCAACGGCCGCCATCGATCTGGCAGAGGACGGCGCGCCCCCCGGGGGCCGCCGCGACGTTGCGCGCCTTCTTGCTGGCGGCCCGGGTGATGATGCGGGCGGTCTGATCGTGAGGGGAGTAGCTGAACCCCACGGCGACGACGTGGGGCGTGCCGTCGGGGCGGAACGTCGTCAGCGACGCCAGGTGGTACTCGGCCAGGAACGATCGCACATCGTCGGAGAGGTCAACAGGATCGAGCGACATGGCGCCCATCCTGCCCGACCGGGTCGGTCGGACGGGTGCCCTCCACGGCGATCCGACGTCGGTCCGACGCGGAAGGCCCGGCGGCGACCTCAGGTCCCGGCGGGCTTCGGGCAGGCGGCGACGCCGGTCCAGAGGACCTTGGTCCAGGCGTCGGCTGCGGCTTCGTCGACGATGCGGTCCGGTGTGCTCGGTGCGCCGTCGGCGAGGTGGATCCCGTCGTCGACGGTGAGGGCGGGCTGGGCGAGCGCCACCGCGCCCCAGTCGGCCACGACGGTGGGCTGGCCCGTGGCCCTGCGGTCGGCGGCTGCGGTGCGCATCGCGGCGCGGGCCGCCTTGAGGTCGGCCCGGTACGTGGCGGTCACCGTCGGCTTGTCGGCGTGTCCGGGCAGCACGAGCACGACGCAGGTCGTCGTGGACGGCAGGGCCATCAGCGCACGGAGCTCCCGGTCGTCGGCGCTGTTCCAGCCGCCGTCGACCGGGCCGGCATCGTTGGTGCCGAGGGCGATCACGAGGATGGCCGGACGGGCGGCCGCCACCCGCTTGCGCTGGGCGGCCATCACGTCGGGGAACCCGATCCCCGGCTTCAGGTCCAACACGACGTTCGAGCCCTTGGGCGAACCGGCCAGGAACTCGGTGGGCCGGCCCCAGTTGGCCTGGAACGCCAGGGAGTCGCCGACCACGTCGATCGTGCCGGCCTTCGGGGTGGGCGCACAGCCGGTGAGCCCGGTGGTCGCCGAGACGGCGAGGAACCCCGAGACCAGGGCGGAGACGGACCACCTGCGCAGCACCCGCCCATGCTCGCGGCTGGCGGGCGACGGTGCGCAAACGAGCCGCGCTAACTGTGGCAAGCAGTCGTAGGATGCCGACGATGACCTGTTCGGCATGCGGGGCCCTGGCAGCGGACGACGCACGATTCTGCGCGTCGTGCGGCCGACCGCTGCGCAGCGTCGAGGACGAGCGTCGGGTCGTCACGGTCCTGTTCGCCGACCTGGTGGGCTTCACCTCGCTGTCGGAACGGCTCGACCCCGAACGGGTGAAGAACCTGGTGGATCGCTGCTTCGACCGGCTGGCCGAGGACGTCACCAGCTTCGGCGGGCAGGTCGACAAGATCGTCGGCGACGCGCTCGTGGCCCTGTTCGGCGCCACCACGGCGCACGAGGATGATCCCGAGCGTGCCGTCCGAGCCGCCCTGCGGATGCAGGCGACGCTGTGCGAGGAGGCCGAGATCATCGCCCAGGACCTCCAGATGCGCGTCGGCATCAACACCGGCGAGGTGCTGGTGGGGGCCATGCGCGCCGCCGGATCGGTCACCGCGATGGGCGACGTCGTCAACACGGCCAGCCGCCTCCAGACCAGCGCCCGGCCCGGTGAGGTGCTCGTCGGCCCGGCCACCTACGCCGCCACCCACCACACCATCGCCTACGAGTCCCGGGGCCTGCTCGACGCCAAGGGCCGCGACGAGCTCGTGGAGACCTGGGTCGCGGTGGCGCCCACCCTGCCGCCGGGGTACCGCGCGCGCCGCGTCGACGTTCCGCTCATCGGCCGGGCGGCGGAGCTCGGGCTGCTCAACACGGTGATCGACAGCTCCATCCGCAACGACCGGGCGATGCTGGCCCTGCTCGTGGCCGATGTGGGCATAGGCAAGAGCCGCCTCGCCGATGAGGTCGCCGCTGCTGCTGCCAGCGCGCACGGCGCCATCATCCGCGAGGGTCGCTGCGTGCCCTACGGGGAGGCCAACGTGTGGTGGCCGGTGGCCGACGCCCTCCGCCCCGCCCTCGAGGTGCCCGAGGGCGCGTCGGCCGACGACGCCCGCACCGCGGTGCGCGGTGCCGTCGCCGAGGTGATGGAGCGCCGCACCACGGACCCGGAGGTCCAGCGCACGGCCGAAGGGCTGCTCACCCTGTTGGGCTACGACCCGCCGATCGAAGCCGAGCCGACCACGGTCCGCCAGGAGGCCGGTCGGGCGCTCAGCGCCTACGCCGCCGCCTCCGCCCGCCACCGCCCGCTCATCCTGCAGATCTCGGACCTGCACTGGGCCGACGAATCGGTGCTGTCGCTCATCGACGACGTGTTCAGCGCGATCCACCACTGCCCGGTGGTCGTGCTGGCCACCGCCCGCCCGGCGCTGCTGGACCAGTGGACGCCCCGCCACGGCCGTCACAACTCGCTCACCCTCCACCTCGACCCGTTGGGTCGGGAGGCCACGGGTGAACTGCTCGAGCACCTCGTCGGCGCCCCGGTGCCCGAAGCGGTGGCCGCCGCGCTGTTCGACCGCAGCGGCGGCAACCCGTTCTTCCTCGAGGAGCTGGTGAGCCTCCTCGATGGCGAGGCCATGGCCGAGCCCGGCCGGGTGGCCACCCTGCCCGACACGCTGCGGGGGCTGGTGGCGGCGCGCCTCGACGACCTCACCCCCGCGCAGCGCGGCGTGCTCCAGGACGCCAGCGTGATCGGCCAGCGGGGCCCGATGCTGGGCCTGCGGGAGATGGGCCGGAAGCTGCGGGTCGGCGTCGACATCGACCTGGCCATGGCGGACCTGGTGGCCGACGAGATCATGGAGGTCGACGGCGAGCTCTGGTCGTTCCGCTCGGACCTCGTGCGGGAGGTCGCCTACCAGACCATCACCAAGGCCGAGCGGGCCACGTGCCACCTCGGCATCGCCTCGTTCATCGAGGAGAAGGCCGCCGACGTCGACCCCCGCCCGCCCTGGGTGGTCGATCAGCTGGCCCACCACTACGGCGCTGCGGTGGCTCTGGCTTCGGAGCTCGGCCCCAACGCCCGCACCGACGCCTTCCCCGCCGACCTCGCCGCCCGGGCCCGCCGCTGGGTCACCGAGGCCGCGGACCGAGCCCGTCGCGACCAGGCCCTGCCGGCGTCGATCCGGCTGTACACGCAGGCGCTCGACCTCCTGGGCGATGTCGACGCAGCGGGAACGCCCGCCGCCGACGTGGCTGAGGCCATCCGCATCCACCTGGCCCGATCGAGCGCGGCGGCCGAAGGCTGGGAGCTGGCGCTCGGCCGCACCGACGCGGAACGGGCCTACGCCCTCGCCGAGGCGGCCGGCGATGGGGCCGGTGCGGCCCGGGCGCTCATCGCCCGCGGCTCCATCGAGCAGAAGGAGGGCGACGTCGACGCCGCCGTCGCCACCATGTCCACCGCGGCCGAACGGTTCCGGGAGATGGGGGACCTGGGCGGGCTGGGCGAGGCGCTGCGCCGACGCGGCATGGTCGAGATCTTCGGCAGCCGGATCCTCGATGCCGAGCTCTCGGCCGAAGCGGCGATCGCTGCGTTCGAGGAGGTCGACGATCGCGCCGGTCAGGCCTGGGCGTCGCAGAACCTCGCATGGACGGCGTTCATCAGCGGCCGCCCCGACGAGGCGGACCGCCGGCTCCAGGTGGCCATCGAGATGTTCAGCGACCTGGTCGACACCCAGGGCCTGGCGTGGAGCCTCGGACTGCTCGCCTGGGTCCGGTTCCAGCAGGGCCGCGTCGCCGAGGCGCAGGCGCTGGGGGAGCAGGTGCTCGACGAGGCCCGCGCCCGCAGCGACCCGTGGGCGACGGCGATGATGGTGATGCTCGTGGCATCGGTCCGCCTGTGGGCGGGCCGCACGGACGAGGCCGTCACCATGGCCGAACAGGCGCTGCGCACCTTCACCAGCCTGGGCGATCGCTACGGCTCGACCCAGGCGTCAGCCGTGCTCGGCCGGGCCCTGGTGATGGCGGGCCGCATCGAGGAGGGCTTCGCCCTGCTGGTCAAGGCCGGGACCACCGAGTCCACCGACGGCCGCCCGTCCGATGGCGACGGCATGCAAGCGCGCTTCGCCCGGCTCGCGGCCTCCCTGCAGGTGGGCGAGCCGCACCGGGGAGCATCGGTGCTCGAGGAGATCGAGGTGCTGGCGGTGGCCGGGATGGGGGGCGACGATGCGGCGGCGGCGATCGCCGCGGCTGCGCTGATGGCGGGCGACATCGCCGCTGCGGAAGCGCACCTGGCCGAGGCCCGCACGCAGGACCGCGACCCCAACGTCATGGCCGTCCAGGCGCTCACCGCAGCGGCGGCAGGGACGGGCGGGGCCGCCGCCATCGCCGACCGGATCGACGACGCTTCGGGCGCCACCTACCTCGACCGGGCCATGGCCAACACGGCCGCCGCGCTCGAGGCCGCAGCCGGCGATGCGGGCGCAGCGGAGGCGGTGCGCCGTCTGTCCATCGCCCGCGCTGCGGTGCAGCCCACCGAGGACCGGGTCGCGAAGGCCGTGGTCGAGCTCGGCGCCGCCGCCATGTCGAGCCGGCTGGCCCTGCCCGAGGCCGAAGAGGACGCCGCCCGTGCCGAGCACCTGGTCGCCAAGCTCGGCATCGATCCGGCCGGTTGGAACCAGGTCTTCGCCCTCGCCACCCGCGCCGTCCCCACCTGACCGACGGCCCGGCCCGTCCACCTGCGGGTCGACAGGTCGCAGGTCGCTCCCACCGGAGACGCGACGGAGGGCGGCCCTGGTTGCGGACCGCCCTCCGTGGCGTCGTGTGCTCGGCCGGACCGGCCAGGGGGAAGGCGGGTCCGGGCGGCGCGACTACTTGTTGGGCTGGGGGGTGAGCCGCAGGTACGGCTTCTTGGCCTCCCACCCGGCGGGGAACAGCTCCTTGGCGTCCTCGTCCGACACGGCCGGGACGATGATGACGTCTTCGCCCTGCTTCCAGTCCACCGGGGTGGCGACCTTGTAGCCGGCGGTGAGCTGCAGGGAGTCGATCACCCGCAGGATCTCGTCGAAGTTCCGCCCGGTGGAGGCCGGGTAGGTGAGCGACAGCTTGAGCTTGTTGTCCGGGCCGATCACGAAGACCGAGCGGACGGTGGTGGTGTCCGAGGCGTTCGGCTGGATCATGTCGTAGAGGTCGGCGACCTTCTTCTCGCTGTCGGCGATGAGCGGGAAGTTCAGCTCGCTGCCGGTGACGTCCTTGATGTCCTGGGCCCAGCCCTCGTGGCTGTCCGAGGTGTCGACGGAGATGCCGATGACCTTCACGTTGCGCTTGTCCCACTCGTCCTTCAGCGCGGCGACCCGGCCGAGCTCGGTGGTGCAGACCGGGGTGAAGTCCTTCGGGTGCGAGAACAAGATCGCCCAGCTGTCGCCCTTCCACTCGTGGAAGTTGACGGTGCCTTCGGTGGTCTCGGCGGTGAAGTCGGGGGCGTCGTCGCCCAGGCGCAGCTGTGCCATTGGAGGTTCCTTCTGAGGTGGAGCTTGTGGTGTGGAGTGGTCAACCTAGTCGGCCGGCCCTGAATTCCCGACCAACCCCATCAGGTATTCGGCGAGAGGTCAAGGGCGCAGCTGGGGCCTCGGGTCACTCGGTCCAGATGTCGTCGTCGACGTCGACCACCGGGACGGTGCCGGTGATGTCCGCGTAGTTCGGGTCGTTGGCGTCGATGTAGCCCGTGTGCTCCTCGACGAAGCGGCCGACGCGGTGGTCGTCGTGCACGTCCGGCTCCACGAAGATGAGCCGGGCGGCGGGCACGCCCGCCCGGATGCTGCGCTCGACGCGGTCGATGGCCGCCGCCACCTCGGGCACGGCCAGCTCGTGCACGAACTCGACCTTCGTGCCCACCAGCAGCTCCTCGGGGCCCAGGTGCTCCGTGCGGAGGTGGATGACCCGGATCACGTCGGGCTCGATCTCGATGGCGGCACGGATCGCCTCCACGTCCTTGCGCGACGCGCCCTCGCCGATGAGCAGGCTCTTCATCTCGACCACCAGGACCATGGCGATGATCACCAGCAGGATGCCGATGGCCAGCGAGCCGTAGCCGTCCCAGCGGCCGTCGTCGGTGAGGACCGAGGCGGCGATGCCGCCGATGGCCAGCACGAGGCCGATGAGGGCGCCGAAGTCCTCGAGCAGGACCACCGGCAGCTCGGGCGCCTTCGCCCGGCGGATGTACTGCCAGAAGCTGGCCTCGCCCTTGACCTTCCCGGCCTCCTTGACGGCGGTCCGGAACGACAGGCCCTCGGCCACGATGGCGAAGCCCAAGATCCCGAACGCCCACTGCGGGCTGTCGATGGGCTCCGGGTGCTCGATCTTGTGGAGCCCCTCGTAGATGGCGAACAGGCCGCCCAGGGAGAACAGCACGAGCGCGACGACGAAGCTCCAGAAGTACCGCTCGCGCCCGTACCCGAACGGATGCTCCTCGGTGGCGGCCTTCTTGGCCCGCTTGCCGCCGAGCAGCAGCAGCCCCTGGTTGCCGGAGTCGGCGACCGAGTGGACGCCCTCGGCCAGCATCGAGGAGGACCCCGTGACCGCGAAGCCCGCGAACTTGGCCACGGCGATGGACAGGTTGGCCGCCAGGGCGGCGATGACCGCCTTGGTCCCATGGCCGTGCGCCGCGGTCTCCTCGGCGTCGATCACGTCCTCTTCGTCGGGCTTCTGGTGGCGGGGCTGCTTGGCCATGGGGGTGGAGAGGCTCCAGGGTCGGGGTCGCTTCCCAGGGTACGGGGCCGGCTCCCCCGTCGATTGGCAGGGGTGGACCCGGCCGTGCTGGTAGACCGGCAGCGTGTGGATCTTCGTGACGGGAGCGTTGGCCATCGGGCTCGGGTTCGCCTGCCTGTCGAGCTGGCGGAAGAAGTGGGTCATCGACGACACCCCGACATCGACGTGTCGGGGCGTGTTCGTGGGCCGCAACGAGGTCGTCGGCCAAGCGGTGCCGCTCTACGAGCCGATCGTGACGCCGTTCTCGCAGACCCCGGCGGTGTGGTTCAGCTGGGACCTCGAGCGCTGGCAGAAGTCCGGTGACAACAGCAGCTGGGTCACCCAGGAGTCGCGGCAGACAGCAGCGCCGTTCTGGCTCCAGGACGACACCGGCCGGGTGCTGGTGCGCCCCCGAGGCGCCGAGCTCGAACCGGTGCAGACGCTGTGCGAGAAGCTCGACAGCAGCTTCGCCCCGCCCTACAGCCGCTGGCAGCTGCGCCAGTGGGTGCTGATGGGGGAGGACACCACCGAGCGCATGCAGAGCCTCACAGACGCCAGCTTCCTGGAGGCGCCCAGCGACGGCGGCGGGTTCTTCAACAGTGCGCCCGACACCGTCAGCCCCATCTCGAACCTCAGCGGGAAGTGGCGCATCACCGAGAAGGTCATCGCCGCGGGCGCGCCCATCTACCTCCTCGGCACGGCGGCGCCCCGCACGGACGGGCCGGGCCTGGAGTTCGCCGGGAGCGCCGGCGACCTGTTGGTCTCCACCAAGTCCGAGGAGCAGGTGGCCAAGTCGAGCGGATGGTCGGCCCGTCTGTGCGGCCTCGGATGCCTGCTGCTCTCCGCAGTGTTCGTCGGTGCCGCATCCGACGCCGTGTTCGACGAGGTCAAGTGGTTCCTCATCGTCTGGACGCTCGGCTTCGAGGTGGGGATCTTGTTCCTGCTGACCCTGCAGCGGAACTACAACCGCCAGGTCGAGGTGAAGGAGCAGGCCGCCAAGGCGTGGTCGCTCATCGACGTCAGCCTCCAACGCCGGTCCGAGCTGATCCCCAACCTCGTCGAGGTCGTCAAGCAGTACACGAAGCACGAGCGCGAGGTGCAGGAGGCGGTCGCGGAGCTGCGAGCGGTCCCCGAGAAGCCCCCGACCGAGGAACTGCCCAGCGACGCCACCCTCGAAGGCGCCCAGAACACCGACCGCGGGCTCAAGTCGGCCGCCAAGACCACGGTGGCGCTGGCCGAGGACTACCCGGACCTCAAGGCCAGCCAGGTGTACCTCGACCTCCAGCTGCGCATCGCCGACGCCGAGGAGTCCGTGGCGTCGTCTCGGCAGTTCTACAACGACGCCATCGAGGTGCTCCGGACCCGGCGCTCCCAGTTCCCGGGCAGCCTCTTCGCCCGCTTCGTCGAGGTGCCCTCCTGGAAGCTCTTCGAAGCCGAGGAGGCGGCGACGTTCGTCCCGTCGGTCGCCATCGCTCCCAGCGCCGCGCCCACCCTGGACCCCGCCGCCGCCGCCCCGGCGACGCCGCCGGATCCGCCGGGCGCGTCGACGTTCTGATCGTTCGGTCGAACGAAAAAGAACGAAATGCCATGACCTGCGGGAAATGCGGTAGGGTGGTGTCCACGTGAGCGAGATCGTTCGCGTGCACCGTGGTCGCAACGGCCTCGGTCGAACACCCAAGGATAAGCATGACCACAGGCACCGTAAAGTTCTTCAACGCTGAGAAGGGCTTCGGATTCATCTCTCGGGAGCAGGGCGACGACGTGTTCGTCCACTTCTCCAACATCGCCGGCGACGGCTACAAGTCCCTCGATGAGGGCCAGAAGGTCGAGTTCGACGTGGCCCCCGGCCGCAAGGGCGAAGAGGCCCAGAACGTTCGCGTGATCTGATCACGTCTTCGGACTGAGACGAGCCGCCGGCCTTCGGGTCGGCGGCTCGTCTGTTTTTGGGGTGAGCCTCGCAGCGTCAACCAGGGGGAGCGAGGCGGACGATGTTGCCGTCCTGGCTGAGCACGTAGGGCTCGCCGCCGGCATCGGCGGCGAACGACACCGGATGGCTCACGTCGACGCCCAGGTCGAGCTCCTGGTCGAGGGTGCCGTCCTCGGCCAGGCGGACCGCCCGCAGCCGCCCCGCGCAGTAGTCGGCGAACAGGTAGGCGCCCTCGAGCGCCGGAATGGCCTTGCCCCGGTACACGAACCCGCCGGTGATGGAGCAGTTGCCGTTCTGGTGCGGGTACTCGAACACGGGCGGAACGGCTGCGTCGGGCCGACGCCCCTCGCCATCGAGGTAGGGCTCGGAGCCCTCGTAGCCGCTCCAACCCAGGTTGGTGCCTTCGATCCCGTCGGCCGGCAGGCGATCGATCTCCTCGACGGCGTTCTGCCCGACGTCGCCGATCCAGAGGCTGCCGTCCGTGTCGAACGAGAACCGCCACGGATTGCGGATGCCACTGACCACGATCTCGGGATCGCGGGTCTCGGAGTCGATGCGGATCATCTTGCCGAGGTAGGTGTCGGGATCCTGGGCCCGGTTCCCCGGATCGTCGGCGGCCCCGCCGTCGCCGAGGCCGAGCCACAGCTGATCGTCCGGCCCGAACACGATGTGCCCCCCGTTGTGGTTGCTGAAGGGCTGGTCCTGCTCGAAGACCACCGAGCGGCTCGTCGTGATGACCTCGTCGCCCGCCAGCTCGTAGGACACCACCTGCGTGTTGCCTGCGGGATCGGTGTAGCTGACGTAGAGCTTGCCGCCGTCAGGGGAGAAGGCGATGCCGAGCAGGCCCCGCTCGGCATCGGTGGTGGTCTGGTCGGAGATGTCGAGCGCGTAGTCGCCGGCGGGGCTCAGCGAGGCCCCGTCGTCGCCGACCTCGAGGCGGCGGATCCGACCGGCGCGCTCGGCCAGCCACAGGTGCCCGTCGTCGCCGGGGCGCTGCACCAGATCGATGGGCTCGTGCACCGACGCCGCCATCACCGTGTCCACGAGCGGGCCGTCGGCGGGTGGCTCGCCGCTCTCGTCGGTGGTGGACGTGGCCCCGCCCACCTGGGTGACCGACGGCGGGGCCGTCGGACTGCTGTCACCGCCGTCGCTGCCGCAACCGGCCAGAGCGCCGGTGACGAGCAGCGCGACTCCGATGAGACCGATCCGCCGGTGCAGCTGCATCCCGGCATGGTGGCACGGTCGCCGCTGCCGTGCGCCATCGTTTGTGCTCGCTGCCGGCGAGCCTGATGAGTCGCAAGGCTAGGAAACAGCCGGAAAAGCGGTGAGAGTGCGGATGCCGTCCCGTCCGGGGCGGAACCGACGAAGGAGCGCCGCCCCATGTCCCCCCGCCCTCGAACCCGACCCGTCCTCACCGCAGCGACCGGCCTCGGCCTGGTCGTCCTCCTCGTGCTCGGCGCCGCAGCCTGCAAACCCGGCGCCAGTCCCCAGAACTGGCGGTACAACACCGTCCGCCAGGCCCACTCCACCGCCACCTTCGGCGCCCACCACGACGTGAAGTACCGCTACAACGGCCGCCGCATCGAGGTCCTCAAGCACAAGTGCGCCGCCGACAACTGGTACTCCGGCCTCCGCTACACCGGACGTTGCACGGCGATTCCGCGCAACGGACGTCTCGAGGTCCGGTGGGAGTGGATCTAGGCGAAGGGCTCCCCGCCCATCGCTCGCAGCCAGACCTACCGGGGCCGCTACAACGTCTCGCAGTCCGGCAAGATCACCCGGCTGGACTCAGGTTCCGTCCTCGCTCTTCCCTGCAACAAGTTCAAGCCCTGACGACACCGGTGCCGGCCGGTGGTCCGCTTGACTCGTCTGGCGGAACCACCGGCCCCTAGCATCGGGGGGTCGTGAGCAAGTACCACCCCAAGGCCCTCTGGGCTCAATCCAAGACCGAAGGCGGGCAGCGGGCGATCCGCTACACCGCCACGTCCGTGATCTGCGTGGTCATCACCCAGGTGCTGATCATCGTGTTCATGAACGTGGTCCACATCAACGTGATCAAAGGGGTCAAGCGCCCCGTCCAGGCGAACCTCGCTGCGACGATGCTGACATCGGTCCCGGCGTTCATGCTCAACAAGTACTGGGTCTGGGGCAAGCGGGGGAAGGCCCACCTCCGGCGGGAGGTCCTGCCGTTCTGGCTGTTCACGGTGGCGGGCTGGATCGTGTCCACGTTCATGGTTGCCTTGGTCTCGAACCTCGCGGGGGACAACGAGACGGAGAAGACCATCTTGGTCATGGCGGCCAACATCATGGGCTTCGGCACGCTGTGGATCGTGAAGTACATCTTCTTGGACAAGATCATGTTCGGCCCGGATCACCACACGCCGTACGACGAGGACATCGAGCTCGAAGAGGCGGGCATGGAGCCCGACCTCAAGCACGTCTGATCCGGCCGTGACCGACGCCATGACCGTCATGCCCGATGATCTCCGGGCGGCTGCCGTCGCCGCTCGCGGCTTCATGCCCACCGATGAGGGTGACGCCCTGTGGTCCGCCGCCAACGAGGCCACGGCCGCGGTGGCGGATCAGCCGCTCCTCGAGGTGGGCTCGTACTGCGGCAAGTCGACCATCTGGCTCGGTGCAGCCGCGCAGGCCGCCGGCACCGTCCTGTTCGCCCTCGACCACCACCGGGGCTCGGAAGAGAACCAGGCCGGGTGGGAGCACCACGACGCCGATCTGGTCGATCAGGCCATCGGGCGCATGGACACGTTGCCGACGTTCCGCCGCACCGTGTTCGATGCCGGGCTGGAGTCGTCGGTCGTGGCGCTCGTGGGCGACTCGCCCACCCTCGGACGGTTCTGGACGACGCCGCTGGCGTTCCTGTTCATCGACGGCGGGCACGGCCACGACCCGGCGCACCGGGACTACGAGCTGTGGACCCCGCACGTCTCACCGGGCGGCACGCTCTGCATCCACGACGTGTTCCCGAACCCCGACGATGGCGGTCGGCCGCCGTACGAGATCTACCTCCGGGCGCTCGAGGACGGCTTCACCGAGCGCCGAGCCGTCGGCTCGCTCCGCGTCCTCACCGCCCCCGCTTCCTGAACCCGACTCGCCTCGGGTCGCTCCTGCCCCTCCGCCAGCCGCTCGGTGACCGGAATGTGCGGGAGCCGGGTGGGGTGCTCAGTCGTTGATGGAGGCGTCTTCGTCGCTGATGTCGATCAGGGGCGGGAGGACCGCGTCGTGATCGGTGAACAGCGCGCTGGTGGGGCCTTCGCCCCAGAGGCCGTCGGCGCCCAGCACCACCGCGGCAGCGGTGTAGGTGGACTGCTCGTCGGCAGGGAAGTGCGCCAGGTCCGGGTAGACGGTCCCGGTCCAGTAGCGGCCGCCCTCGACCCGGTACTGCTGGATCCACGAGAAGAGCTGCTGGGCGGTCTCGCGCTCGCCGACGGCGAGGTGGGCGAGGAGGCACTCGCAGGTCTCGGCGACGGTGATCCACGGCCGGTCCTTGACGCAGCGGACGCCTCGCCCGTCGTCGATGAACGTCTCGTAGCGGTCGGCCAGGCGGGCCCGGCCGGCTTCACCCAAGATCACGCCGCCGAGGACCGGGTAGTACCAGTCCATGGCCCAGCGGTGCTTGGGCGCGAACGCGTCGGCCTCCTGGTGGCGGATCACGTAGGCGAGCTTGGCGGCGGACAGCTCCCAGTCCGGGCGCTCGTGGCCGAGCAGCTCGGCGAGGGCGATGGCGCAGCGCAGCGAGTGGCAGATGCTCGACGAGCCGGTGAGCAGGGCGAAGGGCCAGGGGGTGCCGTCGGCGTGGCGGGCCCAGAGGATCTCACCGCGGGGCTGCTGGAGCTCGAGCACGTAGTCGATGGCCTTCTCGACCACGGGCCACAGGGCTTCGGCGAAGCCGCGGTCCTCGGTGAGGAGCCAGTGGTGCCAGACGCCGGCGGCGACGTAGGCGACCACGTTGAGGTCGAACTTGTCGTCCTCGACGCCGTCTTCGACGTAGTACTGGTGCCAGGCGCCGTCGGGGCGCTGGAGGCCGACCAGCCAGTCGTAGGCCCGCTCGGCTTCCTCGACGCGGCCCCCGAGGGCCAGCGCCATGGCGGCCTCGACGTGGTTCCACGGGTCGGCGTGGCCGCCGGGGTACCAGGGGATCATGCCGTTGGGCAGCTGCCACTCGGCGATGGCGTCGACGGTGGCCTGGACCTCCGCGGCGGTGATCACGCCGTCGACCTCGGGAACGGTGATGTCAGCCACCGACGGCCTCCGCGACCTTGGCCGGTTTGCGGGCGTAGAGCACGAGGCTCTTGCCGAGGACGGGGTTGAGCGCCTTCTCGGTCCACCGGGTGAGCTTGGGCGCCTTCATGATGTCCCAGGTGAGGAGCTTGAGGTAGGCCTGCACCAGCCGGTTGTCGTCGTTGGTGGGGCCGACGGCGCACTTGAGCCACCAGTACGGGGAGTGCAGGGCGTGGGCGCGATGGGTGCCCTCGGGGACGAGCCCGGCGGTGGTGAAGCGGTTCTCCAGCTCCACCCCGGTGAAGATCCGGACGTGGCCGCCCGGCACGAACGGGGCGTGGTACTCGTCGGAGAGCGCCCAGCAGATCCGCTCGGGGAGGAACGAGGGCACGGTGACGGCGAGCAGCCCGCCCGGCTTGAGGACCCGGGCCAGCTCGGCGGCGGCGGCGCTGTCGTCGGGGATGTGCTCCATGACCTCGGAGCAGATGATGACGTCGAAGGTGTCATCGCCGAACGGCAGGCCGGTGCCGTCGCCGTTGACCGTGGCCCAGTGGGTCCCGGCGGGGGCCTCCCCGGCCTCCTGCATGGCCTGGAACAGCCCGGAGCAGTCCTTCAGGTCCGCGAGGGAGTAGTCGAGGGCCACGATGTGGGCGCCTCGGCGGTACACCTCGAACGCGTGGCGGCCGGCACCGGCACCCATGTCCAGGACCAGGTCTCCGGGCTTGAGCCCCAGGCGGTCGAACTCGACGGTCAACATGGCAGTGGTCCGTCCGCTTACTTCTGCGCCAGGCGGGCGCGGTACTCGTCGACGGTCTTCTCGGCGGTGTGGCGCCAGCTCCAGTGGTCGATGACCCGCTGGCGACCGGCGAGGCCGACCTTGCGGCCGATCTCGGGGTGGTCGAGCACGTAGGCCAGCTTGACGGCGAGGGCCTCGCTGTCGCCGGGGGGCACGAGGAAGGCGGTCTCGTTGTCGGGGCCGACGACCTCGGGCACAGCACCGCCGGTGGTGGCGACGAGCGGGATGGCGCAGCTCATGGCCTCGATGGCCGGGAGCGAGAAGCCCTCGTACAGCGACGGCACGACCGCGATCTCGGCCTCGGAGTACAGCTCGACGATGCGCTCGTCGGACACCCCGGACACGAAGGTGACGGCGTCGGCCAGGCCGAGCTCATCGATGGTGCGGGCCGACTCGCCGCCCGGCTTGGCCTTGCCGATGACGGTGAGGGTGATCTCGGGCCGTTCGGTGCGCAGCTTGGCGACCGCCTCGAGCAGGTAGCGCAGGCCCTTCATGGCCACGTCGGCGCTGGCCGTGGTGATGAACATGCCGGGCTTTCGCTCGACGCCCTCGACCGGCAGGAACATCTCGGGATCGACGCCAACCGGCACGATGTGCATGCGGTCGGTGTCGACCTTGTGGTCGGTGTGGATGTCCTTGAAGGAGTTCTCCGACACGGTGATGACCCGCTTGAGACGGCGGGCGACCTCGGTCTGCATGTCGACGAAGGCGTACCAGCGGCGCAGGTTCAACTTCTTGAAGAAGCCCTGCGCGTGCTCGATCTCGAGGCGGCGGTCCACCGTGATGGGGTGGTGGATCGTGGCGATGACCGGCAGGCCCGCCTGCTCGATGGCGAGGAGGCCGAAGCCGAGCGACTGGTTGTCGTGGACGATGTCGAACTCGTCGGTGCGGTGCTTGAGCTCGTCCCAGGCGCGCAGGGTGAACGCCAGCGGCTCGGGGAAGGTGCCGAACGTGAAGGCGCTGACCTCCACCCAGTCCTTCCAGTTCTTGAGCTCCCAGAGACCGGGCTGGCGCATCGGGAAGTAGTCGTTGTAGATCTGCAGGCTGGGCAGCTCGACCAGCGGGACACGGGGGTCCAGCTCGGGGTACGGGGGACCGCCGAAGACGGTCACCTCGTGGCCCAGGTCCACCAGCGCCTTGGACAGGTGGCGGACGTAGATGCCCTGGCCACCGCAGTGGGGTTTGCCCCGGTAGGCGAGGAGTGCGATGCGAAGGGGACGGTCAGCTGAGGCCATGAGAGCACCAGCCTTTCGGGTTGTTGACCACCGGGTCAAGCGAGCGTTCGCCCGAGCGTCGGTGCAACCGGCGGGAAACCGACCGGATTCCCTGGCACCCGTGCCAGGCGTCACGGCCCGATCGGGCGGCGGCGGCGGGTGCTGAGCCAGGCGAGGGCCCAGGCGCCGGCGAGCAGGAGCGCGGCGATCACCCGGGTGGGGGTGTCGCCGAAGCGGGTGTACCAGGTGAACCCGGTGCGCAGGGGCACGGCCTGGTGGCGGACCGCCCGCTCCTTGGTGGCGGTGCGCTGCTCGACCTTCCCCTCGGGGCTGACGAACGCGCTGAAGCCGGTGGGCGCCACCTGCACCAGCCAGCGGCCGTTCTCGATGGCCCGCAGCCGGGATGAGGCGATCTGCTGGGTCTGCACGAACGTGCCGGTGTAGGTCGACCCGTTGGTGGGGTTGTAGATGACCTCGCCGCCCGCCTCCACCGCAGCTCGCGCCCGGTGGCCGAAGAACACCTCCCACGAGATGGTGGTGGCGAGCGGAGCGGCGTCGGTGCGGAGCAGCCCGGACTGGTGGGAGGTGGTGGCGTCGCGTGCGGCGAGGGTGTCGGGGGCCACCTTCTCGATGAGGGAGCGGAACGGCACCCACTCGCCGAAGGGCACCCGCTGGACCTTCACGTACCGGTCGCCCCAGTTGCCGGCCGCATCGAGGACCTGCTGCGAGTTGCGGAAGTTGACGTCGTCGATCCCTTCGACGGTGCCCACCGACAGCGGTGCGCCGAGGCGCCGGGCCAGGGCCTGGAGCTCGGTGCCCTCCTTGGCGTCCTGCACGTCGAAGTCGGTGTCGACGACGTTCTCGGGCCACAGCACCAGGTCCATGCCGTCGGGCACGTCCTCGCTGGCTCGGAGGTGGCGCTCGAACACCTTGCGCCGGTCGGTGTTGATCGCCCGGGTGCCCTGGGGGCCGCCGCCCTGCACGAACGCCACCTGGATCTCCTCGCCCGTGGCCTCCCCCCTGGGCGCCACGAGTGCGAGGCCGACGACCGCCGCACCAGCGAGCACGAGGGCGCCCGCCTTGCGCCAGTCCCGGGCGATCGCGGCCGACAGGGCGACTCCGATGGCCACCGTGACCGCCGCGATGGCGAGCACGCCGCCGATCCGGGCGACCGGCGCCAGCGGCCCGGCGACCTGGCCGACCGCCAGGAGCGAGAGCGGGACGCCGCCGAAGGGCCAGGCCGTGCGGAGCGACTCGCACAGGACCCACGCGCCGATGAGCCCGAGCGCCCGGCCGGCGTGAGGTGGGACCAGGGTGCAGAACGCCCCGACGAGGAAGCCGAAGAACACCACGGCGAGGACGTAGCCCGGCGCGGTGAGCTGGCTCATCCAGAAGATGGTCGGGGTGAACAGGGTCCAGCCGAGGACCGAGCCCCGGAACAGCCGCTGCTTCCAGGTGGTGGCGGCGAGGAGCCGGTCGAGCAGGACGATGCCGCCGAACGCCAGCGGCCACCAACCCCACGGGGGCAGGGAGGCGGCGATGAGCAGGCCGGCGGCCACGGCGCGGACCGAAGGGCGCCCCACCAGGCCGCGGATGCCGGCCGGGCCGCCGACCGGGTCGGGGGCCGGCTCGGCCTCGGAGCCAGCGGCGCCGTCGTCGGCCGCAGCGGTGGTGGGGGTGTCGGACATCAGCCGATGAGTCTGGCCCACCGGGGGCACCAGGCCGCAGTCGCTGCGAGGGCACCGGAGGCGCAGCCCGCCCAGCGGTCGGGCCGTCGCTAGGGTCGCGCCATCGCCGCCGCCGCTCCCTCCGACGAGGCCCGACCGGTCGGCGCCTGGGCCGGCGGCCTGGTGGTGCTCGGCGTGGCGGCGGTCGCGGCCGCGGCTGCCTGGCACACCACCGCCGACCTCAGCCAGCAGCAGGTGCTGGTGGAGGCCCTCTCGCACGGCCGTCTCGCCGATGCGTTCGCCGGTGCACCGCAGACGTCGGGGCCGGGGTTCGGGCTCTTCGCCCTGCCGTTCTTCCTGGTCGCCCGGGTCCCGCTCGGCACCGATGACGCCTACTTGCTCGCGTCGCTCGCCGCGCTGGCGGCCCTCGTCCCGGCGGCCGTCGCGGCCTGCCGTGCCGTGGGCGTGACCGCCCGCTCCTGGGGGGAGGTGGGCCGGGTGGCGGCCATCGTCGGTGGGGTCCCGGTGCTGTCGTGCTACTGGGAGGCGTTCCATCCGGCGGACGTGCTGGCCGTGGCGGCGAGCCTGGCGGCGTTCGCCACCTGGTCGCGGCGGATGACCGGGGCGACCGCGGCCCTCTTGGGCTTCGCGCTGGCGACGCGCCAGTGGGCGGTGATCGTCGTCGCCGTCCTCGTGGTGCTCGCCGACCGAGCGGACCGGGTCCGGCTGGCCATCGGGTCGGTGGTGGTCGCCGCCGCCCTGCTGATCCCGTTCGTCGTCGCGAACCCGACCGACACGATGGCGACGCTGGCCGCCAAGCACGTGGGCCGCTTCCCGTTGACGGCGCCCGGCATCGTGGCCGCTAGCGACTCGGCGCTGTTCCTGCTCAGCCGGTACCTGCCGCTCGCGCTGGCCGCCGGCCTGTGCCTCTGGCTCGTGCGGCGCGTGCCGGGCGGGGCCGTGGCCGTGCCGGAACTGGCGGTCGCGGCGCTGGCTGCGGGCCTGCTGCTGCGGCCGCTCGTCGACCCAGCGGGCTTCACCTACTACCTGGCCCCCGGCTTGGCGTTCCTGGCCCTGGTGCGCCCGGCCTCGTGGAGCTGGCCGGTGCTGACCGTCGGGTTCGGGGTGGCGCTGCTCGTCCGGCGCGAGCTCTCGTGGCGGTTCCCGACGTTCTCGGGCTTCGAGGGGCCGATGGCGGGGGGTGCGGCGATCGACGCCGGCGACCTCCAGGCGGTCGGCGCGCTGCTGTCGGTTGCCGAGACCCTGCTGGTGGCCGCGATCATCGCCGCCTGCCTCCTCCGCCTCCGTGCCCTCAGCTCGACGGTGGGAGGCGGGTCATCCGCCGAGCGCGCGGCGGGTGGGCCAGGTCACGCCGAGGCCGGCGACGGCCTCCTCGGCTGACCGGATGCACGCCGGGACGCCGACGCCGCGCAGGAACATCCCGGCGACGGCGATGGGGGCACCCGCCAGCGAGGCGTCGACCTGGTCCATCCGGTCGAGGTGCCCGGGCGCGTACTGCGGGAAGGACCGCAACCAGCGGCCGATGCGGAGGTCCGTGGGGGCGCCGGTGACGCCGACGATGCGGTCGAGGTCGGCGAGCACCTGCTCGGTGAGCTGGTGGTCGTCGAGGTCGGCGAAGCGCACGTCGCCGCTGCGGCCCACGGAGGTCCGCAGGATGACGTCGTCGCGGACGGGGTCGCGCAGCTGGGCCCACTTGGAGGTGGCGTAGGAGACGGCGGTGACGAGCATGCCCTGATCACGGGGGACCAGGCAGCCGCTCGCCCCGCTGGTGTCGCCGAGGCTGGACCGCTCGAAGGCCATCGTCACCATGGCGATCGACGAGTGGTCGATGGTGCTCAGGATGGACGACGCGTCCGGAGCCGCTTCGGCCAAGAGCGGGCCGGCGGCGTGGGCCGGACAGGTGACGATGACGGCGTCGACGTCGAGCGTGCTGCCGTCGTCGAGGGCGACCAGCACCCGTTCGGTGCCCGGTGCGGAGCGCCGCTCGATGGCGTCGACCCGCCGGCCCTCGCGGATGTCCACGCCCGGCATCAGCGCGACCAGGGCGTCGATGAGGCGGGCCATGCCGCCGATCGGCGTCGCGAAGATCGGCGGCTCCGGCGCCGCCTGGCCGACCGCGCTCCCGACGTCGCCCGCCCCGGCTGCGGCTGCGGCTGCGGTGACCCGCTGGCGCTGGGCGAGGCAGGAGCGGATGAGGCTCGGGTCACCGGACCTGGCGGCGGCGTCGAGCTGCGGGACCACGGCCGCCAGGCTCATCCCCGCGGTGTCGCCGGCGTTGATGCCGCCGAGCAGCGGGTCGATGAGGTGGTCGACCACCTCATCGCCGAGCCGGCTGCGGAGGTAGGGGCCCACCGCGACGTCGTCGCCCGCCACCTGGGGGTCGGCCGGACCGGGCGGCAGGGTGAGGTCGGCCCGCGCCCGCTCGACGCCGGCCGCCGAGACGATGCCGCTGGCCGCGAGGGCGTCGAGGTCCGTGGGGACTCCCATCACGTGACCGCCCGGGAGCGGCTTGCGGACGCCGTCGAGGAAGAGGTGGGCCGTCCGCTCCGCCGGCGAGATGAGCTCGCCGTCCACCTCCAGGTCGTGGCACAGAGCGAGCGCCCACGGGACCCGCAGCAAGAAGGCGTCGGCCGTCTCGTCGACCGGACGGCCGGCCACGACGGACGTCTGGAGCTTGCCGCCGAGCCGGTCCGGTTCGATGACGGTCACGTGCACGCCGCCCTGGGACAGCCGGTACGCAGCGGTGAGGCCGGTGATGCCGCCGCCCACCACCACGACGTGATCAGGACGCGTCACGCCGTCACCGCTGCACGGCGTCAGCGCGCCGGCGCGACGGGGGAGAGGGGCACGAGGGCGGCGATGCGGGCGGCCAGGGCGGCCAGCACCGTCTCGTCGTCGTTGAGCACCCGGGTGCGGGCGAAGGCGATGCCGACCTCGTCGGCGATCCGCTGCGCCTCGATGTCGAGGTCGTAGGCCACCTCGAGGTGGTCCGACACGAACCCCTGCGGGCACACGAGGATGCCCGCCACCTCGTGGGTGTTCGCCCGGTCGCGGATCACCTCGAGGATGTCGGGCCCGCGCCACGGCTCGGGCGTGGCGCCGGCGCTCTGCCACGCCATGGACCACCGGGGGTCCTCGAGCGACGACGGGCCATCGATGATCCCCCGGTGGCGGATCTTCGCCAAGGCGGCCGCCGCCTCAGCCGACGCCCGGAGCTCGTCGGGGTAGGGGTCGCCGGCGAGCACCCGCTCGGGCAGCGAGTGGGCGGTGAACACGACCTCGGTGCGGGCGGGCAGCCCGCGGAGCCCGACGGCGACCGCCCCAGCGAGGAAGGTCCGGTACTCGGCGAGGTCGTGCCAGCGCTCGATGCCGGTGGCGGTCAGGCCGGCTTCGGCGGCGGCGGCAGCCACCCGCGCCTGGTACTCGCCCACGCTGAAGCCGGAGAAGTGGGGTGCGAGCACCACGCCGATGACCGAGGAGACGCCCTCGGCGGCGAGGGCGGCCACGCCGTCCTCGATGAACGGCGCGGCGTGCTTCTGCCCGAGGGCGACGACGAAGCGGCCGGGCTGCAGGCGCTCCAGCGCCGCGGTGATGGTGGCCACCTGCTCGGCGGTGCGCGCGGCAAGCGTCGACGTGCCGCCGAGCGCGTCGTAGCGCATCTGGAGGTTGGCCAGCTGCTCGGGCGTCGGGGGCCGGCCCCGGCGGATGTGCGTGTAGTACGGCTCGACGTCGGCGGGCGTGGCCGGCGTGCCGTAGGCCATCACCACGACGCCGACTCGGCGGTCGGCCGGGACGGCGCTCATGCGACGGTGCCCTCGGCGTGCACCAGCTCGACGACCTGCTCGAGGACCCCGGGGTCGGTGTCGGGGAGCACCCCGTGGCCGAGGTTGAAGATGTGGCCTCGGTGGCCTCCCGCACGGCGCAGCACATCGCGCGACCGCTCGAGGGCGACGTCGGCGCCCGCCAGCACCGCGACCGGGTCGAGGTTGCCCTGGAGCGCGGTGCGATCGCCGAGGCGGGTGCGTGCGTCGTCGAGGTCCATGCGCCAGTCGACCCCCATCACGTCGGCCCCGGCGTCTCGCATGTGGGTCAGCAGCTCGCCGGTGTTGACCCCGAAGTGGATGCGGGGGACCCCCGTGGAGGCGATGCCCTCGAGCACCTTCCTCGACGCCGGCTGGACGTACCTCACGTAATCCGACGGAGAGAGGGCGCCGGCCCACGAGTCGAACAGCTGGACGGCGGACGCTCCGTTGGCGACCTGGCTGCGCAGCGAGGCGAGCGCCAGGTCCGCGAGCCGGTCGAGCAGCGCGAACCACAGCTCCGGCTCGGTGTACATGAGCGCCTTGGTGTGCTCGTAGGTGCGGCTGGGGCGACCCTCGACGAGGTACGACGCCACCGTGAAGGGCGCGCCGGCGAAACCGATCAGCGGCACGTCGCCCAGTTCCCGCACCAGGTTGCGGACCGTCTCCAGCACGTAGGGCGTGTCGGCCTCGGGGTCGAGCGGGCGGATGCGCTCGAGGTCGTCCTTCGAGCGGAAGGGTTGCTCGACGACGGGGCCCACCCCCGGGGCGACATCGACGCCGAAGCCGATGGCCTCGATGGGCGTGACGATGTCCGAGTAGAGGATGGCGGCGTCGGTCCCGTAGCGGCGGACGGGCTGGAGGGTGATCTCGGTGGCGAGGTCGGGGGTGCGGATCGCCTGCACGATCGAACCCGTGCCCCGGATGGCGCGGTACTCCGGCAGCGACCGCCCGGCCTGGCGCATGAACCACACCGGCACCCGGTCGTGGGGCTCGCACCGGCAGGCACGGAGGAACGAGGCGTCGGCGCTGACCATCGCGGTCACGCTACCGGCGTCCCTCGGCCCGCCCCCAAGCCCCGGCGGCGTCCGTGACGACGAACCGAAGCCGAACCGCGCACGAGGGCCGCTCGGGCCGATCGCACGGCGGCGCACCCGCACCCGGGGAACGCCAGGTCAGGGGCCGGAGCCGGCGGGATGGGCCGGATGGCCCGTTGGTGCCACTCACCCTCATGAGTGAGTGCGACGATCCGATCCATGGGGTGTGGACAAGACGACGGAACGAGCGATCCTCGACCTGCGGGCCGGGCTGGACGAAGCCGACCAGGCCGAGTTCGAGTCCGATCTGCGCCTGGCGTTCTCGCTGCCGTCCGATCGACGGGACCTCGCCTTGACCCGGGTGGTGCGCTCGTGGGAGTCGCGCCGCGAGCTCCAGGCGGTCCCCGAGGCCCCGAGCTGGCTCAGCTGACCCTCCGCACCCCGGCCGGCGCCCCGGGTGGTTGGATGCGGGGATGCGCCGCTCGATCGATGACCACCCCTTCGACCCCTCGCTCGACCCGGTCGTGGCCGACGACCCGGATCTGACGCCGGTCTCGTGGGCGATCGCCATCGCCGACGACTACGACGACGCCGAACCGCGCGTGGTGCTCACCGTCGACGAGATCGGCCGGCCCGGCGAGGGGCTCGTCGCCCACCTGCTCCCGGCCGAGGCCCGACGGATCCGCTTGGCCCTCCGCGACGCCCTGAAGCAGATCGGCGAGGACACCGGGTCGTGACGGGTTCGTGACCGGGCCCCGAACCGGCGCGAGCACCCGGCCCCGAACCGGCGCGAGCGCCCGCCGCGCCCCGCGCCCAGCCCGACCGGTCGGAACGAGGGTGGGCGGGGCTAAGCTTTCGAATCCCCCGATTGGGGTTTCGTCGACCTCAGGACCGCACCAGCACCCATGGCGATCCATCCCGACCTCGCCGCCGAGCAGGCCTACATCGATCGTGCCTACGACTGCCTCGATGAGGCGCGCACCTCGGCGAACCGGCTGAAGGGCATGGTGGAGGTCGGCGCGGGCGGCACCGAGCAGGCCCGCTTCGAGCGCGAGGTCATCTTCGACACGGTGGTCCACCGCCTGACCCAGCTCCAGCTGGGCGACGCCTCGCTGCTGTTCGGGCGCATCGACCGCGAGCAGGACGCCGGAGGGGAGACCTTCTACATCGGGCGCATGGCGGTGTCGGACCGGAACCAGGAGCCGGTCGTGGTGGACTGGCGGGCTCCGGTCGCGGAGCCGTTCTACCGGGCCACCGGCCGCCAGCCCATGGGCATCGCCCGCCGGCGCTACTTCGCCACCCGGGGCCGTCAGCTGCTCGGCATCGAGGACGAGCTGTTCGGCGAGCACGCGCTCGACCTCGGCGAAGGCGCTGGGCTCCAGGGCCACGGCACCCTCATCGCCGCCCTGGAGACGGCCCGGTCCGGTCGCATGGGCGACATCGTCGCCACCATCCAGGGCGAGCAGGACGAGATCATCCGCGCCCCGCTCCCCGGCGTCCTCGTGGTGCAGGGCGGGCCGGGCACCGGCAAGACCGTCGTCGCGCTGCACCGTGCCGCCTACCTCCTCTACACGCACCGCTTCCCGCTCGAGGACCAGGGCGTGCTCGTCGTGGGGCCCAACCGCCTGTTCCTCGCCTACATCGAGCAGGTCCTGCCGTCGCTCGGCGAGTCCGGGGTGGAGCTGGCCGTGCTCGCCGATCTGGTGGACGGCGTCGCCATCCGCGGCCGGGACCGGGAGGCCGTCGCCCGGCTCAAGGGCCACGAGGTCATGGCCAAGGTGCTCGCCAAGGCGGTCCGCGACCGCAAGCGCGCCCTCCGGTCGCCGCTGCGCCTCGGTCTCGGGCTCCAGACGCTGTCGCTGTCGGTGTCGGTCTCGGCCGACATCGTCCGCGACGCCCGCCGCCGCTTCCGCCACCACAACGCCGGGCGCCGCTTCGTCGAGCGCGAGGTGGCGTTCCACCTCGCCGAATCCTCCCGCACGCCCCTCGATCCTGCGGAGGTCTGGCGCCAGGTCCGCCGGCACCCCGATGTGCGCGCCGCGCTCGAGGAGATGTGGCCGGTGCTCACCCCGGCGCAGCTCCTCCACGACCTGTTCGGCTCCAGGGCCCTGCTGTACCTCGCCGCCGGCCGCCTCCTGCCCAAGGACCGGATCGAGCTGTTGCACCGGCCCCGGTCGGGCTCGGTCGACGAGGTGGTCTGGACCCACGACGACGTCCCGCTCCTCGACGAGGCCCGCGCCCTGCTCGGCCCCAAGCCCCGCCGGCACAAGCGCGAGGACGACGAGATCCGCACGTACGGCCACATCGTCATCGACGAGGCCCAGGACCTGTCTCCGATGCAGCTCGGGATGATCAGCCGCCGATCGCTCAACGGCTCGCTCACCGTCGTGGGCGACATCGCCCAGTCCACCGGTGCGTGGGCGCACGCCGACTGGCACGAGATCCTCTCGCTGCTCCCGAACCGCCGGCCGCCGCGCCGCGAGCAGCTGACGGTCGGCTACCGGATCCCCGGACCCAACATGGATCTGGCCGCCCGGGTGCTGGCCCGCTCGGCGCCCGATCTGCTCCCGCCGAGGTCGGTCCGCCAGGACGGTCGTCCACCGCAGTTCGTCCGGGTCGACGGCGGCCAGCCGCTCGGGCCGTCCATCGCCCAGGCGGTGCGCGACGAGATCGCCGCGGTCGACAACGGCAACGTGGCGGTCATCTGCCCGGCGTCGCGCGTCGACGAGTGCTCGGCCGCGCTCACCGCCGTCGGCATCGACCACGGGGTGGCCATCGAACAGGGCCTGAACCACCAGGTCACCGTGGTGCCCGTCGGCATCGTCAAGGGCCTCGAGCTCGATGCCACGGTCGTGGTCGACCCGGCCGGCATCCTCGACGAGGAGGCGCAGGGCATGCGGGCGCTCTACGTGGCGCTGACCCGTGCCACCAAGCTGCTCACGGTCGTCCACGTCGGCGATCTGCCCGACGTCTTGGCCACCGTCGACGCCCCCCGCCCCCAGCCCGTGGCCTGACCCGGGACCCGCAGACCGGGCCCGGCGGGCTCAGCCGTCGGCGACGAGGATGCGGGCGCTGGCGAACGAGCCGACGCCGACGTGGCGGCCGTCGATCTCCACCGTGGTGGTGCCGTCCGGCGAGCTGGCGGTGACCGTGCCGGTGTGACCGGGCTGGATCGATGCGTCCTCGAGGAACTCGAGGAGCCCGGGGGTGAACTCCAGCGCCTCGGGGATCCGCATCACGGTGAAGCCGTCGCCGACGCCGAGGTCGGAGAGCGCCACCGTGTCCGGCGCCTTGTACGCGGTCCCCGGGATGGGGTTGCCGTGCGGGCAGGTGGTCGGGTCGTCGAGCAGCCGGATGATGGCGGCCTCGACGGCGTCGGAGATCACGTGCTCCCAACGCCCGGCCTCGGTGTGGGCGTCGGCCCAGGAGAGGCCCAAGATGTCCGTGAGGAGGCGCTCGGCCAGGCGGTGGCGGCGCACCACGCGCTCGGCCAGCACGGAACCCGACTCGGTGAGGCGGATCGTCCGGTCGATCTCGACGAGGCCCTCGCTCTCCATGCGGCGGGTCATCTCCGAGACGGCGGGCCGGGAGACCTGGAGGCGCTCGGCGATGCGGGCCTGGATCACCTCGACGTCATCCTCGTGCAGCTCGAAGATCGTCTCGCAGTACTCCTCGAACGCAGGGTGGTACTCACGGGATTGGAACTCGGCCACGGGCCGAGGGTACTGCTTCGACCGTCGGTTGGCGTCTCCCTGGTCACGTAGGGTCCGGCCATGCGCAAGCTCATCGCCGTGTCGTGTGCCCTGACCTTCGCCCTCGTCGCCGCCGGCTGCGGGTCGTCGGGCGGCTCGGACGGGTCGGGCAGCACCACGACCACCACGAAGGCGTCGGCGACCACGACCACCACGAACACCACGAAGGGGTCGGCGACCACGACCACCACCGACGCGTCCGAGACCACCACCACCGTGGCCGGTGACGACGGCGGGGACCCGGGCGACGCCGACGGGTACGCCGCATCGCTCGTCACCAGCCTGACGTCCGGCTCGAAGGAGAACGGCGATCTGGTGATCACCGAGGAGCAGGCCGAGTGCGTGGCGCCGAAGATCGTCGAGCTCGTCACCGTCGAGGGCTTCACCGAGGCGGACATCTCGGTCGACGACGCCGCAGCGTCCGGCTTCGACCCGGAGGACCTCGGCCTCGACGAGGGCCAGGGCCAGGAGCTCTTCGATGCGTTCGGGGCCTGCGACGTGGACCTGGTCGCCCAGTTCGCCGAATCGATCACCATCGGGCTCGACGACGAGCAGGCCGCGTGTGCCGCCGAGAACGTCGACGCCGGGCTGGTGGAGGCCCTCCTCGTCAAGAGCTTCAGCACGGGGGAGTCCGACGCCGAGTTCGACGCCGTCCTCGCCGACCTCGAGACCACCTGCCAGCTGCCCACCAACTGAGGTCGCGGGGTCGTCCCGGTCTCGCTGTCACCGCGCCTCCGTAGGCTCCGGAGATCGCTGCGCTCGACCTCTTCTCGCCTCCTGTCCGGGACTGGTTCTCCACCTCGTTCCCCGCGCCCACCAAGGCGCAGGAGGAGGGGTGGCCCGCCATCGCGTCGGGTGAGCACACGCTCATCTTGGCCCCCACCGGCTCGGGCAAGACGCTCACCGCCTTCCTGTGGGGCATCGACCGGTTGCTCACCACGCCGCCGCCGGACCCCAAGGCCGCCACCCGCCTGCTGTACATCTCGCCGCTGCGCGCCCTCGCCGTCGACGTCGAGAAGAACCTCCGAGCCCCGTTGGTGGGCATCGCCCACGCCGCCGAGCGCGCCGGCCACCCGGTCCACGTCCCCACGGTCGGGTCCCGCACCGGCGACACCCCGGCCGATGAACGGCGGCGCCTGGCCCGCAACCCGCCGGACCTGCTGATCACCACGCCCGAGTCCCTCTACCTCATGCTCACCTCGGCGGCGCGGGAGACGCTCGTCAACGTCGAGGCGGTGATCATCGACGAGATCCACGCGCTCGCCGCCACCAAGCGCGGCTCGCACCTCGCGCTCACGCTCGAGCGGCTGGAGCAGCGCTGCGCCCAGCCGCCGCAGCGCATCGGGCTGTCGGCCACGCAGCGGCCCCTGGAGGAGATCGCCACGTTCCTGGGCGGGTTCGAGGCCCCCGGGAAGCGTCGGCCGGTCACGGTGGTCGACGCCGGGATGCGCAAGCCGCTCCACCTCGAGATCATCGTTCCGGTCGAGGACATGGGTGCGCTGGGCACCGTGATCGAGGGTCCCGTCGGCGGCGGCCCGGCCGCCGCCGGACCGGTCCGCCGGTCGATCTGGCCGGCCATGCACCCCAAGCTGCTGGAGCTGGTGCAGGAGCACCGGTCGACGCTGATCTTCGTCAACGCTCGCCGCCTCGCCGAGCGGCTCGCCACCCGGCTCAACGAGCTGGCGGCGGAGCAGGCCCAGCAGGCGGCGGGCACGGCGCCGGCCGACGGGGAGGCCGCCCGGTTCGCGTCGTCCGAGGCCATGGGTGCGCCGCCGGTGGACGTCGAGCTGGTGAAGGCCCACCACGGCTCGCTGTCCCGTGAGCGGCGCCTCATCATCGAAGACGACCTCAAGGCGGGCCGGCTGCGCGGTCTCGTTGCCACCTCGTCGCTCGAGCTCGGCATCGACATGGGGGCGGTCGACCTGGTGATCCAGGTCGAGTCGCCCGGCGCGGTGTCCCGGGGGCTCCAGCGGATCGGCCGCGCCGGCCACCAGGTGGGGGAGCCCAGCAAGGGGAAGATGTTCCCCAAGCACCGGGCCGACCTGGTGGAGGCGGCGGTGGTGGCCCAGCGCATGCACGACGGCCTCATCGAGCACACGCGCTATCCGCGCAACCCGCTGGACGTCCTGGCCCAGCAGGTGGTGGCCTGCGTGGCGCTCGACGAGCTGAAGGTGTCCGACCTGGTGGCGCTCGTGCGCCGAGCCGCACCGTTCGCCGAACTCAGCGACGAGGTGTGGGAGGCCGTGCTCGACCTGCTCGCCGGGCGGTACCCGTCGGAGGAGTTCGCCGAGCTGCGGCCGCGGGTGGTCTGGGACCGGGGTGCCGATCTCATCCGCGGCCGGTCGGGCGCGCAGCGCCTCGCCGTCACCTCCGGCGGCACCATCCCCGACCGCGGCCTGTACGGCGTGTTCCTCCCCGACGGGACCCGGGTCGGCGAGCTCGACGAGGAGATGGTGTACGAGTCCCGGCCGGGCGAGACGTTCCTCCTGGGCGCCTCCACCTGGCGCATCGAGGACATCACCCACGAGCGCGTCATCGTCACGCCGGCGCCGGGCCAACCCGGCAAGATGCCGTTCTGGCACGGCGACGGGCCGGGGAGGCCGCTGGAGCTGGGCGCGGCGCTCGGCGAGTTCGTGCGGGAGATCCGGGCCCTGCCGCCGGCCGCCGCCATGGAACGCCTGCAGGAGCGCAACGACCTGGACCCGTGGGCGGCGGAGAACCTGCTGGGCTACCTCGCCGATCAGGCCGACGCCACGGGAGCGGTCCCCGACGACCGCACCATCGTCGTCGAGCGCTTCCGCGACGAGATCGGCGACTGGCGGATCTGCGTGCTGTCGCCCTTCGGCGCCCAGGTGCACGCCCCGTGGGCGATGGCGCTGCGGGCTCGGCTCGCCGAGCGGTGGGGGATGGAGGTCGAGCTCATGTGGAGCGACGACGGCATCGTCTTGCGCCTCCCCGAGGCGGTGGACGAGCTGCCGACCGACGAGCTGCTCATCGACCCCGACGAGATCGACGAGATCATCATCTCGATGCTGCCGGGCACGGCCCTGTTCGCGTCGCGGTTCCGGGAGGCCGCGGCTCGGGCGTTGCTCCTTCCCCGCCGACGTCCCGACCGGCGCACCCCGCTGTGGCAGCAGCGGCAGAAGGCGGCGGATCTGCTGGCGGTGGCGGCCAAGCACCCGAGCTTCCCGATCCTCCTGGAAGCCACCCGGGAGTGCTGCAACGACGTGTTCGACCTGCCGGCGCTGCGCGGGCTGCTGCGGGACCTCCGGTCCCGCAAGGTGCGCGTGGTCGCGGTCGACACGCCGCAGGCGTCACCCATGGCGCAATCGCTGCTGTTCGGGTGGATCGCCGTCTACATGTACGAGGGCGACGCCCCGCTGGCGGAGCGCCGGGCGGCGGCGCTCGCCCTCGACCGGGATCTCCTGCGCGAGCTGCTGGGGGCGGAGGAGCTGCGCGACCTGCTCGACCCGGAGGTGCTCGACAAGCTCGAGCTGGAGCTCCAGCGTCGGGTGGAGGGCCGGCTGGCCCGCGACGGTGACGAGGTCACCGACCTGCTGCGGGTGCTCGGCCCGCTCACCGAGGCGGAGCTGGTGGAGCGGTCCACGGACGCGCTGGCGGACGACCTGACCGCGGTGCTCGCCCAGCTGGCGCACGACCGGCGCATCATCGCCGTGGCGGTGGCCGGCGAGGACCGCTGGGCGGCGTCGGAGGACGCCGGCCGCCTGCGCGACGCGCTCGGGTGCGCGATCCCCATCGGCCTGCCGGGCGTGTTCACGGACTCCGTCGACGCCCCGCTCGAAGGCCTGATCGTGCGCTACGGGCGGACCCACGGCCCGTTCCTGGACCGCGACGCCGCCGCCCGCCTCGGCATCGACGCGGCGCGGGTCCGACCCGTCCTCGACACCCTGGTGGCCGACGGCCGACTCGTCCGAGGCGAGTTCCGCCCGGGCGGCGCCGAGCGCGAGTGGTGCGACCCGGAGGTGCTCCGCCAGCTCCGCCGCCGCTCGCTCGCCGTCCTGCGCGCCGAGGTGGAGCCGGTGGACGGCGCCGCCCTCGGCCGCTTCCTGCCTGCGTGGCAGGGCGTCGGCCTCCCCCGGCGCGGCGTCGACGGCTTGGTCGAGGTCTTGGGCGTGCTCGCCGGCGCGTCGATCCCCGCTTCCGTGCTCGAAGCCGACGTGCTCCCCGCCCGCATGGCGGACTACCGGCCGTCGGACCTCGACGCCCTCTGCACCGCCGGCGACCTCGTCTGGTTGGGGGCCTCGCCGCTGGGATCCACCGACGGCCGCGTGCGCCTCGTGTTCCGCGACCAGGTCGACCTGCTCGTCCCCGAGCCCGACCCTGAGGATCGGCCCGAGGGGCCGGTGCACGATGCCCTGCGCGCCCACCTCGCCGCGCGCGGCGCCTCGTTCTGGGCGGAGCTGGTGGGGGCGGCCGCCGCCGCCGAGGCGGACTACGACGAGGCCACGGTCCTGGCTGCGCTGTGGGACCTGGTGTGGGCCGGCGAGGTGACCAACGACTCGCTCGCTCCGCTTCGGGCGTTCGTGGCGTCGTCGAGCGGGCGCAGGTCCCGGGCCAGCTCGGCACCGCGCAGCCGTCCCCGCCCCGGCCGGCTCAGCCGCCTCGGACCGCCCACCGGGGCCGGCCGGTGGTCGCTGGTGGCGTCGCTGCGCGGCCCGCTGCCCGGTCAGGCCGCGCCGGCCACCACCGAGGTCGTGCACGCACGGGCCATGCAGCTGCTGGAGCGCTACGGCGTGCTCACGCGGGAGGCGGCGCTCGGCGAAGGGATCGTCGGCGGCTTCGCCGGCGTGTACCCGGTGCTGAAGGCGCTCGAGGAGCGGGGCACGATCCGACGGGGGTACTTCGTCGCCGGGCTCGGGGCGGCCCAGTTCGCGGTGCCCGGGGCCGTCGATCGGCTGCGTTCGGCCCGAGAGCCTCGGCGGACCGACGCCCTCGACGGTGCCGACGGGCGCGGCGGCCGGGACCCCGCGGACCTGGTGGTGCTCGCCGCCACCGATCCGGCCCAGCCCTACGGCGCGTCGCTGCCATGGCCCCCCACCGACGGCCGCCCGGCGCGGTCGGCGGGCGCGCTCGTCGTGCTCGTCGACGGCGAGGCCGCGGCGTATGTGGAGAAGGGCGGGCGCAGCCTGCTCACGTTCCCGGCTGCGGTGGTCGACGGACGTTGGCCCGAGGCGTTGGCTGCGCTCGTGCGCACCGGCCAGCGGCGTTCGCTGGAGATCGCCAAGATCGACGGTGGCCCCGCCCGGGAGTCGCCCCACGCCGACACGCTGCGGGCGGCCGGCTTCGGCGACGGCTACAAGGGCCTGGTCCTCCGCAGCCGCTGACGGGGCGGCGGTGTGCTGGCGCTGACTGGCGGCCGGTGACCTGTGGCCGTGCCACTCATGAGGCGTTGCCGCAGGGCGGGGCGGGCGCGAACGTGCACGGAGCCGCTCGCCCGTGCACCGCCAGGGCCCCGTGTCCCCCGAGTTCCCTGGAGCCCTCCCGTGCCTGGCCGTCTCTCGTCCCCACCCTTCC
>JAOBWH010000064.1 GCA_025463265.1 Ilumatobacteraceae bacterium
CGGTCCCGGACCTGCCGTCGGGCGAGGTGGTCTGAGGTGAACGACGAGATCCAGATCCTGCTGGTCGAGGACAACCCCGGCGACGTCCGCCTCACCAGGGAGGCGCTGCGCAGCGCGAAGGTCGCCAACGAGCTCCACGTCGTCGGTGACGGCGAGGAGGCCATCGAGTTCCTCCGCCAGCGCGGACGCCACCACGACGCCCCCCGGCCCGACATCGTCCTGCTCGACCTGAACCTGCCCCGCATCGACGGGGCCGAGGTGCTCGAGGACATCAAGTCCGACGTGGAACTGTCGAAGATCCCGATCATCGTGTTGACCTCGTCGTCGGCCGAGGTCGACATCCAGCAGGCCTACGAGCTCCACGCCAACTGCTTCATCTCGAAGCCGGTGGACTTCACCGAGTTCATCGAGGCGGTCCGCTCCCTCGAAGGCTTCTGGCTCAAGATCGTCCGATTGCCGACCCGATGACGCTCGCGCTGCTGCAGCGGTCGACCGACCTCGGCGTGGTGCGGGTCCTGCTCGTGGAGGACAACGACGGCGACGCGCGCCTCGTCGAGCTCATGCTGCAGGGCACCTTCGGTTCGGAGGTCCAGCTCTCTCGCGCTCGCACCCTCGCCGAGGCCCTGGAGCTCGTGGCCACCGAGAAGCCCGTGTGCGTCGTGCTCGACCTGGGGCTGCCCGACGCCGAAGGCCTCGAAGGGGTCCGTCGGATCAAGGCCCAGGCGCCGCTCATCGCCGTCGTCGTCCTCACCGGCGCAGCCGACGAGGACCTCGGCACCGCCGCCGTGGAGCAAGGTGCGCAGGACTACCTCGTCAAGGGCAACACCATCGACGAGACGCTCACCCGCTCGATCCGCTACGCCGTGGTCCGCAAGAACGGTGAGGACGCGCTCCTGCGGAGTCAGCAGTCCCTGGCTGAAGCACAGCACATCGCCCGGTTGGGCAGCTGGGAGCTCGACCTGGCGGACAACACGATGCTCTGGTCAGCCGAGCTCTGCCGCCTCTACGGCTACGAGACGTCTCCCGGCGCCGGCTTCGAGGACTACCTCGACCGCCTCCACCCCGACGACGCCGTCTCGGTCGAGGCGCGGCTGCGCGCCGCCATCAGCGCCCGTGAGCCCTTCGACCTCGATCACCGCGTGGTGGTTCCCGGCCGCGAGGTCCGCTGGGTCCGGTCCCAGGGCCGAGTCGAGTCGCTGGGAACCGGCGTCGCAGCGTGGATGCGCGGGACCGCACAGGACATCACCGAGCAGAAGCAGGCCGAGGACGCCCTGTCGCACCAGGCGCTGCACGACGACCTGACCGGCCTGCCCAACCGGATCCTGCTGCTCGACCGGTTGCGCCACGCCCTGGCGGAGCTCACCCGAGATCCCTCGACGCTGGGGCTGCTGTTCATCGACGTCGACCGGTTCAAGGTGCTCAACGACAGCCTCGGACACGCCGCCGGCGACGCGATCCTGCGCGCCATGGCGGCACGGCTCCTCCTCGTGCTGCGGCCCGGAGACACGCTCGCCCGGTTCGGTGGCGACGAGTTCGTCCTGCTCTGCAAGGGTCTGTCGGGCGAGGCCGACGCCCTCGGCATCGCCGAGCGGATCGCCGTCGCGATGACCGAGCCGCTCAACTGGGGTGAGGGCGACCTCATCATGACGGTGAGCACCGGGATCGCGCTGACGTCGTCACCGCACACGTCCGGCGAGAGCCTGCTGCGAGACGCCGACACCGCGATGTACCGCGCCAAGGAAGCGGGCCGGTCGCGCAGTGCGGTCTTCGCCGAGCCGATGCGCGGGAGCGCCGTCCGGCGCCTCGAGACCGAGCTGTCGCTCCGCCAGGCGCTCGCCGAAGGCGAGCTCGAGGTCTACTACCAGCCGATCGTCGACCTCCCCGGCGGGCGGATCACCGGCACCGAGGCCCTGGTGCGGTGGCAGCACCCCATTCGGGGCTTGGTCGGACCCGACGAGTTCATCCCCATCGCCGAGGAGACCGGCCTCATCATCCCGCTGGGGGCGTGGGTCCTGCGCGAAGCCGTCCGCCAGACCATGGCGTGGCACGAGCTCGAGGGATGCGCCGATCTCAGCGTTGCGGTGAACCTCTCGGCCGCGCAGCTCAAGCGGGTCGATCTCATCGACACCGTCGAGAGCGTGCTCCGCGACACGGGCATGGCTCCTTCGCTGCTGAAGCTCGAGATCACCGAGAGCGTCCTCATGGACGAAGCCGCCCGGTCCGAACGGATCCTCCACGCCCTCAAGGCGCTGGGCGTCAAGCTGAGCATCGACGACTTCGGCACCGGCTACTCGTCGCTCAGCTACCTCAAGCGCTTCCCCGTCGATGCCGTCAAGATCGACCGCGCGTTCGTCGACGGCCTCGGCGAGGACGCCGCCGACTCGGCCATCGTCGACGCGGTCGTCCGCATGGCCGACGCCCTGCAGCTCGACACGATCGCCGAGGGGGTCGAGACGCCGCTGCAGATGCGGGAGCTGATCCAGCTGGGGTGCCGCTCCGCTCAGGGCTACCTCTTCGCCCGGCCCCAGCCGGCGGCCGAGCTGCTCGGGATGCTCGAGGACGCGGTCGGTCTGGCGCCCGTCGCATCCACCATCGCCGATCCACCGTGCGAGCGGCTCGACCCGACGGCCGACACCGTGTTGGACTTCACCCGACGACTGCTCTGGATCGACTCGACCGCCGATGTCGCCGAGATCGCCCACGACCTGGTCGCCGCGCTCGGGGGCACGACCGTCCCGGCGCTCTCCGCATCGTCCGATGCGCTGCCCGTCGACGTGTCCTTCGGCGAGACCGGTCCGGTCCTGCCCGTCGCCGAGCCGCACAGCGTCGCCCGGATGCTGCTCGAACGCCACCTCCCCGCCTTCTCCGTGGATGCGCACCGCGCCATCGAGCTGGCGGCGCGGAACGTCCGACTCACCGAAGACGCGAACATCGACGTGCTCACCGGGCTGCCCAATCGCCGCTCGCTCCACCGGCTGCTCGCCCACCTCGCACCGGAGACGACCCTGGTCGCCATCGATCTGGATCACTTCAAGGCCGTCAACGACCGCTTCGGCCACCTCGAGGGAGACCGCGTGCTCTGCGCGTTCGGGCGCACCCTCGCATCGACCCTGCGGACCGGCGACCACGCCGGCCGCTTCGGCGGCGAGGAGTTCCTCGTCGCCCTCGCGCCGGGCAGCGCACCGGACCCGTTCCTCACCCGGCTCCGCAGCGCATGGGAAGCGGCCCGTCCGCAACCGACCACGTTCTCGGCGGGCATCGCGAGCAGCCGCCCCGACCCCGTCCAGGCCGCCCGAGCGGCCGACGTCGCGCTCTACCGGGCCAAGGCCGAGGGTCGTGATCAGTGGCAGTGGGCGGCCGCCGGCGACTACCCGTGAGCGCGACCCGTGCGAGCTCGTGCCGGTTCCGGCGCGACGCGTCGGTCACCCGATGAGCGCCACAGTGGACGCGCAGGACCTGGTCGCCGAGTACCTCGACCTGGCCGTCCTCGGACGCGGCGTCGACGCCGTCCGCTTCGCGCTGGACCACCTGGACCGAGGGGCCACCGTCGAAGCGCTGATCGTCGACGTGTTGGCCGCCGCCCAGCGCGAGTCGGGCGAGCGGTGGCAGCGCAACGAGTGGAGCGTCGCCGACGAGCACCTCGTGAGCGGCGTCACCCAGCGGACCCTCGACGCCGTCGCAGGCACCATGGAGGAACGACCGGCCGCAGGATCGGTCGTCGTGGCGTGCGCCGAAGGAGACTGGCACTCCCTGCCGGCCCAGATGGGCGCCGAGCTGCTCCGGGCGCGCGGCTTCGCCGTGTCGTTCCTGGGCGCATCCACGCCTGCTGATCACGTGGCCCGCCTCCTCGACCGGCACCGGCCCGACGCCCTGGTCGTCTCGTGCAACCTCCCCCTCTTCTACGCCGGGGTGATCCGCCTCGCCGATGCCGCCCACGGCGCCGGTGTGCCGGTCGTCGCCGGGGGGAGGGCCGTGCGCACGCCGTCTCGAGCCCGGGCGCTCGGCGCCGATGCGTGGGGAGCAGACATCGCCGCCGTCGCGCCCCAGATCCGGGGGCTGGCCGGGCGGCCGCAACGCTCACCTCGCAGCCCTTCGGCACCGGTCGCCCTGCTCGACGCCGAGAGCCGGAACCTCGCATCACGAGCCTGCGACGCGATGGTCGCCGCCCACCCGTTCATGCGTCGCTTCGACGACCGGCAGCTGGCGCGGGCACGCGAGGACCTGGCGTACACCGTCCGCTACGTCGCCGCCGCGGCGCTCGTCGATGAGACCGGCGTCCTGGTCGAGTACCTCGACTGGCTCCGCACCGTCCTCGCCGCCCGAGGTGTGCCAGCAACCGCGATCGTCGCCGGCCTCGAGACGCTCATCCCCCTCGTCGCCGCCATCGACCCTGCCGCCGGCCAGCTGGCCCTGGCGGCGACCGACGCGTTCTCCGGCTGAGGACCGCCGACCTCCGCTGCGGCCAGGATGCATCGTCACTGGACGAACGGTCTGCGGTCTGGCTTGATGGCGCCTGTGGCACCTCCCCGCAAGAACCCACCCAAGGTCAAGGACCCCGAGATGATCCAGCTCGGCCGGCGCCTGCGCGAGCTGCGCCTGGAGCGTTCGCTCACCCAGGAGGCCCTGGCCGATGCCGCGGGCCTGCACTGGACCTACATCGGCCAGATCGAGCGGGGCGAGCGCAACCTCACCGTGAAGAACGTGCTGCGCCTGGAGCGGGGGTTGGAGATCGCGCCGGGCAACTGGCTGGCCACCACGTTCGACGGCGTCACCCAGCCGTCCACCGGCTGACCACGTCGCCGTCGCGGAGCACGCAGACGCCGACCTCGGGGTCACCCTCGTCGGCTTCTGATGCGTAGATCTCCACGCCGGTGGTGCGGCCGTCGGGGCCGTGCACCCGCACCAGCATCGAGCCGGTGCCGCGTCGGGCGTCGAGCACGATGCGCTCGACCCCGTGCTCGTCCACCACCGCCAGGCGGCGGGTCCGCAGGTGCTCCTCCACGCTGGCGCGCACCATCGCCAGCTCCAGTTCCATGGAGGCCAGCCGCGCCGCCAGGTCGTCCATCCGTCCGGACCGGTCGATCGCCGTCATCGCGGCATGACACCACAGCACCCGGGCGCAAGGCGAGCGATGCTCCTCATGAGGACCATCGCGGGGTGCTCACCATCCGCTCGCCTCGTGCACCTGCACCCACTGGTCCCGGCGGAACGAGACGATGTGCAGGTCGACGCGACGGCCTTCGTGGAACAGGTAGTCCCGCAAGATGCCCTCCTCCTGGGCCAGACCGGGCTCGAACGGGCCCATGTTGTAGGCCGGGACCTCGGCGAAGACCTTCCGGTACGGGAAGGTGGCGAAGAGGTGCGTGAGGAACAGCAGCATCCCCTCGAACGTGGCCCCGGCGTCGCCGGGCTGGCGAGCACCGATGCGCAGGAACGCCACCTTGCAGTGGAGCCCGGCCCCGTTGTGGTCGTAGGCCGACACCAGGCCGACCGCCGCCCCGGTGCTGGTCAGCTCGACGACGTACTGGGCCCGCACCCCTTCGGCGAGGGTGGCGACGAACTCGTCGGTCGGAAGCGTGCGACCGCGATAGCGCCAGGCGCCCGAGGTGGCGGGGTCGAACGACGCCAGGTAGATCGCCAGGAGGTCGTCGTCGAGCACCGGCCGGAGCCGGACGCGCGTCGACGCTCCCCTGCTGGCGGCCGACGCCGGCCGGGCCGTCGCCCGCAGCGGCTCACCTCCTGCGACGGCCGTCTCGAGCCAGCGCTGCGCATCGCCCAGCGTGGCGAACTGGCGGATGACGTCGAGATCGGTGGGCTGCTCCAGCGCATCGGCCAGCCAGCGGGTGATCGCCAGGCGGTGGTACACCGGCATCCGGTCGAACCGGGCGGCGGCGTCGTAGCCGTAGCCGGGCGCGAGGTCGTCGATCCGGGCGAGGAAGGCATCGAGGTGCACGGCGGCTCCTTGGGTCGGGTCGGGATGGGGCGGGACGGATCGGGACGGATCGGGCGGGGCGGGGCG
>JAOBWH010000080.1 GCA_025463265.1 Ilumatobacteraceae bacterium
AGCTGGTCTTGATGGGCCCGAGGCGCGACCAGCCCCGGGGGATCCAGTAGCCCTCCTCGTCCCAGGTGGTGAGGCGGATCTCCTTGATCCACTTCGTGGCCGACACGTAGCCGTAGATGCCCGGGACCATGAGCCGGGCCGGGTACCCGTGCTCGACGGGGAGCGGATGGCCGTTCATGCCGACGACGAGCAGGGCGTCGCGGCCGTCGAGCGCGACCTCGACCGGGAAACCGGCGGTGAAGCCGTCGACCGACTCACCCATCACCTGCTCCGCCCCGTCCTCCACCCCGGCCTCCCCGAGGAGGTCGGCGAGCAGCACCCCGGTCCAGCGGGCGTTCCCGACGAGGTGGTTGCCGATCTCGTTGGAGACGCACAGCATGGTGATGGGCACCTCGATCAGGTCCCGGGCGAGGATGTCGTCGTAGGTGAAGGTGAGCTCCCGATCGACCATCCCCTTGATCGACAGGGTCCAGGTAGAGGCGTCGACGACCGGTGGGCGGAAGACCGTGTCGATCCGGTAGAAGTCGTCGGTCGGCGTGACGTACGGGCTGATCCCCGCCACGGCTTCGGGGCCCTGGTCGAGGGTGTCGGCGGGCACCGCGACCTTCGGCGTCGCCCGGGGCAGCTTCCGCGCCACGCCGGCCGCCGCCGTGCGGGCCGACTCCCGGAGCGAGCGGGCCAGGCCGACACCGAGCAGCAGCGCTCCCGCCGCGATCCCACCGTCGATGAGCACCTTCCGCCGGGCGAACCCCCGGCCCACCGGCGTGTCCCGCTCCAGCTGGCGCGCCTTCTGCCAGCGCCGGGCGAGACCGATCGTCACCACGGTGCCGACGGCTGCGCCGAGCAGAGAGGCCAGCACCGACACCGGCTTCGACGCCAGCGGGTCCCGCCACGCCATCACGATGCCCAGGAGCGCGAACACCCCGAACCCGGCCACCACCGTCTGCGGACGCTCGAGCGCCCGCATCCCCAGCCACGCGCCGATGGCCATGGCGATGATCGCCGTGCCGATGAGCAGCGCCGCCTTGTCGTTCGTCCCGAACAGGACGACCGCGATCTCCTTCAGGGACGCCGCGAAGGCATCGATGAACGCGTTCCCGGTGGCCTCGGTGACTGAGTCCCCCGTGCTGTCGAGCAGGGTCGCCAGCTCGATCACCGCCAGCGCAGCCGCCGCTCCCAGAGCACCGGCCAGCGCCCCGAGGCCGCCGATGGGCGGTGGGCGGCGGGCCGTCGTGACCTGTTCCGGAGCGTCGAGGTCGGTGTCCACCATCCTTACGGTACGGAGCGGCGGCAGATCTGGACGGGCAGCAGGGTCAGAGGGCCGCCGGGTGTCCAGGCGTGCAGGTGCTCAGGAGTTGGACCACATGACGACCTGGGCGGTGAACGCCACCAGGATGGCCATGCCGCACAGCAGCGCTGCCAGGATCAGCTTCCTCGTGCTCATGGTGGCACCAGCGTACCGACGCCTCGCCGAGCGACCCCACTCGCCGTGCGACACTGGGCGGCCCACCGATGCTGTTGAAGGAGCCACCCCCGATGCGAGACGCCCTCGGCGCCCTGGAGTCCGTACTGGTGCTCGGCGGTGGCTCTGACCTGGCCGTGGCCACCGTCAGGGAGCTGGCCAAGGAGCGCACCCGCACCGTGATCCTGGCCGGTCGCGACACCGCCAAGCTGGAGCCGGTCGCCGACGAGCTGCGGTCCGCCGGCGTCACCACCGTGGAGCTGGTGGCGTTCGACGCGTCGAAGCCCGAGACCCACCAGGCCGTGATCGACAGCGTCTGGGCCGACCACCCCGACCTGGACCTGGTCCTGCTCGCCTTCGGCGTGCTCGGCGACCAGGACGCGTTCGACCAGGACCCCGCTGCGGCGGCCGAGGCCGCCATCGTCAACTACGCCGGTGCCGTGTCGTCCGGGCTGGCCGTCGCCCAGCACCTGAAGGCGCAGGGCCACGGCACCCTCGCCATCTTCACGTCCGTCGCCGGCGAGCGCCCGCGGGCCGAGAACTTCGTCTACGGCTCCACCAAGGCCGGGCTCGACGCCTTCACCCAGGGTCTCGCCGACCGCCTCCACGGCACGGGCGCCAACGTGATGGCCATCCGCCCCGGCTTCGTGCGCACCACCATGACCGAAGGGATGCCCGACGGGCCCATGGCCACCACCGCCGAGGCCGTCGCCAGAGACGTCGTCACCGGCCTGCGCCGTGGCGCCCACACCGTCTGGTCCCCCGCCAAGCTCCAGTACGTGTTCGCCGTGCTCAAGGTCCTCCCCCGCCCGGTGTGGCGCAAGATCGCCGCCCAGCGCTGATCCCGCCGCGGGCCGGACCCGGATTTCCGAGCGGGAGCCGAAGCCGGTCCGGCAGAATCAGCGCCATGACCGATGTCGCTGATGCTGTCGTCCCCCTGGCCGGCGGGCCCACGCTTCCCCAGGAGCGGCGCGTCGTCACCGCCATCCCCGGGCCCCGGGCGCGCGCCCTCCACGAGCGCCGGACCGCCGCAGTGGCCTCGGGGATCGGCAGCGCCCTGCCGATCGAGGTGGTGGCCGCCGGCGGTGGCGTCATCGTCGACTCCGACGGCAACTCCCTGATCGACCTCGGCTCGGGCATCGCCGTCGTCAACGTCGGCAACGCAGCGCCCGCCGTCGCCCAGGCCGTCGCCGCCCAGGCCGCCTCGTTCACGCACACCTGCTTCATGATCACGCCCTACTCCGGCTACGTGCAGGTGTGCGAGCAGCTCAACCGCCTGACCCCCGGCACCCACGCCAAGAAGTCGGCGCTGTTCAACTCCGGTGCCGAAGCCGTCGAGAACGCCGTCAAGATCGCCCGCCACGCCACGGGGCGCACCGCCATCGTCGTGATGGAGCACGCGTACCACGGGCGCACCAACCTGACGATGGCCCTCACCGCCAAGTCCATGCCGTACAAGGCCGGGTTCGGTCCGTTCGCCGGCGACATCTACCGGGTCCCCATGGCCTACCCGTACCGCTGGCCCGGCGGCCCCGACGCCTCCGGTCTCGAAGCCGCCGCCGAGGTCATCTCGGACATCCACACCACCATCGGCGCCGACCGGGTGGCCGCCATCCTCGTCGAACCGATCCAGGGCGAGGGCGGCTTCATCGTCCCCGGCAAGGGGTACCTCCCGGCGCTCTCGGAGTTCTGCACCGAGAACGGGATCATGTTCGTCGCCGACGAGATCCAGACCGGCTTCGGCCGCACCGGCCAGTGGTTCGCCTGCGAGGACGAGCACATCGTCCCCGACCTCATCACCACCGCCAAGGGCATCGCCGGCGGCCTCCCCCTCGCCGCCGTCACCGGCCGCGCCGAGGTCATGGACTCGGTCCACGTCGGCGGGCTCGGCGGCACCTACGGCGGCAACCCCGTCGCCTGTGCGGCCGCCCTCGCCACCATCGACATGCTCGAGCACGGCGGGCTGATCGCCGACGCCCAGCGCCTCGGTGCCGCCCTCCGCACCCGCCTCGACGCCATGAAGGCCCGCGACCGAGGCATCGGCGACGTCCGCGGCCGGGGGCTCATGCAGGCCATCGAGCTGGTCGAGCCCGGCACCGACCGGCCCGACCCGGACCGCGTCCGGGCGGTGCTCGCCGCCTGCCACGCCCAAGGCGTCGTGACCCTCTCCGCCGGGACGTACGGCAACGTGATCCGCTTCCTCCCGCCGCTCGTGATCAGCGAGAAGCTCCTCCACGAAGGCCTCGACGTCGTCGCCGAGGCCCTCGCCGTGACCCGCTGATGGCCACCAAGGCCGAGCTGGCCATCGACCTGCCGGTCCCCTCGGACCAGGCGTTCGACGCCACCTACCGGGCGCTCGGCACCCTCGGCTTCGGCGTCGTCAACGCCGACCCGGCCGCAGGGATCATCTCGGCCAAGAGCTCGGTGGACCTCATGTCCTGGGGCGAGAACCTCGAGCTGTTCGTCCAGCCGGTCACCGCCATCAGCAGCACCGTCATCGTCCGGTCCGCCCTGAAGTTCGGCTTGGTCGACTGGGGTAAGAACAAGAAGAACGTGGCCAAGGTCGAGGCCGCCATCCGAGCCCAGCTCGGCGCCTTGCCCGGTGCGCCCGCCGGCGCGCCGGCTCCTCCGCCGCCGCCTCTCCCGCCGCCACCTCCACCGCCAGCAGCGGCGTCCGCTGCGACGACGGGAGGGCATGCGGCCGGATGGCACCCCGACCCGAGCGGCCGCCACCAGCACCGCTGGTGGGACGGCCACCGCTGGACCGACGCCGTCAGCACCAACGGCGCCACCTCCACCGACCCGGTTCCGCCCCCCGCCTGACCGGCCCCTACGCGGCTGCGCCCGCCCGGCAGCACGTGCGCGGGCGCGCGATGACCACGCCCGGGTGCGCTCGGGGTGGTCATCGATTCGGTCCATCCCCGTTGGCCGCACGCCCCCGTATCGCACCTAGGCGGTGACCGCCCACCCTTCACACGCCTCTGCACGAGTTGCCATGGTCAGGCGGCGTGGGCGAAGGGTGGTGGGTCGATGGTGGTGCCGTCGGGTCGGTGGAAGGTGAGGCCGGCTGGTCCGCGTATGAGGGTCCAGCCGTGGTGGATGAGGCGGTGGTGGTGGGGGCAGAGCAGGGCGAGGTTGGTGAGGTCGGTGTTGCCGCCGTTGCGCCACCGGCGGATGTGGTGGGCGTGGGCTCGGTGGTGGGTGGCGTGGCAGCCGGGGAACTCGCAGGTGCCGCCGGAGCGGGCGATGAGGGCGATGAGCATCGCGGCGGTGGCGAGGCGTTGTGCTCGTCCGATGTGGAGGGGTTCGCCGTCGTCGTCGGTGACGACGAGTTGCAGGTTCGCTTGTTCCATGAGCTCGTGCAGGGCGGCTTGGCCGATGGGTCCGCCGCCGACGATGCGCGCCGACCAGGCCGCCCGTTCGTCGGTGGGGATGTGGGCGCGGTTGAACAGGTCGGTGAGCTTGGCGGTGATGATCACCAGCGGCCGCAGCTGCTTGCGTCGTGTGGACACCGATCCGTCGGCGATGAGCTCGATGATGGCGGCGGCGACGAGCTCTTGCCAGGTGCGGTCGTCTTCGGTGAGCTGCCCGGTGCGCCGCCAGGTCTCGATGCGGGCTTGGACGGCTTCGGTGATGATGCCCAGTGAGACCGGTGTGACGTCGAGGTTGATGAGGCCGCGTCCGGCGAACCCGGTGACGATCTTGGCGGTGTCGGCTTCGGAGTCGTGGTCGGGCGGGTTGTCGGGTTCGTTGCGGCCGAGCTCGGCGAGGGCCCCGTAGCGCCACGCCCGCAAGAACCCCGCCAGCCCATCAGCGGTCCGCTTGGCGGCTTCGGTGACGAGGAGCGCCTCGTCGCGGTCGAACACCTCGGCCACTTCGGGCTTGCGCGCCGAGGTGACCAGCCGCAGGTGCGACAACGGCAACGACCCCCGTGTTGCTGCCGCTGACACGTGGGGCATCGAGGCTGCGTCGAGCCCGGTGCGCCGCAGCACCGCCGCCGCCGAACGGTGCGCACCGGTCTCGTTGACCAGCGCCGTCACCACCGTCGCCGCCCCATCACGCGCCCAGTCCGCTGAGGCCTCCCACGGCGCCATCGCCGCCACCGCCGCCCCATCGATCACACACGCCAGCTCGGCACGCGCCACCATCAGCCCGGTCAGCTCCGAACCGTGCGCCGTCGCCGGATCGACATCGAG
>JAOBWH010000092.1 GCA_025463265.1 Ilumatobacteraceae bacterium
GCCCCGGGGCGGGCGCGGGGATCGGCGGGGACCGCCGGGCTGGTCGGCGTCGCTCACGAGGCCCCACCCGAGACGGGCGGCAGGACCGCGACCTCGTCGGCGTCGGTCACTGCGACCGTCCCATCGGCCGGATCGCCGTTCACCCAGATGGCGCAGGTGGGCAGGATCGCGGCGAACTCATCGCCGTACCGCTCGGTGGCGGAGGCGAGGATCTCGGCCACCGAGTCGCCCGGCACGAGGTCCCGGGCGGTGCCGGCGGCGGTGCGGGCAGCTGCGAAGAGCCGGAGGACGGCCATGGCGGAGGAGGAGCCTACCGGTGGGGCGGCCCGCCGGCCCATCCGGGTCAGCCCGCCGCGAGCAACCGGTACGGTGGCGGCACCATGACCCGACTGCTCCTCGTCCGCCACGGTGAATCGATCTGGAACGCGGATGGGCGCTGGCAGGGGCAGGCCGATCCGCCGCTGTCCGAGCGGGGCCAGGAGCAGGCGGCGGCCGCCGCGGCGGCGCTGGGCACCGTCGATGCGCTGGTCACCTCCGATCTCGAGCGGGCTGCGGACACCGGGGCCATCATCGGGCGGATCCTCGGCATCGACCCGGTCCTCGTCGAGCCCCGCCTGCGCGAGCGCGACGCCGGCTCGCTCTCGGGGCTCACCCGCCCCGAGATCCACCAGGCGTTCCCCGGCCTCCTGCCCGATGACCCGGCCGGCTTCCGCCCGGGGGAGGACGGCCACCCGGACTGGCCAGCAGACTGGGAGTCCGACGACGACCTGTGGGCTCGGGTCGAGATCGCCCTGGTGGCCCTCGGCCGGCTCGTGCCCGACGGCGACATCGTCGCCATCACCCACGGCGGTGTGATGTACGCCATCGAACGCCGGCTCGGCGCCCCCGATCGCGGACGGCTGTCGAACCTGGGTGCGGTGTGGCTCGAGGTCGTCGGCGACGAGATGACCATCGGCCCGCGCCTCGACCTGATCGATCCGACCACGGCGACGGCCATCGAGGCCGACCGGATCTGAGCGGGACGACGATGGAGGTCGACGTCATCCGCAGCGCCAAGCGCCGGAAGACCGCCCAGGCCCGCCTGGTCGCCGGCCGGCTCGAGGTGCGCATCCCGGCCCGCTCGTCGAAGGCCGAGGAGCAGCGCCTGGTCGAGGTGTTCCGCCGCCGCTACGAGAAGGCCGGCACCTCGACCTCGATCGACCTGGCCGCGCGGGCGCACAAGCTGGCCAAGGCCCACGACCTGCCCGTGCCCACCGAGATCCGGTGGGTCACCAACCAGGCGCACCGGTGGGGCTCCTGCACGCCGTCCACCGGGGTCGTCCGCATCTCGGACCGCATGGCGGACTTCCCGCCGTGGGTGGTCGACCACGTGATCGTCCACGAGCTGGCCCACCTGGTGGAGCGCCGCCACGGGCCGGCGTTCTACGCCCTGGCCGGCCGCTACCCGCTGGCCGAACGGGCCGAGGGCTACCTGCTCGCCAAGACCGGCGGCGATGCGCCCGACGCCGACGCCCTCGCCGACGACGAGGAGCCCCACGACCGTCCCGAGCCGCCCGTGCCCGACCGCAACGCTTCCGACGCGGACCGGCCCGGGGACGGCCAGCTGTTCGCCTAGCTCGACGCGCCGATCACGCGTCAGCTGAGGCGGGTCGGGTTCTCGGCGAGGAGGGCATCGTCGATGGGCAGGCCGGTGGCGGGATCGAGCCCGTAGGTCCCGGCCTCCAGCGCAGCGATGGCGGCATCGACCGCATCGAGGTCGCGCTCGATCTGGCTGAGCGCCTCCAGGTCCACGGCCGGGGCAGGCGGGGCGGACGGTTGGGCGGCGGGGACCTCATCGGTCGCATCGATCTGGTCGTCGACCACCGTCTCGGCGCCCAGCTCCACCCCGTCGGGCAGGAAGGCGGCCAGATCGATCGCGAGCTCCTGCTCGGCACCGAGGTTCGAGGCGACGGTCTCGGGCGTGGGCTCGGGCGTGGGCTCGGAGGGCGTGAGGTCGGACACGGCCCGAGACCCTACCGGCGTGCCCCCGACCCCGGCGCCAGCCGCCCGTCCGCCGAAACCCGAGTAGAACACGTTCTCGTTCCTGATCCGGCCGTGCGAGGTTCCGAGATGTCTGTGGTGCTCGTCGACAAGCCCGACCCGCAGATCACCGTGGTCACGCTCCACCGGCCCGAGCGGCTCAACGCCATGTCGATCGAGCTGGTGCTCGAGCTCGCCGACACCCTCGAGGCGATCCGAGCCGACAACGCCTGCCGGGTCATCGTGCTCACCGGCGCCGGCCGGGCCTTCTGCTCGGGGCTCGACCTGAAGGACCACGGCGCGGTGCCGGGCATCGACGGGCTCCAGGTGGGCCAGATCGCCCAGCGGTCGATGCACGTGTACTCCCGCCTGACGCCGTTGATGCGCTCGCTCCCCCAACCGGTCATCGCCGCCGTGAACGGCGACGCGTACGGAGGCGGCATGTGCCTCGCGCTCGGCGCCGAGCTGCGGTTCGCCGCCGCCGGCAGCCGCTTCAACGCCACCGGCATCGTCAACGGCCTCAGCAGCACGGAGATGGGCGCCTCGTGGCTCCTCCCCCGCCTGATCGGCGCCGCCCACAGCAACGACCTGCTGATGACGGGCCGGGTCATCGACGCCGACGACGCCCTCCGCATGGGCCTGGTCTCCCGGGTCGTGCCCGCCGACCAGCTGCTCGACACGGCCCTCGAGACGGCCGGCCGGATGGCGGCGTTCAGCGCCTACGGGCTGGCGATGACCAAGAGCACGATCTGGGCCAACCTGGAGATCGCCAGCCTGGCCGCCGCCCAGGAGCTCGAGGACCGCAACCAGCTGATGATGGGCTTCACCGCCAACCTCCCCGAGGCAATGCGCGCCTTCGCCGAGGATCGCGACCCCGTGTACACCGACGAGCCCCGCCGCGACCTGTTCAGCTGACGCCGAGGGGGTCAGACGGCGATGAGGATGGCGGCGCAGGCGGCGACGCCGAGGCCGACGACCTGCGGGAGGTGCAGACGCTCGCGGAGGTGGGACTGGGCGAGGAGGATCGTCGACGCCGGGTACAGGCCGGTGAGGGCGGCGACCACCGAGA
>JAOBWH010000094.1 GCA_025463265.1 Ilumatobacteraceae bacterium
GTTGGGAGCTGCTGTGTCTCATCGGCGGTGTGACCGGGGCGCAGATGCAGTCGATCTTCCGGGCGTTCGTCGAAGCCGAGTTCCAAGCCGACTGGGCCGAAGCCCGCGCCATCCACGGTGACGCCACCACCGTCGAACACCTCGCCCGGACCTTCGACCAACGAGATGCCGATGCGGTGGCGCGGATCTTCACCTTCGCTGCCAACGCCTACGCCGCCGCACCCGGTGGGGCACCGATCAACACCACCATCGTGATGGACCACGAGACCTTTGAGCGCGAGGCCCGCCGGGCCGCCGGCGCCACCATCGAACGCCGCCCGGTCCCAGACCTCGGACCGCACCCCGACACCGGCGACGCCCACCAGGACCCGACTGCCGAAGACGATGCCGCGAATAACCGCCCGGAGGCGCATCCCGGCCGAGAGTTCCGCTGCGAGACCAGCGACGGGCACCCCGTCGACCCCACCGAGGCCTTCGCCAACGCCCTCACCGGACGCATCCGACGCATGGTCGTGGGCTGGGACAGCGTCGTGCTCGACGCCTCCGGGCTCCACAAGCTCTTCACCGGACCACTGCGCGAAGCCGTCATGTTCGGCCACCACTCCTGCTACTGGCCCGGCTGCACCGTCAAGGTCCACCACTGCCAAGCCGACCACCTGCACCCCAGACGCAACGGCGGCAGAACCAACCCCAGCAACGGGGGACCCGCATGCGGGAAGCACAACCGGCTCAAAGAACACGGCTTCACCGCCCACATGGACGAACGCGGCCACATGCACGTCCTCCGCCCCGACGGCACCGAGATCGACCAATGAGACCCGGGCGCTTCGGCGCGCCCGAGGAGCTACGTCAGGGGCTTGACCATCTGGCCGGTCCAGGTGTCACCGTCGACGGTGGAGCGGACCCAGCCGCTGCGCTCGTAGAAGCGGACCGCCTGCTCGTTCGACGGGTGGACCGTGAGGTGCATCTGGGCGTAGCCCTCGGCCCGGGCCGTGGACTCGGCGTCAGCCATGATCGCCTGGCCGACGCCGCGACCCTGGCTGCCGGGGTCGACCGCGATCGCCAGCACGCCGAAGGAGCGCGGCGCCACGGCTGCGGGATCTTCGGGTGCGGGGCCCTTCGTCCGCCGCAGCAGGAGCCGCACGGCGAGGAACAGGCGGCTGATGCGCTCCCGGTGGAGCAGGGCGCTGGGGTGGCGGATGGCCCGACCCAGCAGGAACCGCCACTCCCGCTTGACGAACCCGATCGTCGACCCGCGGAACACGCCTCCGAAGAGGAACCCGACCAGCTTGCCTTCCGCGCGTGCGCCGATGGCGGTGAGGTCGTGGGGGCCTTCGAACTGCCACAGGTAGCTGCGGCGGACGGCCTCCAGGCCTTGGCGGCCCAACTCGCTGTCGGGGAAGGCCACCACGTGCAGGCGCGCCACCTCGTCGAGGTCCTGGGTGGTGAGCCCGACGATCTCGAGGTGGTCAGCGGGAAGCGAGCCCTCCTCGAGATCGGTCACGGGACCACCGTACCGACCAGCCGGGCCAGCTGTTGCTCCCAGGCGGCCTGGACGGACGGCCAGGTCGAGCGGGCGGCCAGCTCTCGTGCCCCGTCGGAGAGCGCCTCGAACCGGGCGGGGTCGCCGACCAGGTCGACGATCGCCGCCGCCATGGCGTCGACGTCACCGGGCTCGATCAGCGCGCTGTCGACGCCGTCGCTCAGCAGGGCGGGGATGCCGCCCACCCGCATGGCCACCGGGACCAGCCCGGCGGCGGCGGCTTCCAGCACGCTGACCGGGGTGTTGTCGACCCGGTTGGTGTTCACGAACACGTCGTGGCGGGCGAAGGCGTCGGCCTTGCCGGCAGCGTCGAGGTAGCCGGGGAACGCGACCCGGTCAGCGACGCCCAGCTCGCGGGCCTTGGCGCGGGTGGCGTCCAGCAGGCCGTGGTCGGCACCGGCCATGGTCAAGGTGGCGTCCGGCTCGGACTCGGCGACCCGCCGGAGCACCTCGACGGCGGCGAGCGGGTCGTACTCGGCGGCGAAGGTCCGCATCCACAGCAGGGCGGGGCGCGCCGAGGCGCGGGGCGGGGCCTCGGCCGGCTCGAGCGGGAGCACGTTGGGCACGACCGCGACGTCGTACCCCCAGGCCCGGAAGGCGTCCGCCAGGTACGCCGACGGCGCGAGGATCAGATCGGCCCGGTCGAAGGTCCGGGAGACGGCCTCGCGGTGGGCGGGGGCGTACACGGGCAGGTTGCCGCCGTGCAGGAACAGCACGACCTTGCGGTGCCCGATCCTGCGCCCGAGGTAGGTGCCGAAGCGGGCGATCAGGAACGACGCCCCGGAGTAGACCGCGATGACGAGGACGTCGACGTCGCGCCACGCCAGCAGCGCCCGCAGCTGGTCGAGGGTCCGCAACGGCGGCCAGCGCACCGAGCTGGCCTGGCGGACCCGGTAGCCCTCGGCGCGGAACAACGGGGCGAGGATCTCGTCCTGGCCGGGAGGCTGGCCGGGCCGCCCGCCGGCGTGGATGCCGAGGAAGCCGAGGACGGGGCGAGCGCCGCTCATCCGGGGATCGGGCTGCGGCCCAGCGACGACACGACGAGCCGCTCTTTGCCCCCGGAGGTGCGGGGGATGGCGTCGACGTACTCGTAGTCGATCCGCAGGGTGGTGCCGAGGCGCTTGCGCAGCTCCCGGTCCAAGAAGGCGGCGTCGTCCTCGCTGAACCCGGGGGCCGGCTCCAGCAGGATCCGGATCGCCTCCACCGAGTCCTGGTGCACCTGCGCCCGGCGCAGCCGGGGCACGCGCTGGAAGGCCAGGCTCATCGGCGCCGGGCCGATGACCGAGCCCTCGGGGGTGCGCACGACGTCGTCGACCCGGCCGGTGAGGCTCGACAGCACCGGCAGGTGGCGGCCGCAGCGGCACGGCTCGTCGCTGGCGGTGGCCAGGTCGCCGGTGCGGTAGCGGATGAGCGGCATCGCCCGGTTGTTGAGCCCGGTGGCCACGATCTCGCTGCCCGCCGGTCCGTCGACGAGCTCCACCACGCCGTACTCGGTGCTGACGTGCATGCTGCCCTCGGGGCACTCGGAGATCCACGCCACCAGCTCGCCGAGGCTGTACCCGTTGAAGACCCGGCAGCCGAACGCCTGCTCCATGTCACGCCGGACGGCGGGGGTGAGCGTCTCGGAGCTGACGAGGATGCACGACGGAGAGACCCGGCCCAGGTTCCCGGACTCCAAGATGTGCTGGGCGATGCGGTGGACCGCGGACGTGTACCCGGCGATGGCGTGGGGGTCGAACGACTCCAGCTCGGCGATGTAGGCGGGCAGGTTCGCGTCGTTCAGGTGGTACACCGAGAGGTAGAGCTGGTTGAACGCCAGGTTGCGCCGCCAGAACGGCCCGCTCTGGTCGTCGGCGGGCACGATGGGCTGGCCGTGGATGGAGGCGATGCGATCGCCGAAGCGGGTGCCGGCCCACCGCCGGGTGCGGGCCTCGTAGGCGGCGTAGTTGAAGCGCACGGCGTCGACGCTGGCCCAGTAGCGCAGGGGGGTGCCCGTGGTCCCGCCCGTGGTCTGGGCGATGAGCTTGGGCGGGTTCCGATCGGGGACGAAGCGGTCCGGGTCGGCCCGGACCACCTCCTTGTCCAGCAGCGGCAGGGCGGTGAGGTCGTCGACGCTGGTGACGTCGCGGGGGTCGAAGCCGAGCTGGCGGAACTGGTCTCGGTAGTGGGGCACCTCCCGACCGCACCAGGCCAGCTGCTCGCGCAGGCGGGCGAGCTGGTCGGCCTGCAGCTCCTCAGGGGTGGCCCACTGGTGGAGCTGGAGCTCGTGGACCAGCTCCTTGTAGGTGCCGCCGTAGCGGCGGACCCGCTCGCGGAGGCCGTAGCCGCTGGCGAACACGTTCTGCACGGCCACGGGCGACCGGGCGTAGAGGTCGGCGAGCTTCACCGGGTCACCACGCCGTGCTCGACCGAGATCCGGTCCAGGTCGTCGAGCCACCTCGTCACGATCGCGTCCCAGCTGGCCTCGCCGATGACGTGCTCGCGGCCACGGGCGCCCAGGAGCGCCGCCCGCTCGGGGTCGGCGAGCAGGTCCCGGATGGCGGCTGCGAGCGCCGGCGCGTCCCCCGCCGGTGTGTGCAGGCCGGCGCCCGCATCGGCCACCAGCAGGGCGGATTCGTCGTCGCCTGAGTAGATGATGGGCGTGCCGCTCGACATGACCGGCCACACCTTGGCCGAGCGGATCGAGCGGTACAGGTCCCCGGCCCGGGTGCAGGCCAGGCCGATGGAGGCGATGCGCAGGAGGGCGGCGATGCGCTCGGGCTCCACCGGCTCCCAGAAGGTGACGTTGGCGATCCCCCGGGCCGCGGCGTCGGCGACCAGCCGGTCCCGCTCGGAGCCGCCGCCCACCAGCAGGAAGCGGACCGGCTCGTCGGCCAGGGCCTCGGCGGCATCGAGGACCACCTCGAGCCCGTGCACGAAGCCGTGGGTGCCGGCGTAGAGGATGAGGTGCTCCCCCGGGCCGAGGCCCACCGCCTCGAGCTCGGCCGGATCCGCCGGGCCGGGCGAGAAGAGGTCGGTGTCGGCACCGTTGGGCAGCCAGGCGATCCGGGACGGATCGACACCCTTGTCGATGATGGCCTTGCGCATGCCGTGGGTGACCGCCGTGACCACATCGGCCTGCTTGAGCATCCACCGCTCGACGACGAGCAGGATCTTGGCGGCGGTGCCGTCGGACAGGCCGCCGAGCGACACGACCGCGTCGACCCACAGGTCGGCCACGTTGATCACGAGCGGCTGCCGGCGAGCCTTCGCCACCAGCACGGCCGGCAGGGCCCCGAACAGCGTCGGGTACTCCACGAACATCCACCGGGAGCGCCGGGTGGCGATCAGCCCCAGCAGCGAGGTCACCGCGAACGACAGGTAGTTGGCCAGCCGGCCGAGGCCGCTGCCCATGGCCGCCCAGACCCACACCCGCGTCACGCGGATCCCGTCCTCGTCCCGGCGCTGCAGCGGCCGCTTCGACCAGCCGTCGAAGAACCGGCCGAGGGGGTAGTTCGGGATGGCGGTCAGCACCTCGACGCGGTGGCCGAGGCGCTCCAGGACCCGGGTCACCGCGCCGAGCCGGACCTGGGCCGCCCCGCGCTCGGGCGGGAAGTACTGGGTGACGAAGAGGAAGCTCGTCGGCTCCCGCTCGGTCATCGATCCGTCGCCGGCGGGTCGGGCAGCGTGACCCCCCAGCCCCGCTCGAGCGTCTCTCGGACCCGGTCCGCGAACCGATCGAGCGTCATCGAGGCAGTGTACGTGCGGGCATCTGCCGCCATCGCCTGCCAGCGGGTCCCGTCGGCCACGAGCGCCGTCACGTGGGCGGCGAGGCCGTCGGCGTCGTCGGTGGCGAACACCAGGCCCCGGCTGCCGCTCCCGGAGATCTCGTCGGCCAGCGGGCTCTCGGAGAACACCGGCACGGTGGCGTGCACCATGCCCTCCAGCAGCACCTTGCCGAACCCCTCCTGGCGGGTGGCCAGCAGGTGGAGGTCGGCGACCTGGAAGGCGGCCATGACCTCGCCGAAGTCGACCGATCCGTGGAACGCCACCCGTTCGGCGATGCCGAGTGATGCGGCCAGCTGCTCGAGCTCGGGTCGCGAGGGGCCGTCGCCGTAGACGTCGAGGTGCCCGTCCACCCCGGCGGCCACCACCTTGGCCATGGCCTCGACCACGGTCCGCTGGTTCTTGTTCGGGGTGAGGCGCCCGACGGTGACGAAGCGCCACGGTCCGCTGCGGTCCGCCTGTCCCAGCCGCTCGATCTTGGTGTCGGCGGCGGGGCCCGCCTCCTCCCAGTACGCCTCGGTGAACGACGGGCTGAAGAAGGGCTCGAGGTTGGGCCGGTGCGGGTCGCGGGTGGCGTAGACCGACACCGGCCCGTCGAACCAGCGGCTGCCCAGGAGCCGGCGCTGGAGGCCGAAGAAGAACGGCTCGCCGTCGTAGGCCCGCCACACCCCCGCGTAGAAGCCGTGGCGGCGCGACGTGGCCTTCCACGTGGACAAGATGCCGACGAAGCCGATGTTGCTCGGGCAGCGGAGGTGCACGCCGTCCACGTCTCGGGCGACGCGCCGCGTGGTGCGCGCCCAGACCGGGAGCAGCTTGATCATCGACAGCTTCTCGCGGAGCGTGTTGCCGCCCCCGCTCGGGACCGGGACGATCCGCACGTTGGCCGCACGGTACGGGGCGTACCCGGCGGGCGGGGGTCCGGGCGCCAGGGGCGCGCACAGCACGAGCTCGTCGAACAGCGCCGCCCAGCGGTCGAGCTGGAGCACCACCGGCTCCAGCGCGCACAGGCGGCCCTCGGAGTCCCGGTAGTGCTGGGTGTCGCCGATGACGCCGAGGCGCAGGTGGTCGGCGCTCACTGCGGCGGGAGCGGGTCGATCGACGGGCCCTCGCGCACCATCTCCCGGGCGATCTCGCCCGACCGGCGCACCCGCCGGATGGTGGAGGGCACGTGCAGCAGCTCGGCCGCCACGAACCCGGCCCACTGCACGGGGGTGGCCCGTCGCTTGAGCTCGTAGGGCACGATCGCCTGGAGCAGGCCGATCAGCAGGTCCTCCCGCGCTTGGCGGGGGGTGAGGTACCGGGCCGTGTAGTACCGCATCGCCGGGACCGGGAGCGGCCCGCTGCGGTCCCGGGACCGGAACCCGTCCCAGGACCCGTAGGTCCGCAGCCCGCCGGTCTCCGCCTTGTGGTGGGTGCGGATGGCCTTGGGCACGTGCACGACCAGGGCCCCGCCGAGCTGGACCCGGAGACCGAACTCGGCGTCGCCGCGCCGCTGCCGGTCGAACTGCTGGTCGAACAGGCCGAACCGCTCGAGCAGGGAGCGGTGGCACAGCCCGTTGCCCGAGTCCCACTGGTCGGCCATGCGGAAGAAGGCGTAGTTGTCCGGGATCGGTGCGCCCACCACCGCGAGCGACGCCCCGGTGGTGAGGTCGGCGTCGTAGGTGACCAGGCCCTCGAGGTGGCGCTCGATGAAGTCCGGGACCAGGTCGGAGTCGTCGTCGACGAACGCGATCCACTCCCCGGTGGCGCGCCGGACGGCTTCGTTGCGGGAGATCCACTGACCCCGCTCGTCCTGGAAGACGACCTCCAGGGGCAGCCGCTCGGCGTGGCGCTCGTAGAACGCCGGGTCCCGCTTGTCGCGGTCGTTCTGGTCGACCACCACCACCTGGGTGGCCGGGACGGTCTGCTTGGCGAGGTCGTCGAGGACCCCGCCCAGGAGCTCGTAGCGGCCGAGGGTCGGGATCACCACGGTGACCGACGGGTCCGCGGGCGGGGCGACGGGCTTCCGGGTGAGCACCGGGCCGGTCCCGGTGACCGGCGGGACCGCTGCGCAGGACGCACCGCTCGACCGGTGGGCGCGCCGCACCCGGACGGGCCGGCGGTGCCGCAGGACCCGCCGCAGCGCGGCGTAAGCCACCCACTTGCGCCCGAAGGTGCGCCGGAGGAACACGAACCGATCGTGCTCGGTGAGCGGCGCGGCGGGGACCCGTCCCCCCGTGATGAGGCGGGGCGTGTGGTAGATCACGGCGCCCTGCTCGATGAGCCGGCGGCCCAGCTCCAAGCCGGCCCCGGTCCTCGCCTCGAACGCCAGGTCCAGCGGGCCGAGGGTCCGGATCACCTCGCTGCGCACGAGCAGGGCGCCCAGGCCCAGCCGCCACGACGCGGCCTCGACATCGGCGCCGGCATCGCACGACAGCACCCAGGCCGGGTGGATGTAGTCGTGCTCCTCGGGCTCGCCGCCCAGGCCGGCCGCCAGCCCGGCGTGCCAGGCATCGACCCGGCCGTCCGTGAGCTCGGCCAGCACCTCGTCGGACGGCAGCGGACGGGGCGGCTCCCAGAGGAGCAGCCAGGGCGCCCCTCCGGACGCGGCGCAGGCCAGCGCCGCCGATGCCGAGGCCAGGTCACCACGAAGGCAGGTGACGTCGCCGTGCGGCCAGGCAGGGGCGTCCGAGCCCCACCACAGCAGATCGATCTGGCGCACGCTCGTCCCCCTCTCCGTGTACGGAAGCCGCCGGAGCTTACGACCACGGCGACCGGCCGACGGGACCGAGGGCTCCGGCGGGTGTCGCTACCATGGCCCGCATCGACGCGTCCCCCGACCCCCTGCCGAGGGACGACCCGCCCCCCGGGCCCGTCGACCTCACGGTCGTGCTGTGCACCTTCAACGGGGCGCCGTGGCTCCCCGATCTCCTCGGTTCGATCGCCGGGCAGACCCGCCCTCCCGACGAGCTGGTCGTGTTCGACGATGCCTCCGACGACGCCTCGGTCGCCATCGTCGAGGCGTTCGCCGCCACCGTCCCGTTCGAGGTGCGCGTCCAGGTCAACGACGTCCGGCTGGGGAGCACCCGCAACTTCGCCGCTGCGCTCGCCGAGAGCCGCGGCCGCGTGATCGCCCTCGCCGATCAGGACGACCTCTGGTACTCGCACAAGTTGGCGCTGCTCCTCTGGGAGTTCGACCGGGACCCCACCATCTCCATGGTGTTCTCCGACGCCGACCTCATCGACGAGTCCGGCCAAGAGCTCGGGCGCCGGCTCTGGGACACCCGGCTCATCGGCCGGACCCTCCGCCGGCACGCCGTGGTCCCCGAGGACCTCTTCGCCCGCCGGGCCCTCACCACCGGGTGCACCATGGCCGTCCGGCGCCGGGTCATCGACGCCGCCCTCCCCTTCCCGGACCTGCTCGACGACCCGCGAGCGGTCATGCGCCACGACCGCTGGCTCTCGCTCGTGGCCGCCGCGGTCGGCACCGTCCGCGCCCTGCCGGACCCGCTGCTCGGGTTCCGCGTCCACACCGCGCAGGAGACCGGGGTCCTCGTCGGCAGCCAGCTGCCCCGGGCCATGTGGAGCGCGGCGCGCAAGGTCGGCCGGTCCACGGCCGCACCCGCCGAGCACCGCGTCCGCGCCGCCCAGCTGCAGGCCGCCGCCGCCCGCGCCGAGCTCGTCGGCGACTTCCACGAGGCCGCCACGCTCCGCACCATCGCCGAGCACCAGAGCCAGCGGGCGCTGGTGGGCACCCCGGGCCACGGCCCGTTGGCGGTGCTGCGGTCCGCGGCCCACGGCCGCTACCGGGGCGATCCGCTGTCGGTCCTCGCGGCCGGCGCCGACGTGGCCCGCTCGCTCAGCCCGCTCCACCGCCGCGGCGACACTGCGGCCGCCAATGCTGCTGCCGCTGCCGACGAGGTGGCGGCGTCGTGACCGGCCTCGTGGACGAGCGGCGCACCAACGTGTTGATGGTCACGGACTCCCTGGCTGTGGGCGGGGCTGAGCAGGTGGCCGTCGACCTGGCCAACACGCTCGACCGAGACACCTACCGGATCCGCTTCTGCGCCACGCGCGCCGGCGGCCCCCTCGCGGCCCGCCTCGCCGACGACGTCGAGACCATCGTCCTCAACCGGCCCACCACCTGGGACGTGGGCGGCCTCCTGCGGTTCGCCCGGCTGGTGAACAGCACCGGCACCGACATCATCCACAGCCACGGCCGCGGCACCCTCCGCTTCGTCGCCCTGGCCCGGGTCCTGGGGCTCATCCGGGCCAAGCACGTCTTCCACGACCACTTCGGCTGGCTCAACCTCGACCGCAACGCCGGCCTGGACCTCCGCGTCGCCCTCCAGCGCGGCACCGACGCCTACCTCGGGGTCGACTCCCGCCTGTGCAGCTGGGCGGTGGACACCGCCGGCATGGACCCGCGGATGACCTTCCTGGTCCGCAGCGGCGTGGACCTCTCCCGGTTCGAGGCGGTGGAGCCCATCGACCTCCGCGAGCGGTTTCGCCTCCGCGACGACCAGGTCCTGATGATCATGTTGGCGAACATCCGCCACCCGAAGGACCATCCCACCCTGCTGCGGGCCGTCGCCGAGCTGCCCGTGGACCTGCAGGACCGGCTGAAGGTCGTGGTGGTGGGCGCCACCGGCGTCGATCCCGCGTACCAGGCGGGCTGCGAGGCGATGATCGTGCGGCTCGGCATCGAGCGCTGCATCGAGATCTACGGCCGCAGCGAGCAGCCCGCCGGCCTCCTCGCCGCCGCCGACGCCGCCGTGCTGTCGTCCAAGAACGAGACCGGACCGCTGGTGGTGCTCGAGTACATGGCGAGCGGCCTGCCGTTCGTCGCCACCGACACCGGGGAGATCACCCACGCCGTCCGCGGCCTCGGAGCCGGCTTCGTGCCGCCGCCGCGCGACCACCACGCCCTGGCCGACGCCCTGGCCGCACTGCTCCGGCTCACGCCCGAGGAGCGCGCCGCCATGGGCCAGCGCGGCCGTGAGCTCGCCGAGTCCGTGTTCGACCAGCACCTGGTCACCCGGGGCGTCGAGCAGATCTACGAGCTCACCCTCGGGCTCCGCGACGCGACGGACCTCGTGCTGCCCGAGGCGCTCGGTTCGACCACCGATGCCCGGCCCCGCCCCGTGCCGGCCTGAGCCGATCTGGCGCTCGGGCTACGATCCACCACGCAGTCAGAGGGGGCTCGATCAGGCGGGTCGCGCGCTCCGAGACGCGCACCGACCGACCCCACCCAGCTGAAGCAGGCCGAACCGCCCGTGCGCATCCCATCGTCGAACCGCCGGTCCGAGCGGGCTGCGGACCAGCCCGGCACGCCGAAGGAACTGAGCGTCTTCGCCACCTACCGGCCCCTGTTCCACGGCCAGGGGCCGAGCCTGGTGGCCATCTCGGTGCTGTCGTTCCTGGCCGGCATCGCCGAAGGCCTGCTCCTCGTCATGGTGGCGAACATCGCACTCACCATCGGGTCGAACGCCTCCGACGCCGGCACCATCGAGGCCAGCCTGGGCCCGCTCTCGAGCCTGCAGTTCAGCCTCGAGTCCTCCTTCGTCATCGCGCTGATCCTCGCCTTCGCCCGCTTCGGGCTGCAGATGCTGACCAGCCACATCTCGGCCACCGTCACCGCCAAGCTCACGGCGGAGATGCGCGCCGGGACGTTCCGCGACTACGCCGGCGCCTCCTGGACCGAGCAGGCCAGCCATGCCGAATCGGACATCCAGGACCTCTTGCTCCGGCACGTCAACCGGGTCACCTCATCGATCGGCGTCATGGCCAACGCCGTGTCGTACGCCTGCACCCTCGCCGCCCTCATCGTGTCGGCCATCTTCATCGACCCGGTCTCGGCGGTCCTGCTCGCCGTCTCGGGTGCGGCGCTGTTCTGGTTCATCCGCCCGCTGACGGGGGTCGCCAAGCGGGTCAGCCGCCAGAGCCAGGAGGCCGGGCTGGCCTACAGCCAGCGCTCGCTCGAGGCCATCGGGACCAGCCTGGAGGTCCGGGCGTTCGGCGTCACCGAGCCCGTCACCGAGCGCTTGGCGGAGGCCACCGCAGCCGAGATCCGGCCCACCTACTCCGGCATGATCCTGCGCCAGCTGGTGATGTCGCTCTACCAGGGCGCCACCATCTTGTTGCTGCTCGGCGGCCTGTTCGCCACGTACACGTTCCTGGACCAGCCGCTCGCCTCGCTCGGCGCCATCGTCGTGATCTTGATCCGCGCCCTCAACCAGACCAGCGCCATCCAGTCCGCGTACCACTCCATCGGCGAGGCCGGCCCGTTCCTGGAGCGCCTCGAGGCCGAGCGGGCCAAGTTCCGCGCCGCCAAGCCCCGCTCGGGCGACGTCCACATCGGATCGCCCGGCCGGCTCCGCTTCGAAGACGTCAGCTACTCCTACATCCCCGGGACCTCGGCGCTCCGCGACGTGTCGTTCGAGGTGCAGTTCGGTGAGGCCATCGGCATCATCGGCCCGTCAGGAAGCGGCAAGTCCACGCTCATCCAGCTCCTGCTGCGCCTCCGCGAGCCGACGGCGGGGCGCTTCTTGATCGACGACACCGACGCCAACGACGTCGTCGAGCACGACTGGTTCGACAACGTCGCCCTCGTCCCGCAGGACTCCCGGGTCATCAACGGCACCGTCCGCGACAACATCGCCTTCTACCGCGAGGCCACCGAGGACCAGATCGTCAGCGCCGCCAAGCGCGCCCACATCCACGATGAGATCCTCGCCATGCCCGACGGCTACGACACGGACCTCGGCACCCGCGGCGGAGCCGTGTCGGGCGGCCAGCGCCAGCGCATCTCCATCGCCCGGGCCCTGCTGCGCAAGCCGTCGATCCTCGTGCTCGACGAGCCGACCAGCGCCCTCGACATGCGCTCGGAGGCCCTGGTCCACGAGACCTTCACCGATCTCAAGGGGTCCGTGACCATCTTCGCCATCGCCCACCGGCTGTCCACGCTCAACACCTGCGACCGCATCATGGTGATGCAGGACGGCGAGCTCCAGGCGTTCGGCGCCCGCCAGGAGCTGGAGGCGGACAGCGACTTCTACCGCGACGCTCTGCGGCTCTCGAAGATCCGGAGCTGATCGGCCGTGCTGGAAATGCGTCCGAATCGCCGCGACCGGACCTGTGGACGGGCGCACGGGTATAGTCGACGAGCCGGGGAGGGGGCCGCGAGGTCCTTCGTCGTGCCTCGCACCCACCCCGGAGGCCGTGCTCCGTCACGCCCGCCCCAGCGGACCACCCCAGCACCACGAAGCCCCGGCGCCCAGCCGTAGGAAGAGAGCATGCACGCAGCGCAGGACGCCACCGAGGTCAGCATCGCCCAGTACCTGGAGGTGCTGCGCCGACGCTGGATCTGGATCGTGCTGACCCCCATGGTCCTGGTCGGCTTCACCCTCTTCAACGACCTGCGCGCCGAGCCGGTCTACTCCGCCCAGACCGAGCTGCTGCTCCAGTCGAAGCCGTCGGAGAGCATCATCACGGGAGCGAACAGCCCCATCGACCCTGAGCGGGCGCTGCAGAACGAGCTCCGGGTCATCAACAGCCGCCGGGTGCGCATCGCCGTCGAAGAGGCCTACGGCTCGCCCGTGTCGGTCCGCGCCGTCGCCGGCGGCGAGGACGACATCATCATCGTCAGCGCCACCGCCACGGACCCCAAGGAGGCGGCCGAGCGCGTCAACACCTACGTCGACACCTACCAGACCGCTCGCGTCACCGCCCTGCTCGACGACCTCACCAGCACGAGAAAGATCGTCCAGCAGCAGATCAACGACTTCCAGGCTGTGGTCGACAAGATCGACGCGCCGGTCGCCGCGCTCGACGAGCAGATCACCAACATGAACCCGGTCGATCCTCGCTACAACGAGCTGCTCGCCCAGCGCCAGCGGCTCAAGGAGCGCACCGACGCCGCCCGCGAGGACGCCCAGAACCAGCTCAACGACTACTCGCAGCGACTCCAGATCCTCCAGCTCTCGGAGCGGCTCACCACCACGGGCGGCGTCCAGATCCTCAACCCCGCCAGCCCGCCACGGACCCCGATCTCGCCCACCATCACCCAGGACGTGATCCAGTCCCTGATCATCGGCCTGTTCCTCGGCGTGGCCCTGGCGTTCGCCCGAGACCAGATCGACGACTCGATCCGAAGCAAGGTCGACCTCGAGCGGGCCTCGCGCGACCTCGCCACGCTGGCGCTCATCCCCGACGACGACATCTCCCGAGACCCCCACAGCAAGCTGCTGGTCACCGCCGGGGCACCCATGTCCGCCGGTGCGGAGTCCTATCGAGGCCTCCGAACCGCCATCCAGTACGCCCACATCGAGCGCCCGATCCAGATCATCCAGATCACCAGCGCCAACGCCAGCGAGGGCAAGTCCACCACGCTGTCGAACCTGGCGGTGGCCTTCGCCCAGTCGGGGAAGCGGGTCATCATGGTCGGTGCCGACCTCCGCAAGCCGCGGCTCCACCAGACCATGCAGGTCGACGGCTCCATGGGCCTCACCTCCGTGGTGCTCGGCTACAACACGCTGGGCGAGGCCATCCAGACCTCGCCCGTGCACCCGAACATCCACGTGCTCGCCTCGGGTCCGCTGCCGCCCAACCCGTCCGAGCTGCTGAACCACGAGCGCACCGCCAAGATCCTGCGCACGCTGAGCAGCGAGTACGACACCGTCTTCGTCGACTGCCCGCCGGTCCTGCCCGTCACCGACTCGCTGGTGCTGAGCCGCAACGTCGACGCCATGATCTTCCTCGCCCGGTCCGGCGTCACCACCCGCCGCGCCGCCCGCCGCTCGATCGAGATGCTCCAGCAGATCGAGGCGCCGCTCCTCGGCACCATCCTCACCGGGGTCGCCAGCGAGGAGACCTACGGCTCGTTCTACGAGTACTACGGCTACACCCGGCGCATGAACATCCCGATCCTGGGCCGGATGATGAACCGGAACCGCTACGAGCCGCCGCGCATCGAGAAGGACACCCTCCCGGAGGAAGTGCCGGACGACACCGAGTCGACCGAAGACCTGCACGTCCCGTCCTGACATGGCCGCCGTCACCGGTCTGTCGCCCGGAGGCTCCTCGCCCCTGATCACACCGGGGACCCAGATCCTCGACCGCTCGGATGTGCCGAGCCGGCTGATCATCCCGCGCTGGATGTTCCTGGTCCTGGCGATCTTCGCCCAGGCGATCCTCACCCGGGCGATGATGGACCAGCCTCGGCTCGGCTTCCTCCAGGCCCTGGTGCTGGTGGCGCTCATCGGTTGGAGCGTCCTCAAGCGGACGCCGGTCGTGACGCTGTGCGTGATGGCCTACATCCCGTGCGCGGAGATCGTGTGGCGCCAGGTCCGGGCACCGATCCCGTACCAGCTGGCGCCCTACGCCATGACCGCCGGCGCGGTCTTGTTGGTCCTCACCCTGTACAACCGCCTCACCCGTCCCGGCCGGACGGCGCTGTACTACTTCTTGCTCCTGGTGCCGTCGACGGTCGTCACCATCTCGGTCACCGGCTCCGGATCGCGCCAGCTGATCGCGTTCGCGCTCGCCGGGCCGCTCGCCATGGCCACCCTGGTCATCTTGTTCTCGCAGATCACCATCGAACCCTGGCTCTACCGGCGGCTCCTGTGGATCGTCATCGTCAGCGGCATCGGCCCCCTCGCCGCCGCCCTGACCACCATCGAGCAGTACGTCGCCACCAACGGCGGCCTCGTCTTCGACGACGAGTCGAACTTCGTCACCAGCGGCGGGTTCGGGCCGGTGCAGGTGTCCAGCATGATGGGCCTCACGGTGCTGGCCGCCGTGCTCGTCTACCTCGCCGAGCGGGACGGGATGGCCAAGCTCGTCGCCATCGCCGTGGGCTTCGGCGCCGCCATCCTCAGCTTCTTGACCTTCAGCCGAGGCGGCATGACGGCCACCGCGCTCGCCCTCGCCGCGTTCGCCCTCTCCCAGACCCGGGACCCCCGTTCCCGCGGCCGGGTCATCATGGTCGTCATCGTGGTGTTCCTCGTCGGGTACTTCGTGCTGGTCCCGCGCATCAACGACTTCACCCAGGGGGCGTTCGAGGAGCGCTTCTCGGACACGTCGTCGGGCCGCACCGAGCTGGCCACCAACGACCTCCAGGTGTTCGAGGACAACATCGCCTTCGGCGTCGGTCCCGGCCTCACCAGGTACAACCGCATCCCCTACGACGTGTGCCAGCTGCGCGCCGACAAGTGCTCCAAGGAGGGCTCGTCGCACACCGAGTTCACCCGGATGCTCGGCGAGCACGGGCTCGCAGGTGCCATCGCCATCTTGTTGATCATCAGCCTCGTGGTCCAGGCGTGGAGGAGAGCGGGACCGTCGCGCCCCATCACCGTCACGTTCCTGACCTGGGCGATCGCCCAGATGTTCTACGCCAACTTCCGCGTGGTCGGCATCGCGTGGGCGTTCGCGTTCGCGTTCATCAAGATCCTCCCCGCCGACATCGACCCCGATGCGCCGGGCGAGCTCGAGGCCCCCGTGGTGGCGCTCGGCTCCACCCGCTGACCCACCCCGGCGGCCTTCGGCGGGGTCGGTCGGTCAGGAGCTCCCGATGAGGTCGCGGTAGGCGGCGAGGAAGCCCTCAATCTGGCGTTCGAGGCGGAACTCCGCGTCGGCGCGGCGGGCGGCGGCCGCGCCCAGCTCGGCTCGGCGCCCCGGGTCGTCGGCCAGCTCGGCGAGGCGGGCCGCCATCGCGTCGGTGTCGCCCACCGGGACCACGAACCCGTCGACCCCCGACGTCACCACCTCGCCCATGCCGCCGCAGTCGGTGGTCACCGCCGGGATGCCCGAGGCCATGGCCTCGAGCACCGCGTTCGAGATGCCCTCGCTGAGGCTCGACAACAGGAGGGCGTCGGCCCAGACCAGCTGATCTCGGACCTCGGCCTGGGTCCGCACGCCGAGGAGGGTGACCGAGTCCTGGAGGCCGAGGCGCTGCACCAGGTAGGCGATCTTCTCGCGGTCCGGGCCCTCGCCCACGATGCGGAAGTCGATGGCGCAGCCCCCCGCCTTGGCCTTGGCGATGGCGCGGACGGCGTCGTCGAAGCCCTTCACCCACTGGAGCCGGCCGATGGCCAGCACCCGCAGCGGGCCGTCGTGCGGCTCGCGCTGAGCGGCCAGCGGGGCGAGCGCCTCCACCGGCACCGCCGGGCGGTTGACCACGATCTTGGCCGGGTCGGCTCCGAACTGCTGCACCGTCTCGGCCATCGCGGCCGACACGCAGTGGATGAGGTCGACCTGGCCGAACACGTCGCGCAGGGCATCGGCCCGGCCGGCGTCCACCAGGGGCGTCAGCTGCTCCGCCGAGCCCCGGCAGCTGACGGCGAACTTCGCCGGGCGCAGGCTCGAGAGCACGTGGCGGTACTGGACCGCGATGCCCGAGAACTCGAAGTGGATGATGTCGGCACCGCTCGCCGCAAGGGGCGCGCGCAGCAGGCGGCTGCGGGCGCCGGGGGTGTCGCCCCGCGCGAGCGAGCGGACGATCCCGCCCGCCGCCCGGGCCGCACCGGCCGGTCCCAGCGAGCGGAACGCCCCCGCCGGGTCCTGCCAGGGCGCGAGCTGGACCAGTCCGAAGCCGTGCCGGGCGGCATCGGCGCCGAACGATGCCGAGGCCACGGACACATCGAGCCCCGCCGCCTGGAACGCCTCCAGCTTCCGGAGCACGAACGTCTCGGACGGGGCCGGGAAGGTGTTGACGACGGAGAGCACGGACGGAGGCATCGGGGTGTTGCTCCAGGGTCGGGGCCGGTCAGGCCAGATCGAGCGGGCGGGCGTGCTGGTCGGCCCACAGCTGCAGGGCGAGCAGGTTCCACAGGCCGCGGGTGAGGTTGCGGGTGCCATCGAGGTGGAGCTGGTACCAGGACCGCAGGTGCTCGACGTCGAACGCACCGGCGGGGAACGCGTGTCCGCTCAGGAGCCGGTCCTCGACCACGGGTCGGAGGTCGCCGCGCAACCAGTCGTCGAGGGGCACGGTGAACCCCTTCTTGGCCATCGGGATCTGCTCGGGCGGGACGTGGCGCGCCAGCGCGTCGCGCAGCACCACCTTGCCCACCTCGCCGTGGATCGCCGCCGACGGGTCGACGCGCGCCGCCAGGTCGGCCAGCTCCAGGTCGAGGAGGGGGACCCGCACCTCGAGCCCGTGGTACATGCTCGCCCGGTCGACCTTCTGCAGGATCATCGGCAGGTGGCAGGCCAGCTCGTTGCGGCGCATCCACTGCAGCAGCTCGTCGTCGGTGGGCGTCCCCCGGAGGGTGAACAGGTCGAACGAACCGGGCAGGTCGGTGAAGCCGGGAGCCACCACGTCCAGGTCGTCGTCACCCAGACCCGAGTGGGCGTTGAGGTACCAGTCGCCGATGGACGGGAACATCACCCCGCGCGCCGGGCGTCGGCCGGGAAGGTACCGGGTGGCGCCGTACACCCCTTGACGGGCCCGCCACGGGAGGTGGAACCACGGCCGGGTCCGGCGCAGGCGCAGGAACCGGGGGTAGCCCCAGAACAGCTCGTCGCCGCCGTCGCCGGACAGGACCGCCTTCACGTGCTCCGACGCGAGCTGCGACACCAGCATGGTGGGGAACGACGAGTAGTCGCCGAAGGGCTCGGTGTAGGCGGTGGCGACGTCGTCGAGCAGGGCGAGCGCGTCGGCACCCCGGATGGTCCGCAGGTGCTGCTCCACGCCGAGGATGCGGGCGTACGCGGTGGCGGCCTCGGACTCGTCGGAGCGGGGGTCGTCGGTGCCGATCGAGAACGCCGTCACCCGTTCCGGCTGGGCCTGGGCCATCGAGGCGGCGACGAGCGGCGAGTCGACCCCGCCCGACAGGAACACGCCGACCGGGACGTCGGCGACCATCTGGCGGCTCACCGCCGCCTCGACCGCCTCCGCCACCGCGTCGGTGGCCGCCCGACCCGTGAGGCGCTCGGCGGGATCGGGCGCCTCGGCCACCTGGCGGAAGACGCCGCCCGTGGGCGCCTCGCCCGGTCGGACCTCGAGCCAGTGCCCGGGCTCGACCTGGCCGGTGCGCTCCACCAGCCCGTAGGGCGCGGGGATGAACCCGAGGCGGAGGTAGAGCCCGAGCACCTCGGGGTCGATGCGCTCCCGCTCGCAGCGGCGGTGGCGGATCACCTGGTCGTACTGGGACCCGAACACGAACGCCTCGGGCGTCCACCACCACGACAGCGGCTTGATGCCCACCGGGTCGCGGGCCAGCAGCAGGGTGCGCTCGACGGGCCGGTACCACCCGATGGCGAACATGCCGTTGAAGCGGGCCAGCGCCGGCCGCCCCCACTCCTCCAGCGCTTGGAGCACCACCTCCGTGTCCGAGCTGGACCGGAACGTGCGGCCCCGGCCTTCGAGCTCGCGCCGCAGCTCGCGGAAGTTGTAGAGCTCGCCGTTGAAGACGACCACGTGGCGGCCGTCGGCGGACACCATCGGCTGGTGGCCGCCCTCGCTCAGGTCGATGAGCGACAGCCGGCGGAACCCGAAGGCGCACGCCGCGCCGTCGTCCCACGTCCCGGCATCGTCGGGGCCGCGGCGCGCCATCAGCTCCGCGAGCGCCCGGACCTCCGCACGGTCGAGGTCCGACAGCCCGTCGCGCACGAGCATCCCGGTGATGCCGCACACGTCAGCGCCCCCCCGCCACGGTCTCGAGCCAACGGTCGCCCACGCCCGACCAGTCGAAGTGGGCCTCGGCCTCGGCCCGTCCGGCGTCGGCGAGCGCCGCCCGCCGGTCGGGGTCCTCGAGCAGGCCCACCACGGTGGACGCGAGCGCGCCGGCGTCGCCGGGCGCGATGAGCTCGCCGGTCCGGCCCGGCTCCACGAAGCTCCGGACGCACGCCAGATCGGCGAGCACGACGGGCCGCCGCACCGACCACGCCTCGATGGCGACCATTCCGAAGGACTCGTGGCGCGACGGGTGGACCACCACGTCGCACGCCTGGAGGAGCAGGTCGCGCTCGTGGTCGGCGTACCCCTCGCGGATCACGAGGCGGTCCCCGCCCAGCTGGGCGATCTCGGGCGAGCGGTACCCGGTCCAGCCGACGGGGCTGCCGGCGAGCAGGATCGTGGTGTCGGGCTGCGCCGCCCAGATCTCCGGCGCAGCGTCGAGGAGCGTGTCGACGCCCTTGTACGCGGCCAGCCGGCCGATGAACCCCACGGTCTGGCGCTCCGGCAGACCGAGGCGGGCGCGCGCCTCCGGCGGGGTGAGCTCGGGCGCGGCGCCCACGTCGGTGCCCGGCGGGATGACGCGCACCCGGTCGACGGGGACGCCCGCCTCGGCGACGAGGCCGGCCTCGTGATCGGTCATGGCGACCACCACGTCGCTGCGCCGCAACGCCTCGCTGATGAGCGGGTGCAGCGCCGACGTCGGCTGGTGGAGCAGCGGCATCGTGACGATCGTGGCACGGCCGCCACGGCGCAGCCACGGCGGGAGGAGCATCGTGGAGAACGGCGCGGAGCAGCCGACGACGACGTCGCTGGTGCGGGTGGCCCGGCGCACCGCCCGGATCAGGCCCAGGGTCCACGGCCCGTAGAGCGCCGGCGTCGTGCGGCCCTCGGCGCGCGGGAAGAACCGGCGGCGGACGCGACCCCAGGCCAGCCGCCGCAGGTACCGGGCCCGTTCGACCGCCCGCACCCCGGCGTGGCGGCGGACCTCGACCCCGGCGATCACCTCCCGGGGGATGCCGATGCGGCCAGGATCCCGGGACGTCGGCGAGCGCAGCGCGTCGCTGGTGAGCACGTCGACCTCGACGCCTCGCGCCACCAGGCCCTCGGCGATGTGGCGGATCAGCTCCTGGGCCCCGCCGAGCGACGGCGCGTAGTTGAGGGCGACGAACGTGACCTTCACCGGTGAGGTCGCCGTGCTCACCGAGCACCGCCCACGGGAACCTGGGCCGCCTCCGGGACGTCGCGGCGCACCGTGCGCTCCACCCACGTCTCCTCGCGACCGAGCACGAACCGCTGGAGCATCGAGCACACGACCTGGACATCGGTGACCGGCGTGCCCTGCTCGACGTACCACCGGTCGACGGCGAGCTTCACCGGCAGGATCACCGCTCGGTACGCCTCCGCCGCCGAGCCCTGGGCCAAGGTGGTGGCCTCCCACCGCTCGACCAGGAGCTGGGTCGGGCCGGTGATCCCGGGCTTGGCGGCGAGCACCGCCTGCCAGCGCTCATCGTCGAGGTCCACCATCGCCGGCGTCTCGGGCCGAGGTCCGAACACCGCCATGTCGCCCCGGAGCACGTTCCACACCTGGGGCAGCTCGTCGAGGCGCCACCGGCGCATCATCGCCCCCACGGGCGTGATCCGGTCGTCGTCCGTCGCGGTGATGGTCGACCCTCGGGCTGCTCCGCTGGGATCATCCGCCCGCATGGAGCGGAGCTTCCACATGGCGAAGGTGCCGCCGCCGCGCCCGGAACGGTCCAGGCCGATCAGCGGCGGGCCCCCGTCGCCCCTCCGCACGCGCCACCCGAGCACCGCGATGATCGGAGCGAGCACCGGCAGCAGCACGAGGGCGACCAGCCGGTCGAGGAGCAGGGAGCGCACCCGGATCCACGAGGACGGGCCTGGCGACGGCCGGCCGCTCACGGCAGGGTGCCGACCAGCGCCTCGAGGACCCGGTCCGCCTCGACGTCGGTCAGACCGGCGTGCAGCGGGAGGCTGAGGGCCCGGCCCGCCAGGCGGTCGGCGGTGCCGACCCCGGTGGGTCCGAGCGGGGCGTGATCGCGGAACCACGAGAACGTGTGCACCGGACGGAAGTGGACGCTGGTGCCGATGCCGGCGGCGGCCATCCCGGCCACGACCTCGGCGCGGTCCAGGCCCTCGGGCAGCAGCACCACGAACAGGTGGTCCGCCGAACGGTCATCGGCCGTGGTCGGCACGATCCGGCAGGAGTCCAGCTCCGAGATGGTGGCGCGGTAGCGCTGGACCACCTCGCGCCGGCGGGCCTGCATGGCGTCGAAGCGCTGCAGCTGCGAGAGGGCCAGCGCGGCCAGCAGGTCGGGCAGGTTGGCCTTGAGCCCGGGCTCGACCACGTCGTACTCCGGCGTGGCCCCGATGCGGTAGCGGCCCCAGGCGTCGTTCGACAGACCGTGGAGGCGCTGGCTGCGTGCGTACTGCGCGAGCTCCTCGTCGTGGGTGGCCAGGGCACCGCCCTCGCCCGACGTCAGGTTCTTCGTGGCGTAGAAGGAGAAGCAGGCCCCCACCGTGCCGACGCCGGAGACCGGTCCGCGGTCGTCAGACGCCCCGAGGGCGTGGGCGGCGTCCTCGATGACCGGGATGCCGGCGGCCTCGGCGAGCGCGAGCACCGCCGGGTCCACCGTCCGGCCGGCGAAGTGCACCACCATCAGGGCGTCGAGGCCCTCGGCGATGGCCGCTTCCACGGCCGCGGGCGACACGTTGAGGGTGTCCGCATCGACGTCGAGGAGCACCGGCACGCACCCGGCGTGGACCACGGAGGAGGCCGACGCCACGAAGGTCCAGGTCGGGACCCCGACCCGGGAACCGGGTGCCAGGTGGAGGGACCGCACCGCGATCTGCAGCGCGGTCGTGCACGACGAGACCGCGACCACGTGCGGGGCACCGATGCGCTCCGCCAGGTCCGCCTCGAGCTGGGAGCACACCGGGCCCGTGCTGAGCCACCCGCCGCGGAGCACGTCGGCGACCGCCTCGACATCGGCCTCGACGATCTGGGGTGGGGCGAACGGGATGGGCGAGAGCGTCAGGTCCGATGCGGTCACCGGGCCACCCCGGCTCGGTGCGACCAGGTCCGGCGGGCGGTGCGGCCCGGCCCCGGCGCGGCCGGGCGGAACGTGGTGGCGCGTGCTGGCACTGGCGAGGCCCTCCCCGGTCGTCGGCGGTCCAGCCTAGGCCATCGCCACCTCGCTCCCGACCGGGCCCGGAGGCGTTCCGGCGCCCCGTGGGGGCGTCCGTCCGTGGGAGGATGCGCTGATGGCCGGACCCCCGCAGGTGCTCGTCGTGGGCCACGACGCCAGCCGCACGGGCGCTCCCGGGCTGGGCCTCCGCTGGGTGCGGTGGGCGGGTGAGACGGGCCTCGCCCGGCCCGCCGTGTGGCTGGATCGAGGTGGCCCGCTCGTGGCGGCCTTCGAGGCGGCGGCGCCCACCCAGGTGGCCCGCTGGGCTGCGCCTCTGGGCAGGCTCGTTCCCGTCCGCCACCCGCTCGACCGAGCGCCCTTCGTCCTGGCCAACACCGTGGCGGCCTGGGCCACGGCCGCATCGGTCCGGAAGCGCACCCAGCTCGTGGTGTGGGTGCACGAGCTCGACCACGTCGCGGACCGCATCGTCCGCCCGGCGCAGCGCACCGCGCTCCTGGCCGAGACCGACCACCTCATCGCCGAGGGCGACCGCGTCGCCGCCATGCTGGTCCAGCGGTGGCACGTCGATCCGGGCCGGATCACCGTGGTCCCCTCGTTCGCCGACCCGGCGGGGGCACCGCCTGCCGCCCCGGGGCCCGGTCGTCCCGACGTGGTGGCGATCGGCTCCATGTCCCCGCGCAAGGGACCCGACGCCTTCGTCGCCGTCCTCGGCGCGCTGCTGCCCGCCCACCCCGAGCTTCGTGCCGCCTGGGTGGGCGGACCCACCACATCGGACGCCGCCGACCTCGTGCGCCACGACCTCGCCGCCGCCGGTCTCGGCGACCACGTCCGCCTCGTCGGCGAGGTCGACGACGCCACGGCATGGCTGGCACCCGGCACGATCCTCCTCCACCCGGCCCGCGAGGATCCCGACCCGGTGGCCGTGGTGGAGGCGGCGCTGCGGGGCGTCGCCGTGGTCACCTGGGACACCGGCGGGGCGGCCGATCTGCTGCGCAGCGCCGGCCTCGGCCACCTGGTGGCCCCCGCCGGCGACGTCCTCGGGCTGGCCCGCCGCGTCGACGACCTCCTGCGAGACCCGTCGGCGCGCCAGGCCGCGGGCCAGGCGCTCCAGCAGGCCGCCGCCCGGCGCACCACCGAGCACGCAGCCCCGCTGATCCTCGACGCCGTGGTGGGCAGGGCCCGATGACCCCCGACCTCCCCCGTGGCCGTGCCTGTCCGGTGGTCTGGGCCCTGCTCCACGATCTGGGCCGCACCGGGGTCCCGGTCGCGCTGGAACGGCTCATCCGGTGGCAGGGAGCCGTGGATCCCGACGCAGCCGACATCCACGTGATCGCCGGACGCGACGGAGCCCTGCGCTCCGCCTTGGCCGTGGCCGCCGCCTCGGTGACCACGTTCGAGCCGGCCGAGGGCCGTCGGGCGGCGACCACCGCTGCGCTCGCGCTCACCGAGGCGGGCCGGGCCGAGGCGGGCCGCGAGCTGCGGGCCCGATGGGCCCGTCGCCAGGTCCGCCGCCTGCCTGCGCCGGACGTGGTCCTCGTGCAGGGAGCGGGCGCCTGGCGCACCTTCACCGACCTCGAACCGCGCATCGGGAGCGCCCGTGTCGTCGTCCACCTCCACGAGCTGGCCGTGGCGTTCGCCCGCTCCGGGCTCGGCACCGACACCGACCGGATCGTGCAGCGCCCCGATGCCGTCCTCGCCGTGTGCGGAGCCGTCGCCGACCTCGCGGTGGCCCACGGCGCCGACCCGGCGTCGATCCGCCTGGTCCCCGGCACCGTCGACCCGCCCCCCGCCGGCTGGTCCGCCCCCCTCGTGGCGTCCTCCAGCCGGGACCTCGTGTCGATCGGCACCGCCGGCTGGCGCAAGGGGACCGATCTGGCGACCGCCGCCGCCCACGAGCTCCACCGGCTCGACCGCGGCACGGCCTGGCACTGGATCGGCGAACCCGAGCCGTCGGCGTGGGCCTGGGCGGTGGGAGCGGCCGACCCGCTGGTCCGCCACGGCGCCAGCTCCGCCCCCTGGCAGGTGGTGCCCGCCGCTGCCGCCCTCGTGGTCCCGAGCCGGGAGGACCCCCTCCCCCTCGTGGCGCTGGAGGCCGGAGCCCGCGGCATCCCGGTGGTGGCCGCCCGGACCGGCGGCCTCACCGACCTGCTCGCCGACGGGCGCGGACGCACCGTCGACCCCACCGACGTGGCCGGGCTCGTCGCAGCGGTCCGGTCGGTCCTCGACGATCCGGCGGCCGCCGCCCGCCGCGCCGCCGCCCTGCGCGACCACGTCCGCCGCGACCATGCGTCGGGCACCGTCGGTCCCCGCTGGCTCGAGGCCCTCCTCGGCCCTTGAGCCCCGTCGGGGCCCGGACGCGGCGATGGGGCACCCCGGAGGGTGCCCCATCGCTCGGGTCGTGCGTGCGGCCTCAGGTGAGGCCGGGGATCAAGCGGTCTGGAGCTTGATCTCGATGTCGACGCCAGCCGGGAGATCGAGACGCTGGAGCGAATCGACCGTCTTGGGCGTGGGGTCGAGGATGTCGAGGAGGCGCTTGTGGATGCGCATCTCGAAGTGCTCGCGGGAATCCTTGTACTTGTGCGGCGAGCGGATCACCGTGTAGCGGTGCTTCGTCGTCGGCAGCGGGATGGGACCCCGGACCGTGGCGTTGGTGCGCAGCACCGTCTCCACGATCTTCTTCGTCGACTGGTCGATGACCTCGTGGTCGTACGCCTTGAGTCGGATGCGGATCTTCTGTGCGTCAGCCATGTCAGTCCCTACTTGAGGATCTCGATGACGCGGCCGGCGCCCACGGTGCGGCCACCTTCACGGATGGCGAACCGGAGGCCCTCATCCATGGCGATCGGCGCGATCAGCTCCACGGTCATCGACGTGTTGTCACC
>JAOBWH010000095.1 GCA_025463265.1 Ilumatobacteraceae bacterium
GTCAACGTCAACGGCATGATCACGATCCCCAAGATCGCGATCGCCACCATGATCTCGATCAGCGTGAACCCCGCCTCACCACGCTGAGGACGCCCCTCGAAGAACCCCACCCGCCTCGACCGCTTCGCCCGTCTCGGCTTCCTCCCCCCGGTGCCGGTCATGTCAACACGGCCCCAGGTCGGCGCTGCTGTACTGGTTGGGACAGCGGCGGTCGCGCTTGATGATCACGACGGTGTCCTTCACCGGGCGATCGGGTGCGGGATCACCGTTGCTGACCTCGAGGGTGAGGCGCTGGAGCCCGTTGTCGCGCGGGACGTCGCCCGGCGGCGGGCTGTTGTAGCTCGACAGGTTCTGGCAGTAGCTGCGGTCCTCGGTCCACACCGGTCGCTGCAGGTTGGGCAGCGGCTGCTCGAAGTTCTTGAAGTACTCGACCTTGATGATGCGCGCGGTCCAGGCCGGGCCGGGCTTGGAGTCCGGAGCGGCGCCGATGCCGGCGTCCTGGTAGGTGTCCACCGCTGCCGGGTAGTCATCGGCGCAGGGGATGTACAGGGAGGCCGCCGCGCTGATGGCCGCAGCCGACGCGCCCGCAGGGGGCGTCTTCGCCGGCTGGAGGACGTTCTCGGCGAACGCCTGCAGGAAGATGCTGGCCCGGGTGTAGCGCTGGTTGGTCTCGGCGATGTTCACCGAGGTGTAGATGCCGCCGATGATCGCGGTGAACCCGACACCCATCAACGTGATGGCCACCAGCACCTCGATCAGCGTCTCGCCGACCTGGGATCGACCGCGCGCGCCCGCCCGGGAGGCGTTCCGTCGGGCGTGCGCGAGCTGCATCAGACGTCTTCCTTCATCCCGTTCAGGACGCCGTACATCGCCGAGATGAGCGCCACCGCCACGAACCCCACGACGAGGCCCATGAACACGACGACGGCCGGCTCGAAGAGGTCGGTGAGCCGCTTGACCTTGTATTCGGTCTCCGTGGCGTAGAAGTTGGCGGCTGCCTCGATCTGCTGATCGAGCGTGCCGGTCTCCTCGCCCACCCGGATCATCTGGATGGCGGCGGCCGGGAACAGGTCGGTGCGCGCCAGCGGCTCGGCGACGCCGTCGCCCTCGAGCATCTCATCACGGGCCTTGCGCAGGTGGACCTGGAACACCGGGTTGTTGGTGGACTCGATGGCCGCGGCCATCGTGTCGGGCAGCGGCACACCGGCGCGCATCATGGCGCCGATGATCCGGCAGAACCGCTCCACCGCGGAGTACTGAAGGATGATGCCCACCACCGGCAGGCTCAACATGACCTGGCTCCGCTTGACGCGGGCCTCCTCGTTGCGGCTGATGGCCATGTTGCCGATGATGATGCCGATGAAGATGAGCAGCAGGAGCCACCAGTAGGTGGACATGAAGGTCGAGAAGCCGAGCAGGAGCCGGGTGGGGAGCGGCAGCTCGGCGTCGAGGTCCTGGAAGAAGTCGACGAACTTCGGGAGCACGAAGCCGACCATGACGAGCATGGTCAAGATGCTCATGGCCATGACGACCAACGGGTAGGTCAGGGCGCTCTTGACCCGGGACCGGGCCTCCATGTCGCGATCGATGTAGACGGCGAGCTGGTCCAGCACGGTGTCGAGCTGACCGGTGAGCTCCGCCGAACGGAGGATGCCCAGGTAGTACGGCGGGAACACCGAGACGTGGGGGGCCAGCGCCTCCGAGAACGGGATGCCGCCCTCGAGCGACTCCCGGACCTCGCCGAGGATCGCCTTGAAGCGCTTCGAGTCGGTGCCCTCCTCCACGACGCGCACGGCGTCGACGATGGGGATGCCGGTGCGGACGAACGCCGCGATCTGGCGGGAGAAGTGCATGATCTCCTGGCGCGGGACGCGCTCAGGGGAGATCTCGATCTGGGAGAAGCCCTTCTTCTCCTTGATCGACTTGACCCGGAAGTTCTGACGGATCAGGTCGTTCTCGGCCGCGGAGAGGCTGACGCTCTCGATGGTGTCGCGGACCTGCTGTCCGTCGGCGGTGAGGGCGGTGTATTTGAACACGGCCATGGTGGGCTCCCCCCAGGAGTTTGGGCGCGCCCGGTGACGGGTGCGTAACCAGTCAGAGAATGTAGATCGTCCGCATCACTTCAGCAACTGTCGTGACATCGTCTGCCACGAGACGCAGGGCCTGGTCGCGCATCGGCACCATCCCCTGTTCGACCGCGAGGGCGCGGATGTCATCGAGCGTCGCGTTGCGCACGATCAGGTTGCGCATCTCGTCGGTGACCTCGAGGACCTCGTACACACCGATGCGGCCGATGTAGCCGGTCTGCGAGCACTCGATGCAGCCGGCGCCCTTCAGGTAGACGTCCTTCTTGGGCTGGCCGGCCCGCTCGAGGAACGCGAGGTCCTCGGTGGTGGGCTCGTAGGGAGCCAGGCAGGTCTGGCAGTTGCGCCGGATGAGGCGCTGGCCGACCACGGCCAGCATGGACGACGCGAGCAGGAACGACTCGATGCCCATGTCCAAGAAGCGGTGCAGGGCCGAGGTGGCGTCGGTGGCGTGGATGGTCGAGAGCACGAAGTGGCCGGTGAGGGCGGCCTGGATCGCGATGCGAGCCGTCTCCACGTCGCGGATCTCGCCCACGAGGATGGCGTCGGGGTCCTGGCGCAGGATCGACCGGAGGCCGGCGGCGAAGGTGACGCCGGCCTGCTCGTGGATGCTGATCTGGTTGATCGTCGGGAAGGTGTACTCCACCGGGTCCTCGACGGTCATCACGTTGATCTCGTCGCTGTTGATCGCCATGAGCGTGGCGTACAGCGTGGTGGTCTTGCCCGACCCGGTGGGGCCGGCGCAGACGACCATGCCGTAGGGCGAGCGGATGATGTCGCTGAAGACCGTGGCGGTGTCCGGCGGCATGCCGAGCGTGTCCAGGTCGTAGAGCGCCCGCGCCTTGTCGAGGATCCGCAGCACCGTCTTCTCGCCGTGTTGGGTCGAGGTGGTGCTGACGCGGATGTCGAGCTCGTTGCCGTCGACGACGGTCTCGATCTGGCCGTCCTGCGGGCGACGCCGCTCGACGATGTTCATGTCCGCCATGATCTTGATGCGGCTGACCAGGGCCTGGGCCATGGACTGGGGCAGCGACAGCACCTCGTGGAGGGCGCCGTCGACGCGGTTGCGCACGCGCACGCGCTCGCCCATGGGCTCGATGTGGACGTCGCTGGCCCGGTCTCGCACGGCCTGGGTGAGGATCATGCTCACCACCTGCACGACCGGGGCCCGCTCATCGACCTCGTTGTTGACGGTGGTGAGCAGGGCGCGCTCGGAGGCACGGGCCTCGAACACGCGGACGGCGTCGGACATCGCCGTGGTGGTCTGGTAGGCGCGGGCGATGGCCGCATCGACCTCGGACTGGGCGCCCACCGCGAACGACATGGGCTGGTCGACCAGCGCCTGGAGCGTGGCCACCAGGTTGGCCCGAGCCGGGTCTGCGATGACGACGTGGATGGTCCCGCCCACGCGGGCGTGCGCCAGGACCGACAGATCCTGGGCGGTGTCCTCGTCGATGAGGGCGACGGCCTGCGGATCGAAGCTCACGTTGGCCATGGAGGCCAGCGGGAGGTCGTACTGGGTGGCGAGCGCCCGGGTGATGTGGGCCTCGCTCACGTCGGCGTCCGCCACGAGGAGGGCGCCGATGCGCTCGCCCGATCCCGCCTGCTTGGCCACCGCGGCGTCGACCGCCGCCTGATCGACCACGCCCTGCTCGACGAGGATCTCGCCCAGCTTGCGACCGTTCGGAACCAGCTCCGCGCTCTCCTCGGGCACCCAGATGCTCTCGTCCGCCGCGATCCCCTCGACCCCCTCGAGCCCACGGGACGTGGTCGGGGGCGCCGCCGGGGCAGCCGGATCTGCGCTCTCGTCGACAGGAGCGTCGTCGCTGCCCGCCGTGACCAGGCCGACGGACTTCACCTTCGGACGCCTCAGACCCACGGGGACCCTCCGATGACAGACCGCACTCGACGCTGCAACAACCTTCCCCCCAGAAGATTTGGGGTCGACACCACCGCGCCGACACGAACAGTGGTGACCCTACCGCATAGGCCGTACGGTCCACCCCGCAGCCCGGAACCCGTGGTGTGGCTTGACGCCAGGCCCACCCGCGAGGCTGGCACGGTGACCGAGACGCCTGCGGCGACGCCGCTCCCGTCACCCCGAGGGGTGCGCACGACGCGCCACCGCGGCCGCATGACCGACGCCAAGCGCGCCCTGCTGGTGGACCTGGCGCCGCGCTGGGGGCTCGACCCCGCCGGCCCGTGGACCGCGGTGGAGCTCGCGGCCGGGTTCGCCCGATCGGCACCGCTCCACCTCGACATCGGTGTCGGCGACGGCGCGGCCACCCGGGCCTGGGCCGCCGAGCACCCCGAGGCCAGCGTCCTGGCCGTCGAGCTGCACCGCCCGGGCGTCTCGACGCTGTTCGCCGAGCTGGAGGCCGACGGCCCGGACAACATCCGCGTCGCCATGGCCGACGCCTGCGAGGTGCTCGCCGGGCTTGACCCCGGATCGGTCGACCACCTCCGGGTCCTCTTCCCGGACCCCTGGCCCAAGCGGCGCCACGTCGACCGGCGCCTGATCGACCGCGGCTTCGCCGCAGCCGCGGCGGCGGCGCTGGCACCCGGCGGCACCCTGCACGTGGCCACGGACTGGGACGACTACGCCGACCACATGCGCACGATGGTGGCGACCGAGCCCCGGTTGCGGCCCCAGCCGCAGCCGGGATCCGACGGTGAGGGGTGGCGGTCGCCGCGCCCGCCACGGCCGGTCACCGCCTATGAGCAGCGCGGCCTCGACGCGGGCCGCTCGGTCACCGACCTGGTGTGGATCCGGATCGAGCCCGTCGAGCCCGTCGAGCCCAACGGCCCCGGGCCCGTGGCCTGAGCGACGGTCTACGCGTCGAACCCGGCTGCGGCGTTGCGCTCCGCGGCCATCTGGCGCTCGAGCTCCAGCAGATCGCGCGCCAGCGCCTCCGGGTCCACCGTCTCGGTCTCCGGCACCACGTCGCCCGTCCCGTCGGGGCGCACCCAGCCCACTCCGGGCTCGTAGCACCGGATCATCCGGGCGGGCACCCCGCCGATCACCGCGTGGTCCGGGAAGCTCGACCGGACCACCGACCCGGCGGCGACGACCACGTGCCGGCCCAGCTCCACGCCGGCGAGGATCACCGAACCGTGCCCGATCCAGCAGCCGTCGCCGATGACGACCGGCGTGTGGTCGCCCAGCTGCTTGCCCGGCGGCGTCAGCGGATCCGAGTACCCGTGGTTGGCGTCGGTGACGTAGATCTCCTGGCCGAACCAGACGTCGTCGCCGATGGTGATGGACTCGTGGGCCACGATCCCCGACCGCATGCCGATCACCGAGTTGTCCCCGATGACGAGCACCCGGTCCGGCAGGCCGGTCTGGTCCGGGTGGTAGCCCGCCGCCAGGGTCACCCAGGTGTTGATGGTGGTCCCGGTCCCGATGTGCATGTGGCGCTCGCCGTAGAGCACGGCGGCGGGGAAGCCCATGATGCTGCCCTTGCCGAACGAGCCGAACCGCTCGGCCGCCGCGGTCCCCGGTGCGATGGCCCCGGCGATCCGCAGCCGGGCCCAACCTCGCTGGATCACCTCGTTGGCGACGCGGTGGACTCGAGCAGCGAGCGGGCGGGGGAGCACCGGCTTCAGTGGAAGAGCGCCCAGATGTCCTCGGCCAGCAGCACGAAGAGCAGGCCGATGATGCTGAGCGCGATGGCCGAGAAGTACCAGCGGTACTTGTGGTCGGCGGCGAAGAAGCGGCGGATGGTGAAGGTGTCGCACACGATGGCGAACGTGCCGATGGCGATGCCGAGCGGCGCTTCGACCCCCTTCAAGATCCCGAGCAGCGGGATGATGATCGGGAAGATGACGTAGGTCAGCGTGCAGCGCGTCGCCGAGATGAGCATCGACGTCTGGAACGCCTTGTTCGCCGCGGCCTCCGAGATGCCCTCGGGCTTCTCCTTGATGCGCAGCACCTTCCAGACCCACCGGTCCGCCTTGGAGCGCTGCACGGTGCGGCGGGCCCGAGGGGCGCCGACCCCGGGGACCGGGCACGTCTCGGCCGCTTCGCCGTGGGGGAAGGGGCAGCGCGCTTCTGCGAGATCGGGACCGGCCGCGGGGACGGCCGGGTCCGGTGCGACGGTCTGCGGATCCTCGACGGTGCTCACGGCGCCAGGCTAGAGAGGCGAAGGCACCTGCGGCCAGCGGGCGCCGCGACGCCTACCCGCGGGTCCACGGGTGGATGATGCCGGTGATCTCGGCGAGGACGTCGTCGTCGAGGCGCTCGAGCGCGGTGAGGGCACCGAGGTTCTCGTGGACCTGGTCGACGGTGCTGGCGCCGAGGATCACGGTGGACACGTGCGGGTTCTTCGCACACCAGGCGATGGCGAGCTGCGAGGTGGTGACGTCGAGGCGGGCGGCCAGCTCGGCGAGCTCGCGCACCTGGCCGTTCTTCTTCTCGTCGGTGAGCAGCCCCTTGAGCCACTCGTAGCCGGGCAGCGAGGCCCGGCTCCCCTCCGGGATGCCGTCGACGTACTTGCCCGACAGGAGGCCGGAGGCGAGGGGGCTCCACGTGGTGAGGCCGAGCCCGATGTCCTCGTAGAGGCGGGCGTACTCCTTCTCGACCTTGCGGGTCTCGAACAGGTTGTACTGCGGCTGCTCCATCACCGGCTTGTGCAGGTTGCGCCGGTCGGCGATCTCCCAGGCGGCGCGGATCTCGTCGGCGGACCACTCCGAGGTCCCCCAGTAGAGGGCCTTGCCCGCCGACACGATGTCGCTCATCGCCCACACCGTCTCCTCGATCGGCGTGTTCGCATCGGGCCGGTGGCAGAACAGCAGGTCGACGAAGTCCAACCCGAGACGCTCGAGCGAGCCGTCGATGGCCTGCATCAGGTACTTGCGGTTGAGCGTGTTCTCCATGTTGGGCACGCCCTTGTGGATGCCCCAGAAGATCTTGGTGGAGATGACGTACTCGTGGCGCGCCCAGCCCAGCTCGGCGATGGCATCGCCCATGATCTGCTCGGACTGGCCTCCGGCGTAGGCCTCCGCGTTGTCGAAGAAGTTCACGCCGGCGTCGCGGGCGACGGTGAGGCAGTCCTTGGCGAGCGAGGTGTCGACCTGGGTGCCGAACGTGACCCAAGAACCGAACGACAGCGCGCTCACCTGGAGCCCGGATCGTCCGAGGCGGTTGTACGGCATGTCGGTCATGGGAGCTCCTCGTGGGTGGCGAACAGACGGAGCCTACGAGCGTCATCCCCGAGATGGGGCCGGACCCACCCGGTAGCGTTCGCGGATCGTGCCCCCCGAGCAGCAGGACGGATCCGCCCGCCCGGCGGGGGTCACGGAGCGCACCGGTCTGCCCGCCGCGCTGCGCGGACGGTCGGGGCTGAAGCTCGTCCGGCGGGTGCGGCGCCGCCTCTTCCTCGCCATCGCGGTGGCGAACCTCGTCGGGGTGGCCGTGGTCGTCTCGTGCATCTGGTGGGTGCTCCCCGGCGGCGACATCGACGACGCCGGGACCACGGCGGCGGCCAACGCGCTCGTCGGCCTGGTCTTCCTGGTGGTGGTGGTGCCGCTCGCGATCCTCTGGGGCGAGGGCTGGCTGCGTGCCGGCCGGCGCTGGATCCAGGAGCAGCGCCCGCCCACCGACGCCGAGCTGACGGCCGTGCTGCGCGCACCGCTGCGCCTCTTCTTCGTGCACACCACCGTGTGGCTGACCGCGGCGGCCACGTTCACGATCCTCAACCTGATCATCGAGTTCGAGCTGGTGGCCCGGGTGGGCTTCACGGTCGCCCTGGCCGGCCTGGTGACCTCGGCGTTCGCCTACCTCCTCGCCGAGCGCATCACCCGGCCCCTCGCCAAGGCCGCACTCTCCATCAGCAACGTGGGCCGGCCCCGCCTGCCCGGCATCACCACCCGGACGATCGTGGGCTGGACCCTCGGGTCCGGCATCCCGCTGGTGGGGTTGATCACGGTGGGGATCTTCGCCCTCGCCGACCCGGCCAGCGCCACCAAGACCAAGCTGGCGGTGACGATGCTCGTGCTCGGCGGGACCGCCCTCGTGGTGGGGGCCGGGGTCGAGCTGCTGGGCGCACGCGCCATCGCCGAGCCCGTCACCAGCCTGCGCCGGGCGATCCGCCGCCTCGCCGAGGGCGACCTGGACACCCGGGTCGAGGTGTCCGACGGCAGCGTGCTGGGGCTCCTCCAGTCCGGGTTCAACGACATGGCGCGCGGGGTCCAGGAGCGCGACCAGCTCCAGGACCTCTACCAGCGCCAGGTGGGCGCCGACGTCGCGCTGGGCGCGCTGGAGCGGGGCAGCGAGCTCGGCGGCGAGCTCCGGGAGGTGGCGGTGCTGTTCGTCGACGTCGTCGGCTCGACGGAGCTGGCGGCGACCCGCCCGCCCCACGAGGTGGTCGACCTGTTGAACCGGTTCTTCGGGGTGGTCATCGACGAGGTCCACGAGCACGGTGGCTGGGTCAACAAGTTCCAGGGCGACGCCACCCTCGTGGTGTTCGGCGCACCGGCCGAGCTCGAGGACGCTGCCGGCCGGGCGCTGGCCACCGCCCGGGCCCTCGGCCGCCGGC
>JAOBWH010000097.1 GCA_025463265.1 Ilumatobacteraceae bacterium
CGCCCATGGCGATGACGATCTGCTTGTACGGCACCGTGGTGCAGTCGCCGGCGGCGAAGACGCCCGGCACCGAGGTCTGGCCCCGCTCGTCGATCACGATCTCCCGCCGGGGCGAGAGCTCGACCGCGCCCTCGAGCCACTCCGTGTTCGGCAGCAGCCCGATCTGCACGAAGATGCCGTCGAGGCTCAGGTCGCGCGCCTCGCCGGTGGTGCGGTCCTGGTACCGGAGGCCGGTGACCTTCTCGCCGTCGCCGACGACCTCGGTCGTGAGGGAGCTGACGAGCACGTCCACGTTGGGCAGGCTGCGGAGCTTGCGCTGCAGCACCTCGTCGGCCCGGAGCCGCTCGTCGAACTCGATGAGCGTCACGTGGGCGACCACACCGGCGAGGTCGATGGCGGCCTCGACGCCGGAGTTGCCGCCGCCGATGACGGCGACGCGCTTGCCCTTGAAGAGCGGCCCGTCGCAGTGGGGGCAGTACGTGACGCCCTTGTTGCGGTAGGCGTCCTCGCCCGGCACGTTCATCTGCCGCCAGCGCGCGCCGGTGGAGAGCACGACGGTGCGGGCCTGCAGCGAGGCGCCGCTGTCGAGCTCCACCGTCACGTACCCACCGGCCTCCTCGGCGGGGACCAGCCGGGCGGCCCGCTGGAGATCCATCACGTCGACGTCGTACTCCTTGACGTGCTGCTCCAGGGCGGCGGCGAGCTTCGGCCCCTCCGTGTAGCCCACGGAGACGAAGTTCTCGATGGCCATCGTGTCCAGCACCTGACCGCCGAATCGCTCGGCGACGACACCCGTGCGGATCCCCTTGCGGGCGGTGTAGATCGCCGCCGCCGCGCCGGCGGGACCGCCGCCGACGACCAGCACGTCGTACGGGTCCTCGGCGTCGATGCGGGCCGCGGCCCGGGAGGCGGCGCCGGTGTCGAGCTTGTTCACGATCTGCTCGAGGCTCATGCGGCCCTGGTCGAACACCTCGCCGTTGAGGAACACGGTCGGCACGGCCATCACCTGGCGGGCGTCGACCTCGTCCTGGAAGAGGGCGCCGTCGACGGCCACATGGGTGATGTTCGGGTTCAGGACGCTCATGAGGTTGAGGGCCTGGACCACGTCGGGGCAGTTCTGGCACGACAGGGAGAAGTACGTCTCGAAGGCGTACTCGCCCTCGAGGTCGCGCACCTGCTCCTGCAGCTCGGCGGGCGCGGTGGACGGGTGGCCGCCGACCTGCAGCAGGGCCAGCACGAGCGAGGTGAACTCGTGGCCGAGGGGGATGCCGGCGAAGCGGACCGAGACGTCGGTGCCGGCCCGCTCGATGGCGAAGGAGGGGCGGCGGGGGTCGTCGTCCCGTCGCTCCACGGTGATCTGGTCCGACAGGGACGCGATCTCCCGGAGCAGCTCGTCGAGCTCGGCGGACTTGGCGCTGTCGTCGAGGGAGGCGGCGAGCACGACCGGGCGGGTGATCTTCTCGAGGTGGGTCTTCAGCTGGGCGGCGAGTGCGGGATCGAGCATGGCTGCGCTCCGATCTTCTGCTTCGGGAGGACGGGGGGAGGGGGAGGGGATGCGGCGGGATGTGGACGGTTGCGGGGGCAGGTGCCCTACAACCGTCCAGATGCCGGAGGGTCAGATCTTGCCGACGAGGTCCAGCGAGGGGGCGAGGGTGGTCTCACCCTCCTCCCACTTGGCCGGGCACACCTCGCCCGGGTGGGCGGCGACGTACTGGGCGGCCTTGACCTTGCGGAGGAGCTCGGCGGCGTTCCGGCCGATGCCCTCGGCGGTGATCTCGACGAACTGGATCACACCCTCGGGATCGACGAGGAACGTGCCGCGGTCGGCGAGGCCCTGGGCCTCGCGCATCACGCCGAAGTTGCGGGTGATGGCGCCGGTCGGGTCGCCGATCATCGGGTACTGGATCTTGCCGATCGTCTCGGACGTGTCGTGCCACGCCTTGTGGGTGAAGTGGGTGTCGGTGGAGACCGAGTAGATCTCCACGCCCAGGCGCTGGAACTCCTCGTAGTTGTCGGCCATGTCGCCCAGCTCGGTCGGGCAGACGAAGGTGAAGTCGGCCGGGTAGAAGAACACGACGGACCACTTGCCGCGGAGGTTGGCGTCGCTCACGTCGACGAAGGAGCCGTTGTGGAAGGCGGTGCCGTTGAAGGGCAGGACCTCGGTGTTGATCTGGGACATGTGGCGCACCTCGGGGTTGCTCGGGGGTGTTGATAGGAATCCTAGATGGATCTACCCCGAACCGATCGCTCTGGGCGATCGTTTGTCCCTCTGCCTCCGATAGCCCCCGTCGATCAGCGGGCCCGGAGCGCCACCGGCAGGTGATCGATGCTGACGCCAACGTTGTGCACCGGCCCGCCCCCGGCCCACGCCGCCGGTGCGGTGGCCTCGACGTCGAAGCGCCGCAGCAGGGTCGAGAGCAGGACCTGCACCTCGAGCTTCGCCAGGTTGGCGCCCAGGCAGTAGTGGGGGCCGCCGCCCCCGAACGACACGTGCGGGTTCGGCTCGCGCCCGATGTCGAAGCGGAAGGGGTCCTCGAACGCCCGCTCGTCCCGGTTGGCCGACGGGTACCAGAGCACGACCCGGTCACCGGCGGCGATGTGCCGGCCGCCGAGCTCGACGTCACGGGTGGCGGTGCGCCCGAAGAACAGCACCGGGCTGGCCCAGCGGATGACCTCCTCGGTGGCGGTGTGCCACAGCCCCGGTTCGGCCCGCAGGCGAGCCACGGCCTCGGGCCGCTCGAGCAGCGCCATGAGGCCCTGCGAGAGGGCGTTGCGGGTCGTCTCGCTGCCGGCGATGGTCAGGATGATGAAGAACATCTCCAGCTCGAGCCCCTCGAGCCGGGTCAGCGAGCCGTCCTCGGTCGGGATCTCCGCCTGGGCGATGAGCGTCCAGACGTCGTCGGCGGGCTCCGCCCGCTTCCGCTCGGTCAGCTGCTGGGCGTAGGTGAACAGGTCGATCTGGGCGTTGCGCTGGTCGTCCAGCGTCAGCGGCGAGGCGGGGTCGAGGGCGCGGAGGGTGATGTCGGTCCGCTCGAAGATCCACGGCCGGTCCTCCTCGGGGATCCCCACGATGTCGGCGATGACGTGCATCGGCAGGAGGTAGGCGATGTCGCGCACGAAGTCGCACCGGCCGTCGGCGGGGACGTCGTCGAGGATCCGCTCGGTGCGGGCGGTGACGTGCTCCTCGAGGCGCTGGATCATGCGGGGCGTGAAGCCGGCGGTGATGAGGCGCCGGAGCCGGGTGTGGTCCGGCGGGTCCATGGACACGAGCATGTGGCCCTGGCGCTCGGCCGGGCTCGGGGCGACGGTGACGCTCTCGGTGGCGGTGAACGTCTCCCAGTCGCGGTTCGCCGCCTGCACCTCGGCGTGGCGGACGACGGACCAGAACGTCACCTCGCCCTGGCCCGGCAGCACCTCCACCGGACGGTGGCGGTGCACGGCGCCCTCGGCCCGCAGCTCGGTGAAGCGCTCGTGGGGCACGCCGTCCCGGTAGAGGTCGGGCGACACGAGGTCGATGGCGGACACGTCGATGTCGCTCACGGCTCCCCCTGGCCGGCCCCGGGACGGGGACCGCTCCGCACTGTCTAGCGAGCGGGGCGTAGCGTCGTCGCCGTGGCGTACGTGAAGAGCGAGATGCGGGTGGCGGCGGAGCAGCGGATGGCGGGGGCGCGGGCCCGACTGGACGCCGTGCTGGCGTCGCCCACGGCGGTGGCCAACGGGTCCGCCGCCATGGCGGAGGCGATGCGGGCGAACGACCACGCGACGGCCAAGGTCGAGGTCCGGCGCCTGGCTGCGGTCGAGCCCGAGGTCGCCGAGGCGTGGAAGGCGCTGGACGAGGCGGCCAAGTTCCTCGCCTTCTCGATCATGACCGACGTCACCGA
>JAOBWH010000103.1 GCA_025463265.1 Ilumatobacteraceae bacterium
CAGGTGGAACGGCGCCAGCCCGCGCACGATCCCCGGCCGGTAGGACGTGGCGAGGATCGAGCCGATGATGGCCACGCCGAGGGCACCGCCCATCTGCCTGGTCGTGTCGTTCATGGCCGAACCCACGCCCGCCTTCGACCGCGGCAGCGAGCCCATGATCGACTCGGTGGCCGGGGCCATGGCGAGGGCGATGCCCAACCCGAGGAGGATCTGCGAGGGCAGGATGCGGCCGACGTAGCCCAGCTCGGGGGTGGCGGTGGACGCGACGCCCAGCCCGATGGCGACCGTGGCGAGGCCGCCGGCGACCACCAGCTTGGTGCCCACCCGCCGGACCAGCCGCGTGGACTGCGGGGCGACCACCATCAACATCAGCGCCAGCGGCACGGACCGGATCCCCGCCTCCAGCGGCGTGTACCCGAGCACGAACTGCATGAACTGGGTGATGACGAACATGGACCCGAACATGGCGAAGAAGGTGAGCGTGACCGCCAGGTTGGCGGCGCTGAAGCGCGGGTTCCTGAAGAACTTGATGTCGAGCATCGGGTGATCCGTGGTGGTCTGCCACCAGATGAAGACCGCCATGGTCGCCGCGCCGAGCGCGAACGCGCCCAGCACCGACGGTGATGTCCAGCCCTTGGCGGGCGCCTCGATGATGGCCCACACCAGGGAGACGAGGGCGACGATGGACAGCAGGGCGCCGAGCACGTCGAGCTTCGGGCTGTTCGCCGCCTTCGAGTCGGGCAAGAGGAAGTAGCCAGCCGGGAGGGCGATGGCCACCACCGGGACGTTGACGAGGAAGACCGACCCCCAGGAGAAGTGCTCGAGCAGCCAGCCGCCCAGCATCGGGCCGATGGCGACACCGATGCCGGACACGCCGGCCCAGATGCCGATGGCCTTCGCCCGCTCGGTGGGGTCGGTGAAGATGTTGGTGAGCAGCGACAAGGTGGCGGGCATGATCAGCGCGGCGCCGACGCCCATGATCGAGCGGGTGGCGATCAACAGCTCGGGGGTGGTGGCGAACGCGCTGGCGATGGATCCGGCCACGAAGACCAGCAGCCCCGCGGAGAGCGCCGAACGCCGTCCGTACCGGTCGCCGAGGCTGCCCGTGGTGAGGAGCAGCCCGGCGAACACCAGGGTGTAGCCGTCGATGATCCACTGGAGCTGGCTCGTGGTGGCGTCGAGGTCAGCGGACAACCGTGGCAGCGCCACGTTCAAGATGGTGTTGTCGAGGCCGACGACGAGGAGGCTCATGCAGAGCACCCCGAGGGCGATCCAGCGGCGGTTGGAGGCGGGCGTCTCGTCCAAGGGTGGGGCTTCTTTCCGAACGGGTGCCGACCGGCTGCCGGTGGGGTGGTGGGAGGACCACCGGCATGCCGGTCAGCACCGCTGACGCACACCCTATTCCAATACCGGCCGGTTCCGAAACCACCCGGTCTCGGAAGTGATCGCTCGCTCGGCCACGACGCCCGACGAGCGGTGGGGCTCAGCCCGCTGATCGGGCGGCGAGCAGCTGCGCCACGGCGCGGCCGTCGGCCTGGCCCTTGGAGGCCTTCATGATCTGGCCGGTGAAGAACCCGCTCAGCTTCTTGCGGGCCTTGTCGTCACCGGCGCGGAACTGCTCCCACTCGGCCGGGTTGGCGGCGATGACGCCGTCGACGATGGCCTCCAGCGCCCCGGTGTCCATGGCCTCGAAGCCCTTGGCCTTGGCGACGCCGGCGGCGGTGGCCGACGGGTCGGCGACCAGCTCGGCGAGCACCTGCTTGGCCTGGGTGGCCGTGAGGTCACCCGAGGTCTCCAGCTCCACCAGCTCAGCCAGCCGGGCGGGCTCCAGCTCGGCGCCGCCGTCGACCGCCAGGTTCTGCACGACGTGCACGAGCACGCGGCCGGCGTCGGCGCCCAGCTCGATGGCGGCGACGGCCTGGTCGTCCTGGCCCCGCTCGACGGTGACGACGACGGCCTCGGCGGTGACGGGCTCCCCGGTCACCTCGGCCAGGCGGCGGCGGCGCTGTGCGGGGAGCAGCGGGAGCGCTGCGGCGATCTGGGCCACGCGCTCGGCGCCGAGGTCGATCGGCACCAGGTCCGGCTCGGGGAAGTAGCGGTAGTCGTCGGCCTCCTCCTTGGAGCGCATCGTGTGGGTGCGGCCGTCGGACTCGTCCCAGTGGCGGGTCTCCTGGGTCACCGTGCCGCCGGAGGCGTGGAGCTCGGCCTGGCGGCGGGCCTCGTGCTCGATGGCCCGGACCAGGGAGCGCAGCGAGTTCACGTTCTTGATCTCGCAGCGGGTGCGGAGCTCGTCGCTGCCCTCTCGGCGCACGGAGATGTTGGCGTCGACGCGCATCGACCCCTCCTCCATCTTGCCGTCGGAGATCTCGCAGGCGACGAGGATCGAGCGCAGCTCGGCCACGTACTGGCGGGCCTGCTCGGCCGAGCGCACGTGGGGCCGCGACACGATCTCCAGGAGCGGGACGCCGGCGCGGTTGTAGTCGACGAGGGAGTGGTCGGCGCCCTTGATCCGGCCGGCCCCGCCCACGTGGGTCGACTTGCCCGTGTCCTCCTCGAGGTGGGCCCGCTCGATGCCGACGACGTGCCCCGACGGCAGCTCCAGCCTGCCGTCCACGACGATCGGCTGGTCGTACTGCGAGATCTGGAAGTTCTTGGGCATGTCCGGGTAGAAGTAGTTCTTCCGGCTGAACACCGAGCGCTGCACCGACGCCTCCACCGCACAGCCGAAGCGGGCCGCCAGCTCGACGGCCTGCTGGTTCACGACCGGGAGCGTGCCCGGCAGCCCCAGCGTCACCGGGTCGATGTTGGTGTTGGGCTCGTCACCGAAGTGGTTGGGCGCACCGCTGAACATCTTGGTGGCGGTGGCCAGCTCGGCATGGACCTCGAGGCCGCACACCAGCTCCCAGCGGGAGCCGTCGGAGGCTTCGACGACGAGCACGTCGTCGGACTCGGCCACGGTGATCACGTTGCCGAGCGAATCGGTGGGCATCGTGGGTGCGCTCATGCGTGGAACCTCCCGTCGGTGGCGGCAGACGATCGGGCGGGGGCTGCCGCCTCGACGACCCTGGCCGCGCGGAACATGGTCACCTCGCCGAGCGACGGGGCCAAGATCTGGACCCCGACCGGCAGGTCGTCGCGATCGGTGCCGAACGGCACGGAGACGGCGCAGTCGCCCGCGAGGTTGGTGGGGATCGTGCAGATGTCGTTGAGGTACATCGTGAGCGGATCGGCGATGGCACCGAGCCCGAACGCCGTCGTGGGGGTGGTGGGCGAGAGCAGCACGTCGAAGCGGTCGTAGGCCGCCGCGAAGTCCCGGGCGATGAGCGTCCGCACCTTCTGCGCCTGCCCGTAGAAGGCGTCGTAGTACCCCGCCGACAGGGCGTAGGTGCCGAGCATGATGCGGCGCTTCACCTCGGGGCCGAAGCCCGCGGTGCGGGTGGCGACCATCATCTCGTTGGTGGTGGGGGCGTCGACCCGGAGGCCGTAGCGGACCCCGTCGAAGCGCGCGAGGTTCGACGATGCCTCCGCAGGAGCGATCAGGTAGTACGCCGACAGGCCGTAGGCGACGGCCGGAACCGACACCTCCTCGACCGTGGCGCCCGCCGCAGCGAGGGCCTCGGCGGCCTCACGGACCCGGGCGGCGACATCGGGATGGATGCCGTCGCCGATCAGCTCGGTGACCAGCCCGACCCGGAGGCCGTTCACGCCGTCGTCGAGGTGCTCGACGAGGGAGGGCGACGGCTGCGGGATGGAGGTGGCGTCCGCCGGGTCGTGGCCGGCGATCACCTCCAGCAGCAGCGCCGCATCCTCGACGGTGTCGGCGAACGGGCCGACCTGGTCGAGCGACGAGGCGAAGGCGATGAGGCCGTACCGGCTCACGAGCCCGTAGGTGGGCTTGACGCCGACCACGCCGCAGAAGGCGGCGGGCTGGCGGATCGATCCACCGGTGTCGGACCCCAGCGAGATGGGCGCGAAGTCGGCGGCGACCGCCGCGGCCGACCCGCCCGAGGACCCGCCGGGGACCCGGCTGAGATCGATCGGGTTCCGGGTGGGGCCGAACGCCGAGTTCTCGGTGGACGACCCCATCGCGAACTCGTCGAGGTTGGTCTTGCCGACGGTGATCGCCCCGGCGGCAGCGAGGCGCTGCACGACGGTGGCGTCGTAGGGCGGGATCCAGCCCTCGAGGATCTTCGAAGAGCAGGTGGTGGCCACCCCGTTCGTGCAGAGGTTGTCCTTGACCGCGACCGGGACGCCGGCCAGCGGCCCGACGTCGTCGCCGGCGGCGATGCGGCGATCGACCTCTGCGGCCTGGGCCCGGGCCTCGGCTGCGGTGACCAGGTTGAAGGCGTGGACCGAGCCCTCGTGGGCCTCGATGCGCGCCAGGTGCTCATCGATGACGTCGACCGCCGACCGCCGACCGGAGCGGACGACGGCCGCGATGGCGACGGCGGTCTCCCCCGAGGCGCTCACGGTGCCTCGCCCAAGATGGTGGGGACGCGGAAGCGACCGTCTTCGGCCTGGGGGGCGCCGGCGAGGGCGGCATCGGAGGTCAGGGTCGCTCCCGGCTCATCGGGGCGCAGCACGTTGACCAGGTCGAACGGGTGCGAGGTGGGGGGCACGTCCGCCAGGTCCAGGGCCTCGACGTCCTCGGCGTGCTCGAGGATGGCCCCGAGCTGGGCGGTGAACGTGTCCAGCTCGGCGTCGTCGACCGACAGCCGGGCCAGCTTGGCCACGTGGGCCACGTCGTCGCGGGAGATGTGCGCAGGCATGGAGGCCGATCCTACGGCTCGGCGCCGTCCCTCCCCCACTGCGATCCGGACGCGACGGCCGGCCTCGTCGGCGGTCTCAGCCGGCGGCGGTGACCTTCCGGGCGAAGTCGACGGTGGCATCGAAGACGATCTCGCGGTCGAAGTCCTGGGTGACCACGTGGTAGCTGCGCTCGCACCAGATGCGCTCCACCGGCCCGGACACCGACGCGGCGAGCAGATCCGAGTTCTCCGGTGGGACCACGTGGTCCTGGCGGCTCGTGATGATCAGCAGCGGGGAGGTGATGCGGGTCATGCGGTCACCGAGGTTGTCGGCGGCGTCGAACAGGGTGAGCAGCGGGGCGAGGGGGGTGTCGGCGTAGGCGCTCTCGCTCACGCCGGGCTCGGCGATGTCCGAACCGATGCCGGCGAAGCGGTCGGCGCCGGTGGCCAGCACCTCCTGCACGGCCTCTCGCATGCCCGGCGGGACGGACACGACGGCGTTGATGCAGACCAGGCCGGCGATCTCGGCGTGCTCGGACCCGAGCCAGGCGGTGAGCGCACCGCCCATCGACAAGCCGACCACCACGACCTGCTCGCAGCGCTCGGCGAGGGCGGCGTAGCGGGCCTCGGCCGTCGTGAGCCAGTCGCCCCATCCCGTGGGGATCATGTCCTCGACGACGGTCCCGTGGCCGGGGAGCAGGGGCAGGTCGACCGTGAACCCGGCGGCCGACAGGCGCTCGGCCAGCACCCGCATCGACCCGGGGTTCCCCGTGAAGCCGTGCAGCACCAGGGCCCCGATCGGTCCGCCCTCGAAGAACGTCGGCTCGGCCCCGGGGATCAGGTTCGCAGGAAGATCGGTGGACATCGGTGCTCCTCGACGGGTTCGCCGCAGCTCGGACAGGCGCAGCGGCCATCGACAGGCAACCACACCCGCGCACCCGCCGCACCGGCAGCCCCGCCCCATCGCTTCTTGACCCGGCGGTCAACACAGTGCTCCACTGCTTGCCACCATGACGGATGACCGCCGGCTCACCAGCCAGGGCCAGGAACGCAAGCAGCAGCTGCTCGACCAAGCAGCCACGCTCTTCGCCGAACGCGGCTACGCCGACACGCGGGTGCTCGACATCGTCCAGGCCGCCGGCGTCGCCAAGGGCCTCTTCTACTGGTACTTCGAGAACAAAGAAGCACTGTTCCGGGAACTGGTCGAGCTGAACCGGCTCAACCTCCGCAGAGCCCAGGCCGAGGCCATCGACCTCGACGCCGAGCCGCTGGGGCGCATCCGCCAGGGCGCCGAGGCCTCGGTCCGCTACATGGCCCAGTACGCCAACTTCTTCTCGCTGCTGGAGGTCGAGAACCTCGAGAAGCAGTTCGCCGACGAGCTCCGCAAGGGCACGGCGATCCACACCGCCGACGTGGCCGCCATCATCCGCGCCGGCGTCGCCGATGGGACCATCCGCGACGAGGACCCCGAGGTGGCCGCCTACGGAGTGGTGGGCACGGTGGGCTACTACGGCCACTTCCACCGGACCGGGCGCCTGGACCTCGACCCCGACGAGCTCGCCGCCTTCGTCGGCCGCTTCGTGGTCTGCGCCCTGGCCTCCGACGAGTCGATCGCCCGCCGCGTGCTCGCCGCCAGGCGCTCCTGACCGGCGCTCCGGGCGGTGCCCGCCACCGTCGCACCGATCCGCGCGACGATCGGCCACACCTGTGCCGGCCACCCGGTAGGGTCCGCTCCGCATTTCCGCAGCACGACCCGCGAGGAGACCCACCGTGGCGAAGTTCCTGAGTGAAGACTGGGTGACCCAGGCTCGAGCGCTCCAGGAGGAGTACAAGGGCAAGGGCACGCCGCCCCCGGCTCAGGCCCGGATCAACCTCACCATCACCGAGGTTCCGGCTGACGTCAGCGACGGCCCCATCTCCGCCAAGATCGACACCACGCAGGGCTCCGCCGACCTCGACCTCGGTGCGTTCGACTCGCCGGACGCGAGCATCAGCCTCGAGTACGACACCGCCAAGGCGTTCCTCGTCGAAGGCAACCCGCAGGTGGTCATGCAGGCCGTCATGAGCGGCAAGGTCAAGATCTCCGGCGACATGACCAAGGTCCTCGCCCTCGGTTCGGGCGCCCCCGACGAGGTCGCCCTCGAGATGGGCAGCAAGCTCCGCGAGATCACCGACTGACCGACCGGTCGGGGCCAGCGGCGGTCGGGCTCAGAGCGCCGGAAGGGGCTCGGTCTCGGCTTGGATCGGCGCCTCGGACCGGTGCGTCGAGGCGATCCGCATCGCGGTGAACACCGCGACCACCGCCAGCACGACGCCGGCGGCGTAGCCCCAGTGGTAGCTCGCCTCCATGCCGACCGCGTCGAGACGCGTCTGCTGCACCGACTGCATCACCGTGATCCCGAACACCACGCCCACCTGGATCATCATCTGCTGGGCGGCACCGGCGATGCCGTAGTCCGACTCGTCGACCGACACGGTGACGCTGGCCGACAGCGGCGGCATCGCCATCCCCATGCCGACACCGGCGAGGGCGAGCGAGCCCATCACCACCAGGACCGTGGAACCGGACCCGAGGGTGGCCATGGCCATGAGGGCGCACACCACCGCGAGCGAACCGCCCGACGCCGCCCGGCGGGCACCGACGCGCAGCACCACCCGGGCCGCAAGGGGGCCGGCGATGGCGAACGCCAGCGGCCGGGCGATGCTGACCAGCCCGGTCTTGGTCTCGGAGAAGCCCATGACGTTCTGCAGCAGGAGGGGCGTGAGGATGAACGACCCCATGTACGCCGCGTTCAGCACGGCCATGGTGGTGATGGCGTAGGTGAACCCTGGGACCTTGAGGTAGCGGAGGGGCAGCAGCGGCTGCTCGGCCACCCGTTCGGCCCGGACGAACCCGTAGAGCGCGATCGGGCCGAGGATGAAGGCCCCGATGACCGTCGGTGAGGTCCACCCGATGCGGGGCCCCTCGTTGATGGCGAACAGCAGCGGCGTGACGCCGAGGGCGATCAGCACGGCGCCGGCGATGTCGAACCGGCCGGTCAGGTGCTTGGGCGTCTCCGGGAAGAGCCGGAAGGCGAGGACGAAGGCCACCACGATCAGCGGCACCTGCCCCCAGAACAGGGCCCGCCACCCGAACGCCTCGACGAGCGGGCCGCCGATGACCACGCCCACCACCGGGGCGCCGGCGGCGACCATCGACCAGAAGCCGAGCGCCCGGACGCGCTCGTGCTGCGGGAAGATGCGGGAGATGACGGCGAACGAGGCGGGCCCGGTGGCCGCTCCCTCGACGGCGCCCAGGGTCCGGAACGCGATGAGCGCGCCCGCCGACCAGGCGAGCGCAGACGCGACCGCCATGACGGCGGCGCCGCCCAGGCCCCACAGGTAGATGCGCCGCATCCCGACGCGGTCACCGAGCTTGCCCACCAAGGGGCCGACGACGCCGAAGGCGAGCATGGGCCCGGTGACCACCCAGGTCATGGTGGCCTCGGCCGTGTCGAACTCACCGGCGATCCGGTGGATCGACACCGCCAGGATCGTGATGGTGACGTTCACCGCGAAGAGGCCGTAGAGCACGGCGACGAGGATGCGCCAGCGGTTGTCGGGGACCGCGGGCGCTCCGCCTGCGGCATCCGCCTCAGGCGGTCGGGGCTCGTCGGACACGGCTGACCACGGTACTTGACCCGCGGGTCAAGTCAGCACGCGACCGAGATGACCCTGGTCACGTCTCGGCGGACGAGGGTCCGACGTCGGCAGGTCGAGGCGCTGTTCTCGTCGGGTGCGGACCCGATGGCCCAGCGTCGCCGGGCGACCGTCAGCCGAGGACGATGTTCACGGTGGTGCCGGGCGCCACCATGGTCCCGGCACGGGGCGAGGTGCCCTTCGGGGAACCGTCCGCCGGCCCGCTCACGTTGCCGGGCTTGAGACCGGCCGCCCGCAAGATGGCGGCGGCATCGCGCGAGTCGCTCGCGCCCACCACCGACGGCACGGCGATCAGCTGCGGCCCGCGAGAGACCTCCACGTTGACCGAGGCGCCACGCGGCACCTGCTCGCCGGCTGCCGGGAGCACGGAGATGACCGTGCCCTCCTTGGCGGTGTCGCTGTAGGAGCGCACGATCACCGGCTGGAGCCCCAGCGCCTCCAACGCCTCGGATGCGGCATCGGCGGAACCGCCCACCAGACCACCCGGGATGGTCCGGGGCTCGGGACCCTTGGACACGACCAGGGTGACGGTGCTGCCCCGCTCCAGCTCGGCCGGGGTGCCTTCGGCGGTGGCGATGACCACCCCCTTGTCGAGGTCCTCGCTGTAGCGCGCCTCCCCCTCACGGGCGACGAGACCGACGGCCTCCAGCTGTGCGGTGGCGTCCTCCAGCGGCTTCTCGGCCAGATCCTGCGGGACCGCCACCATCTCCTGGCCGATCGAGACGGTGAGGGTGATGGTGCGGCCGTCGGGCAGGCGGGTCCCCGCCGCGGGGTCGGTGTCGAGCACGTCGCCCTTCTCCGAGTCGTTCTGGCGCTTCTCGACGGTCTTGGTCTTCCACCCGCCGGCCTGGGCGATGGCGCGGGCCTGCGTCTCGCTGCGGCCGACCAGGTTCGGCACCGGCAACACGATGGGCGGCGCAGTCGGGGTGTCCTCCTGGTTGGCCACGACCGCGGCGGCTCCGCCCCCGATGCCGAGCAGCAGGATCACGATCAGCGCGACCCACGGCCACCGGCGCCGACGCCGGGGTCCGTCGTCGGCGTCATCGTCGTCGTCGTCGATCGTGGTGGTCGCGAGGGGGACGACCGGCGGGACGGCGGCGACCTGGTCGGTGTCGAGATCGGCGGCGCCGGGTTCCGGGCCGGGATCGTGATCGAGCTCGTGATCGCCCATCGGCACGGCGGTGATGGCCTCGTCGTCAGCCTCGTCGTCGTCCCCATCGTCCGGCGGGATCGGTTCGTCACCGGGACCGGGCCCGGGACCGCCAGCGTCGGCGACGGCTCCGTCGGCCTCCCCCGGGACCGCGCCGAGGTCCGCAGCGTCGGCATCGTCGGGAAGGTCGGGATCATCGGAGCCGGCGACCTCGAGCCCCGACAGGAACCCACCGGTGGCTGCGGCGGCGGCGGCGCCCGCCTCCGCCTGGTTGACCCACGAGGGCGGATCCAGCTCGAGGTCGTCGGCGGTCAGGTCGTTGCCCACCTCCGCCTCGGATGCAGCAAGGGGGCTGGCCGCATGGACGGTGGGGTCGAGGTCCGCGCCCGACAGCGTGCCCGATGCCAGGGCACCGACCAACGGGAGCGGCGCAGGCCGGCTGAGGCTTCTCGCCGCCCGCAGGAGGCCCTTGGCCAGGGTGCGGGCGTCGATGCGCTGCTCCGGGTCCGACGCACCGGCCTCGGTGATGATGGACTGGAGCGGCCCCAGCTCGTCGGCCACCACCATGGGGCGGTCGACCCGGGCCATCAGGGTGCCGAGCGTGGTGTCGGCGACGAACGGCACCTCGCCGGTCACGGCCTCCACCAGCACCAGGGCGAGCGAGTACACGTCCGCCTTGCCGGACAGGACCTCGCCCTTGGCCTGCTCGGGCGAGGCGTAGCGAGCCGTGCCGAGCACGGCGCCCTGCGGCTCCGTCCACGCCGCCTCTGCGAGGGCCCGTGCCAGGCCGAAGTCCGCGATCCGCAGCCGCTGCTCCTCGCCGAAGAGGAGGTTGGCCGGTTTGATGTCGCGGTGGACGAACCCCCGCCGGTGGGCGTAGTCCAGGGCGCGCGCCGCCTCCAGGCCCACGCCGAGCGCCTGGGAGGGGGTGAGCTGGGCTCCCGCATCGAGCAGGGCGCGGAGGCTGCCTCCCGACAGGTACTCGGTCACGATGAAGGCGGCGTCGCCGTGCTCCGAGCCGTCGCTCCAGTCGTACACGGCCATCACGTTCGGGTGGCTGAGCGCAGCGGCCGCCCGGGCCTCGGCCCGGAACCGGCGCAGGAACTCGGCGTCGCCGGCGAGGGCGTCGTGGAGCATCTTCACCGCCACGCGGCGCCGCAGCTTCACGTCATCAGCCAGGTACACCTGCGCCGACGCGCCCATGCCGATGGGTGCGACGAGCCGGTAGCGCCCCCCGAGCACCCGGCCGATCTCTGCCGTCATCCGGGGATTGGCCACCAAGCGAGGGTATCTCCCGACCCGGCGCGGATCGGGGAGGGGGCCGAACGTCACGTGCTGATGGGTGGAAGCCCACGGAGACCCGGCAAGATGAACCCGATGGCTGACACCGAGATCGCCGAAGAGACCCACCAGCCGGCCCTGGCCGCACCCGCTCCCGCTCCCATCGGCGGCTGGCCGGACTGGCTGCGCCGGACGGTCATCGGGGTGTCGCTGATCGGCGCCCTCGCCGTCGCGGTGTGGATGGTCGCCTCGTCCAACTCCGGGCAGAACGCCGACCTCGACCGCAACGTGGTCATCAGCCTCACCCCCAACGACGGCGCGCAGGCGCTCCGCCAGACCGAGGTCGGCGCCGACCTCGCCGTGGGCTACGACGGCCGCCTCACCATCAACGGGATCGAGATCCCCGAGGAGCAGATGGTGGGCGCCCGGGACGCAGCGCTCGTCGACCCGAAGGACCTGGCCCAGAACGGCCTCCGGGGCAGCAACCCGAACCAGGTGTACTTCAAGCCCGGACCCGGCAAGGTCATCGAGTCCTTCGAGCCCGGCCCCATCGACATCACGCTGCGGTACTTCAAGGACGGTCAGCCCTCGAAGGGCACGGGGACCGTGTCCTGGTCGATCAAGGCGATCTGACCCCCGGCCCGCCGCTGCCCGCCCAGCGTGGAGGCTCGCCCAGCTCGCCTGCTCGGCGGGCCCCGGCCCCGTGATCTCCCCCGGTTCGGGTCAGGCGGGGAGCTCGCCCGTCTCGAGCAGGTGCTCGAAGGCGGCCAGATCGAGCACCGGGACGCCGAGGTCCTCGGCCTTGGTCACCTTGGACGCCCCCGGGGACTCCCCGATGACGAGAGCGGTCGTCTTCTTCGACACCGAGCCCGGTGACCGGCCGCCGCGATCGGTGATGGCGGCCTCGGCGCTGTCGCGCGTGTAGCCCTCGAGCGTGCCGGTGACGACGATGTTCTTGCCGAGCAGCACCTGAGGGAGCGTCGACGCCTCGGGGCCGACGACGTTGACGACGTCCCGGAGGCGGCGGACCAGATCTCGGTGCGCGTCGACCGCCAGCCAGGCGTGCACCGACTCGGCGATCACCGTTCCGACGCCGTCGACCGCCGCCATCGCCTCGACCGGAGCGTCGACGATGGTGTCGAGGTGGCCGAACGCCCGAGCGAGCGCCAGCGATCCGGACGGCCCGAGGTGGCGGATGTTGAGCCCGACCAGGAGGTTGGCCAGAGGGCGGTCCCGGGCGGCCCCGATGCCGGCCTGCAGGTTGGCGACGCCGTCGTCGCCCAGGCCGCCGAGGGTGCCCGCCACGGACTTGAGCTGCTGCGGATCCTCCGTGCAGGCCGTGACCAGCGCCTCGGGCACCTCGTCGCTGAGCTCCGCCGGCCTGGCGCCGGCCACGTCCTCGGGCAGCACGACCTCGTCCCACGAGGCCTTGGGCCGTTGCGTGCGGGTGCGGGCCGCCGCGAGCGCTCCGCCCGCCCAGCCCGTGATCTCGGCGCGCAGCAGGGCCAACCGGTCCCAGTCGATGGCGAAGATGTCCGCCACGTCACGGATCAGGCCCAGATCCAGGAAAAGCTGGATGCGCTGGACCCCGAACCCCTCGATGTCCATCGACCCGCGCCCGGCGAAGTGCTCGATCATCCCGGCGACCTTGAACGGGCACTCCGGGTCGGGGCAGCGGGTGTCGCTCTCCCCTTCCGGCCGGACCAGCTCCACCGGCCGCGACGACGGGCAGAACCGTGGGAACTCCCAGACCGGGCGAGCCTCGTGGGCCGTGCGCGCCCCGGGGTCGGGCAGGTGCGGGCCCACGACCTCGGGGATGACGTCGCCGGCTCGGCGGACGACGACCGTGTCGCCCTCCCGCACGTCCTTGACCGCCACCTGGTCCTGGTTGTGGAGCGTGGCGCGCGCCACCGTGACCCCGCCGACGAAGACCGGGTCCAGCACGGCGAAGGGCGTGACCCGGCCGGTGCGCCCGACCGACACGTCGATCCGCTCGAGCTTGGTGGTGCGCTCCTCGGGCGGGAACTTGTAGGCGATGGCCCAGCGCGGCGCCCGGGACGTGAACCCGAGCACCTCGCGGCGGGCCAGGTCGTCGACCTTCACCACGGCGCCATCGATCTCGTACGGGAGGTCGTGGCGGTGGTGCTGCCAGTGGTCGCAGAAGGCGGCCACCTCCTCGGCCGTGTCCAGCACCCGGTGCTCCGGGTTGATGGCGAACCCCCAGGCCGCGAGCTGGTCCAAGGTCTCCTTGTGGGTGCGGAAGTCCGGGCCGCCGACCACCTCGCCCAGCTGGTAGCACCACATGGACAGCTTGCGGCGGGCGGTGACCTCGGGGTTCTTCTGGCGCAGGGATCCGGCGGCGGCGTTGCGCGGGTTGGAGGCCACCTGCCCGGGCTTGCGGCCGGCCTCCGCCTTGACCCGGTTCTCCTCCTCCTGGAAGGCCACCAGGTCGGCGAACGCCTCCAGCGACATGTAGACCTCGCCGCGCACCTCCAGGACCGGAGGCGCTCCCGCCGGCGTGTCGGCCAGGCGTCCGGGGATGTCGGCGATGGTCCGGACGTTGGCGGTGACGTCCTCCCCCGTCCGGCCGTCCCCGCGGGTGGCCGCCTGCACCAGGACACCGTCCTCGTAGCGCAGCGAGATGGCCACGCCGTCGATCTTGAGCTCGCAGCAGTACCCGACCTCCTCGGGCACCTCGGGGACGACGTCGGCCGGGTCGACGGCGACCGCGTCCGGGGCCGGGTCCGGGAGCGGGTCGGGCACCTCGCCATCGGAGGGCGGCGCCTCGGACCCCTCGAGCATCGACGCCGGCGCGGCGGTGCCCGCCGCCGCCTCTGCCGCCTCCGCCGCCTTCGCGGTGCGGGCGAGACGCCGTGCGAGGCGCTCACCCCAGGCGACCAGCTCGTCGGCCGAGAAGGCGTTGTCGAGCGACATCATCGGCAGGCGGTGGACGACCGGGGCGAAGGTGGCCGACGGCGGCGCTCCCACCTGGCCCGCGGGCGAATCCCCGACGGCGAGCTCCGGGTGCAGCTCCTCCAGCGCCCGCAGCTCGCGCACGAGCTCGTCGTAGTCGGCATCGGAGATCGTCGGCGCGTCCTCGGTGTGGTAGCGCCGGTTGTGCTCGGCGATCTCGGCCCTCAGGGCTGCGGCACGGGCAGCGGGATGGTCAGCGGTCATCGCCGAGCACCCTACCGCTGGCCTGTGACAACGTAGGGGGGCCGAAAGGCACGGAACGCCACCGGTTTCGGTAGGCCGAAAGCCTCAACTCGCTGCCGAGCTGGCCGACGGTTCCCTATCGGTACCACACCATTTTTCGAGGGACTCGTATCCGAATGACGCTCAACGGAACACTTGAGGACTTCTCCCCCGCAGGCATCCTCAAGGTGCTCTCTGCGGACGGCCGGACCGGCGCGGCCCGCTTCGGCGGCCCGGCGGGCTGCACCGTCTACCTGCACCGCGGCCAGCTGTACTTCGCACGCAACGAGCGGACGGACGAGGCGCTCGCCACCGCGCTCGTGCGGCCGGGCCGGCTCACCGCGGACGATTGGGGCCGGGCCATCGACGCCTCTGGCGAACGCCCGATGGTGGGCGAGCTCCTGGTGCGCAACGGCGCGATCGTCCCCGACCTGCTCGCCTCGGTGGTGCTGTCCGTGGTCTACGACCCGCTGATCGAGCTGTTCCGCGACGGCACCGGCGAGTTCGACTTCGAGACCGACACGGTCCACTGGCTCGGCCCGTTCCGCGCCTTCCCGGTCGACGCCATCGTCGGCGAGGTCCGCAAGCGGGTCCGCGAGGTCGACGAGTGGAGCACCACGATCCCGAGCCTCGACGTGTTCGTCGAGGCTCGCCGGACCCTCCCCGGCGCCGCCGCCCAGGTGACCCTCCTGCGCGAGGACTGGGAGCTGGTGACGGCGCTCACCGGACCCCGCAGCATCGCCGAGCTCGCCAGCGAGCTGGGCCGGGGCGTGTACTCCACGGCTCGGGTCGTCCACCGCCTCCAGCAGGCCGGCCTCCTCGAGCTGGTGTCGAACGACCTCGATGCCACCATCGTGCCGATCCGCCGGCCCGAGCCGGAGGCCGTCGAGGCGCCTCCGTCCGATGATCTCGAGCGGGATCCCCTGCTCGACCTCGGCCTCCCCCACCGCACCAGCGGCGACGATGCGCTGAGCGCTCACATCGACCACACCATCGCCGACGCCCTGGCCGCAACCGACGAGCCCGACGCACCGATCGCCGAGGTGACGCCGCTCGCAGAGGTCACCCCCATGGCCGAGGTGTCGCCGATGGGTGCCGTGCCCGACCTCGCCGAGGTCGATCACACCGCACCGACCGCGGAGGGCAGCTGGGACGAGTCCCGCCGGGTCGCCGACGGCAACGCCCTCCACCACGATGCCATCGAGCCCGAGTCGCTCGATGAGCCCCGCCCGGCCGACCCCAACGCGGCGTGGCTCGCCGACCTCTACGCCCAGTTCATCGACGATCCGGAGCTGAGCGGCGGCGGCGCCTCCTCGAGCGGCAAGAAGAAGAAGCGCGGCGACACCCAGGTGCTCGACGTCGCCTTCAAGGCCGACGAGGTGGAGGGCGAGGCCAAGGTCTCCACCCTCAAGCGCCTGATGAGCGCCCTCAAGAAGATCTGACCGCCTCCCCTTCGAGCCCGTCCGACGGCTCGCCCCCCGGGGCCGGGCTCCCGATGTCGCGGCGATCGTCGCGGCGCTCGAACGCCGGCCCGGCGGCTACTGCTCGATCCAGAGGCCGAGGAGGGCGTGGCCGTTGGCGAGGCCCTGGGTGGGCTGCTGGGCGGGGTCGTCGGTGGATGCGGGGCCGGGCTTGCTGGGGTCGTCGCCGGGGAGCGGCGGACCGAGGATGCCGTGCACCGTCGCGTCCTCGACGACCGCCCACGGCGTGTACCAGGCCCAGATCGTGTACACCTGCTCGGCGAACACGCCGCTGATCTGCTGGTAGATCTTCGCCCGCTTCTCGGGGTCGGTCTCGCTGCGGCCCTCGTCGAGCAGCCGGTTGATGTCGGGGTCGTCGTACCCGCTGAAGTTCACCGGGTTGCCGTCGCCGTACCACCAGACGTAGTTCCCGTCGGGGTCGCCGCCGGGGAAGTTGCGGAACAGCATCGCCTGGTACTTCTTGCCGATGGCGTCGTCGATGACCGCGGCCTGGTCCCGCTTGACGATCGAGATGTCGAGCCCCACCTTCTTGGCCCGCTGCTGGATGAGCTCAGCGAAGCGCTGGGTCGCCGGGTCGACGCCGCTCGTGAGGGTGAACTTCGCCTCGCCGCCATCGGCGACGTAGTCGGCGATGAGCTCCTTCGCCTGCTCCGGGTCGTACCCCGGGAAGCCGGGATCCTCGACATAGGACGTGGTGTCCGGCGCGAACGGGCCGTCGGCCACGGTGGGCAGCCCGTCGTTCTGGGTCTCGTTCAGCTCGTCGCGGTCGAGCCCGATGGCGAAGGCCTTGCGCATCCGGATGTCGTCGAAGGGCGGCTCGGTGTTGTTGAGCTGGATGAAGGTGGGCTCGGCCGACGCCTCGGACACCAGCATGTTCACGTCGCCCGCCTCGCGCCGGTCGAGGAGCTCGCCGCCGATCGCCTCGGCGTTGCTCGTGTGCATGACGTTGGCGCCGTTGCTGCTCTGGAGGGAGTTGAGCCGGACCTGGAAGTCCGACAGGACCCGGAACTCGATGCCGTCGGCGTACGGGTAGGGCTTCCCGTCCGGCGCGGTCTGCCAGTAGTCGGCGTTGCGGGTGGCGACGAGCTTGTCGTTCGGCGTCCAGCTCTCGAACTCGAACGGCCCGGTGCCGATCAGCTTCCGGTCGCAGGTCTCGGCGTCGTCGAGCTGGGCCTGGGCCATGATCCCGAACCGGTTGCCTCCGTTGAGGAACGCCGGGAAGGCCACCCACGGGACCTTGGTGGTCACCGTCACGGTCTGGCCTTCGGCGGTGACGGTGTCGATGTTGCCGAGGGTGAAGGTGTTGAGCAGCGGCTTGCGACCCGGATAGGTGCCGCGGTTGGCGTCGATGTTGTTCTTCACCACCTCGCCGGTCAGGTCGGTCCCGTCGTGGAACGTCACGCCGTCGCGCACGACGATCGTCCACTCGGTGTAGTCGTCGTTGGGCGTCACCGACTCGGCCAGGTACGGCGAGTAGCCGCCGTCGGCGTTCGGCACGGTCAGGGGGTCGTAGATGGCCCGCACCACGAGCTCGCCCGAGATGGCGAGCTGGGCTTCGGGGAGGCAGAAGCCGTTGCTGCTCTCCGCCTCGATGCCGTAGACGATCGTCCCGCCCCGCTCCGGCTCGCCGGCGTCCTCCAGCCCGCTCTCACCGCAGGACACGTCCAGGCAGGCGTCCTTCTTGTCGGTCGGCCCGTCCTCGCCGTCGCTCGCCTTCGTGCCGCCGCACGACGAGACGAACGTGAGGAGGATCAGCGTCGCCGCGGCGATCGCGGCCGGGCGGAAGGGTCGAAGGCTCGACACGGCAGTCCCCTGACGGCCAGCGGATCGGGGGGTGCGCTGGCCGGTGTGGACTCTGTCACAGATGACAGCGATCGCGCTCGACGATGGACCCGGTCAGGCGCCGACGCTCAAGCGGATGCCGGTGACCTGGTCGTGGATCTTCTCGGCCAGCTGCCGGGTGAGGGTGAAGACGTGGTCGGCCTGCGTCTCGTCGTGCAGGGCGAGGCCGCAGACCGGTGTGACCAGGGCCTGGCGGCGCAGGAGCACCGGGTCGCAGCCGTTCTGCACCAGCTCGCACCACTGGGCCGACAGGTGGCGCCAGCAGCGGGAGTTGTGCTCGCCCAGCGGTCCGTCGGTGGGGACGGCCCCCCACGCCACCCAGCCGCCCCGCTCGAGGTACGAGCCGAGCGCACCGGCGGAACCGGTGACATCGGCGCCGACGGGCATCGACAGGAGCCCGGGGCCGGCCTGCATGATGAGGCGCCAGTCGGCGGGGCCGCACACGTGGACGCCCGTGAGGGCCTTGCCCTCGATGGTGGCGAGCGCACCCGACAGCACGTCGACCACCTGGTCGCCCGGGAGCGGCAGGTCGGTGCGGAGACCGCCCACCAGGCCCGGTTCGTCGAACACGACCACACGGGGCGCGCCCGGAGCCCGCGCCTCGGCGAGGGCGACCAGGTCACGTGCGCGGGTGGTCACGGCGCTGCTGGCGACGGCGAACGCGACGGCGACCGGCGCGCCGGCGTCGACCAGGGCCAGGCCGAGGGTGATCGGCCCCGTCAGCTGGAGCTTGATCGGACCGGTGCGGTCGGCGACGGCGTCGAGGAACTGCCGCCAGGTCGTGAACGGCCGATCGGCGAGCTCACGGTCGCCCAGCGGGGCGTCGGGGTCGAGCGCGCCGGGGTCGGCGATGGAGAAGGACCCGTCGTCGGCCACGGTCACGCCGGGGATGCCCCAGAGCGCCTGGGGGATCATCATCTCGAGCGGGTCGATGCCCGGGAGGGTGGGCGCCGCCGGCAGCTCCGCGGTCCGGTCGAGCACGAACCGGATGGCGGCGGCACGGTCGGCGTGCGGCAGGCTGCCGATCGAGGTGGGTGCGCCAAGCGGCAGCGTGTCGGGTCCGCCCGTCACCTCATCCGCTGCGTTCGCTGGACCCACGGGCCTGTTCCTCCACTCAGATCTCGACGATGCGCCGATCCCCCGCACACTGGAATAGCGATTGGCGCGGCGCGTCGGCAAATCTCGACCCGATGTCCGCGCTGATCCGCCTCCACCTCTGGCCCCTTCGGGCCCTCTGGGTGGGTCTCGCGCTCACGTTGCCGGGTCCGGCCGCCGACGCGCTCGACGGCCGGTCGGCCCCGGTGGTCGCGGCGCTCGCCGTGGCCGGGTGGCTGGGCTGGGGGGCGGCGCTGGTCGCCCTGCTCGTGCCTCGCACGTCGAGCCTGACGGTGGCGCGCGTCCTCATCCCGGTCGGTGCGGTGGCCGCCGTCGCCGCCGCCTCCTCCGGCTCGGATCCATCGGCGCTCGCCATCGGCGCCGTCGCCGTCGGCGCGCTGGCGGCGGTGCTCGCACTCGCCCCGTGGACCACCGACGCGTTCGTCGACGGCTCCTCCTACGGGCCCGAGCGGCGGCTCGCCCTGCGAACGCCGCTCGCGCTCGTGGTGCTGGCTGTCCTCACCTGGATCGTGATGACCGTCGGCGCGTCCGCCGCGGTGCTGCTGCTCGCCAGCCGCCAGTGGGCGGCGGGTGCGGCCGGGCTGATCGCCGGCGCGGCGGTGGTGCGGCTCGGCGGCCGGTCGATCCACCAGCTGTCGAAGCGCTGGCTCGTCCTCGTCCCCACCGGGCTGGTCCTGCACGATCCGCTGGTGATGCCCGAGCCGCAGCTCTTCCTCCGCCAGACCATGGATCGCCTCGGTCCGGCGGAGGACGCGGCCGGTGACGAGGTCGTGACCCAGGACCTCACCGCCGGCGCGGCCGGACTGGTGATGTCGCTCACGTTGTCGGAGCCGGTCGAGGTCCTCGTCCGCGACGGGGCACGGGCCACCACGCTCCGCTCCGTCGACCGGGTGCTGTTCAGCCCGGCGCTGCCCACGGTGCTCCTCGCCGAAGCCGGTCAGCGCCGCCTGCCCACCGGGTGACCGGAGGGGTGCGGAGGGTCGATGGTCGGCCCTCGACCCGCGGGCCGGTCGGTCAGCGGCCGACCGTGGTGATCGAGGGGAGGTCGGTGCCCCAGGCGGCTGCGGCCGACGTGCGCATCAGGGCGGGGTCTCCGGTGGTGAGGACCACGCGTTCGCCCGCACCGGGTCCCGGGCCCACCCGAGCCGCCAGCTCCGCCGCCATCTGGGCCGCCGGGTCGAGCAGCCGGGTGCCCGGGAGCTCGGCGGCGAAGGCGCCCTCCGCCGCCGGGTAGTGGGTGCAGGCCAGGACCACGGCATCGGCGCCTCGGAGCGGGGCGACGATGCGGTGCAGGTCCTCGGCGAACGCGTCCGTGCCCATGCGGCCGGCCTCGATGTGGGCCGAGAGCGGCTGGGCGACCCGCGACACCACGCGGCGTCCGGGACGGGTGAGCGCCCGCCGGTAGGCACCACCCCGGATCGTCCGGCGGCCGCCGACGACGCCGACGATGCCACCGAGGTCGTCGGGGACGCCGGCGATGCCCGAGGCGATGATCCCGGCCACGGGCACCGGCGCGCTGCGGAGGCGGTCGACGACAGTGCTGGCGGCGTTGCAGGCCAGCACGACCTCGGTGCACCCCCGGTCCGCCAGCTCGCCCACCACCGAGCCGAGGCGGGCGGCGAGCGCCGCCGTGGGCACCAGCCCGTAGGGCGCGAACCCCGTGTCGGACCAGTAGACGACGTCGAGCCCGGGCACGGCGGCGTCCAGGTGGCCGAGCAGGCCGAGCCCACCGATCCCCCAGTCGACGATGCCGAGGCGCGCCGCCGCCGGCCGGGCCGGCGCCTCCCTCGGCGTCACGGGTACGACAGCGGCTCGGTCACGCCCTTCTCGAGCGGGCCGGAGTCGAAGGCGACCACGCGCTGGGTGGTGGTCACGGTGAGGACCTCGAGCTCGCTGGCCGGGAACCGGCTCTCGAGGAACCAGCGGTACTCGTGCTCGGCCCGGATCGGGTTGTAGCGCAGCATCGTCTGCCAGTCGGGATGCGAGGTCAGGGCGTGCAGGTCCTTGTCGAACTGCGGGTGGTCCTTCGGCATGCGCAGGTGCGTGAGCGTCGAGCTCGCCAGGAGCGGCAGCTCGCGGACCCGCACGGGCTGGGCGACCATGTCGACGACCCACAGGCGCCCGCCCGGCGCGAGCACGCGACGGACCTCCTCCATGATCGGATCCCAGTCGAGGTAGCGGAACGACAAGAAGGAGAGGACCACGTCGAGCGAGTCATCGGGCAGTTCGATGAGCGGTCCGTCGATCCGGGCGAACTGCAGGCGCTCCCGGTCCTCGCTGCGGGCCCGAGCCCGTCCGACCATCATCTCAGAGTCGTCGAACCCGAAGCCGGCCTCGACGTCGCCTCGGTCGTCGAGCGCCCGGAGCAGCGCCCCGTTGCCGCACCCGATCTCGGCGATGCGGAACGGACGGCCCAGGTCTCGCCGGGCGGTGTCGGCGTGCTCGGTGATCCACGCCCACTCGGCCTCGCGGACGGTGATGTCCACGTAGGCGGCGTCGTACAGCTCGGCGACCTTGTCGTAGGACGTGACCCCGTCGGGATCCTTCGGGAGGAACTCGGTCATCGGCTCGACGGGCGCACCGGTGTACTTCTTCAGGGAGCCGACGACGCCGTGCGACTTCTTGCCCGGTGTGGCCACCAGGTACAGGTCCCGGTGCTGCTCGGGGCGACGGCCGGCCCAGGCGAAGCGGTCCTTGCGCTTGGACACGGTGGTGTAGCCGTGGTTCCCGGAGCACGGCACGTGGAACGTGCGGGCGAAGAACGGGGCGAACCAGCGGGCGGTGCGACAGGCGTGGAAGAACGCCCGCCCGTCGGGTGCGAACGGGATCGACAGCGCCCGCCACTCGTGCGGCGAGAACTGCTCGGGCCACTCGGTCGACTTGAACATCGGCCCGTACATGCCGGCGTGGCCGATGAAGTGGAGCTCGCGGATCTGGCGTCCCTCGGCGATGAGGCGGTCCATCTCGGCGACGAGGTCGCCCTTGCCGTCGAGCGCGGCGAGCTGCACGTCCGCATCCGGGTTGGCCGCGGTGAGCTCGCGGACCATCGTGGCGGCGGCGACGGCGAACGCCGCCGACCCGCCCCGGTACCGCGTCGTGTGGGCGACCCAGATGACCGGTGCGCCGGCGGTGGCCGCCTCGCGTCCGGTGGACCCGACCGTCTCGTGGAGCTCGTCCGTCGCCGTCGCCTCGGCGAAGCGCGTGCGGGGCGGGTCGCCCTCCGGCGGGATCCAGGCGCCGAAGTTCCCCACCAGGTCGAGGACCTCCTCGCGCTCGAGGTCGTACACGTTCATCCGCTGGGGCGGCGGCGAGTAGGCGTGCAGGGTGAGCCCGCCCTCGGGCGCCACCATGTCGTGGATCACCTCGGGGCCGAACCCGATCCGGTCGCCGGCGGTCCGCTCCACCTCATCGGTGACCGCCAGGCGGGGACCGTCCCAGGCGAAGCGACGCTCGTCGAACGACCCGGAGAGCAGGGCGACGAAGCCGCTCGCACCGCCGTGATCGTGGGGGGCGCAGCGGAAGTCCGGCACCCAGTTGGCGATCATCACCTCGAGCTCATCGGACTCGTAGATCTTCTGGCGCGAGTACGGGGTGCCCGGGACCGCTTCGAGGACGATGCCGTCGAGGGCGGGGACCAGCCCGACGAGAGCCGGCAGCAGACCCTCCGCCACGTCGCCGCGCACCGCAGCGGCCAGCTGCGCCAACAAGGTCAGTGAGAGCACACCCGCATCGGTTCCCACTGCTTCCATCCCGCGACCTCCCCGCAGGGAAAGTCAACCACACGGCCCGGTCGGGGATGAAGGTCAGGCGGCACCCGGGCGGGTGAACGGCGCTCGGACCACCAGCTCCACGTTGCGGTCCTCGGGGCCGCCCAGCAGGGCGATCGGGTCGATCCAGCGGTCGTCGTTGCTGGCGAGCTCCCGACTGATCGAGGCCAGCTCCTCGGTGGTCCAGCGATCGTCGAGCCGGTGGTCCACCGCGGGCGGCGCAGCATGGTCGAGCACGGTCACGAGGATCGAAAGGGTGCCGTCACGGTTGTCGACCAGCTCGAACGTCCGCCCCTGCTGGCTGAAGTCGATGCCGCTGGCCGTGTCGACCTCCCAGCAGCCGCTGCCGGGCGCGCTGCCCGGGTGGACGAGGATCTTGTGCTCGTGGCAGTGGCCGTTGGCCCACAGGACCACGTTCGGGAACCGCGCCAGCATGGCGACCAGGTCCGGGCCGAGGGTGCGGGGACCGGGATCGACGTCGTCCTCGCGGCGGTTGTCCATCGTCCAGCTGTTGTGGTGGCTGAGCAGGACGACGAGCCGGTCGGTCCCGCCCGACCGGACCCAGGTCCCGCTGGGGTTGCGGTACCGGCGGTGGTGGCGCTGCAGCTCCTGTTCGAGCCAGGCCGTCTGCCGGGGGCCGAGCGAGCCGCCTGATCCCTGCCGGTGGTTGCAGGTGTCCAGGCCGACGACCTGCACCCCGTCGCCTTCGGGTCGGGACCACCACGACGTGTGGTCGATCAGGTGGTCGGCGCTGAACCCGTGGTCGCCGTCGTCGACCAGCTTGGCGATGAACTCGTCGAGCGGGACGGAGCGCCGCGACTCCGGATCAGGTGCCACCTGCTGGATGCCCGGCCCGCGTCCCCAGCGGTCCCAGCGGTCGCCGGTGGTCCCCGCGAGGCGGGCGTGGACGCTCGAGCGCACGAGTCCCAGCGCACCGCGCGGCTTGGCCGACGCCGTGGCGAGGAGATCGCCCAGGTGCGTCACCCGCTCGCCGAAGGTGCCCTGGTAGAGCACGTCGTGGTTGCCGAACACCGCCAGCCACGGGACCGTGAGTCCCGTGGCCTGGAACGGCCGGACCGCAGCGTCCAGGAACCCGGGCAGGTGCGGGAAGCCGGCCCGCCCGTAGATGTCGCCGCTCGGGTCGTCGGGGTGCCAGGCACCACGCCACCCGGACCGCTGCACGCCCTCGTAGGTGCCGGGCGTGCCCGAGTTCGGGGTGACCTCGTCGCCCGCGAGCACGCCCAGCCACCACGCCACCTCCCCCGCTGTGCGGTTGTCGGTGTTGTCCCCCGTCTGGACGCACCACGCCATCGGCGCACCGGTCAGGGGGCTCACGGCGACGGCGTTGGTCGCCACCACCAGCTGATCGAGCACCTGGGTCGTGCACGTCTCCTGGGGCCGGTGGCCGCCGTCGGCCCCGGGGTTGAACCAGCCGAACGTCTCGCCGCCCTCGAGCCGGGCCGGCGACTGGGCGTCGCACACGTGCGCGTCGGTGTGGTGGGCGAAGTAGAGCAGCGAGCGCCGGGCGCCGGTCCGGGCGTCGCCGGGCACCGCGCCCAGGTCGGTGCGCACGAGGTGCGGTTCGCCCGGCGCCCACGCCAGGCGCCGGTAACGGCCTCCGCCGGTGGGGCGGATCGTCGCGTCGAGCGTGGTGGCGGGGCGCTCCTCGCCCCGGTCCCGCGATCCGCTCGGCGCGTCCACGGGCACCCGCCACGCCGTCCGCCGGGCCTCCACGCCCTGCGTGGCCCACCGCCCGATCCGGGAGGCCATGTGCCCCACGGAGTTGTCCTGGTGGTTCGGCATCGCCGTTCATCGTGGCAGATGTCTCGTCACCCGCTCGCCGCGCTCGCCGCTCCTCCGGGAGGTCGCTCAGACCGCCGTGGCGCCGGCGGCGACCTCGTCGGCCTCGTAGGCGACGACGCTCTGGCCGGCGGCGACCCGGCGCTGGGGCTGCTCCCAGCGCACCACGGCTCCGCCAGCGCCGTCTGCCGACGGCACGACCAGCGCGGGCTGGGGGCGGCCGTGCGCGCTGACCTGGACCAGCACGGGACCGTCGACCGGGGCGCCCGCCCAGCGCAGGTCCCGGACCGGCTGCTCGTCGACGAGCAGGTCGCGCTTGGAGCCCACGGTCACGGTGGCCGTCGCCAGGTCGACATCGACGGCGTACCGGGGGGCACCGCCGCCGGCGAGGCCCAGGCCCTTGCGCTGCCCCACCGTCACCAGCTCGACCGCCTGCACCGACCCCACGGGACGCCCGTCGACGTCGACGACGCGGCCAGGGGTCAGGGGGATCATCTGGTCCAGGAACGACCCTCGGCCGGTGGTCTTGGTGATGAAGCACACGTCCTGGCTGTCGGGCTTGCTCGCGGTCCGGAGCCCCAGCTCGGCGGCCAGCGCCCGCACCTCGTCCTTCTGCATCGCGCCGAGCGGCAGCAGGGTCCGGGCGAGCTGCTCCTGGCCGAGGACGTGCAGCACGTAGCTCTGATCCTTGGCGGCGTCGGCCCCGCGGGCGACGCGGCGGGTGCCGTCCGGGCGGGTGGCGATGCGAGCGTGGTGGCCGGTGGCGACGGCGTCGAAGCCGAGGGCCCGGGCCCGCTCGTCGACGGCCGCGAACTTGATGTGCCGGTTGCACTCGATGCAGGGGTTCGGCGTGCGGCCCGCCGCGTGGTCCGCCGCGTAGGGGGCGACGACGTGCTCGGTGAAGGCGTCACCGAAGTTGAACACGTGGTGCACCAGACCCAGCGCGTCGGCCACGCGGCGGGCGTCGTCGACGTCGCTGACCGAGCAGCAGCCGGAGTCGCTCTCGCCGCCCCAGAGCTTCAGGGTCACGCCGACGACGTCGTGGCCCTGGTCGCGCAGCAGCGCCGCCGCCACGGACGAGTCCACGCCGCCCGACATCATCACCAGGACCTTCACGCCGCCGGCTCCCCGGCGGTGCGGAGCTGGGCGATGGCACCGGGGATCACCGCGAGGGCGTGGTCGATCTCCTCGTCGGTGGTGGTCCACCCCAGCGACAGGCGCAACGCCCCCGACGCCCAGTCCGGTGCCACCCCGAGGGCCTCGACCACGTGCGACGGCTCCAGGGCCCCCGATGCGCACGACGACCCGGCGGAGGCCGCGACCCCCGCCTCGTCCAGCAGGTACAGCAGGGCCTCGCTCTCGACCTCCCGGCACGAGAGGTGGACGATGTTGGCGACGGTGTCGACCGAGCCGGGGGGCACCGTGAGCCGGACGTGGTCCACCGCATCCGTGAGCCCGGCCACGAGGCGCTCGGCGTGGCCGCGCACCCGGCCCACGAGCGTGGAGCGCTCCCGCGCCGTGATCGCCAGGGCCACGTTCAGCGCCACCGCACCGGCGACGTCGGGGGTGCCGGGGCGGCGCTCGCGCTCCTGGCCGCCGCCGACCAGCAGGGGGGCGAGGGCGACGCCGTCGCGGACCGCGACGACCCCGATCCCCTTCGGACCGCCGACCTTGTGACCGCTGATGGTGATGAGGTCCGCCCGCGCGGCTGCCACCGCCACATCCACCCACGCCGCGCCGGCGATCGCATCGGTGTGCAGGAGCAGGCCGTGCGGATGCGACGGCCGAGCCCGGTCGACGACGTCGGCCACGGCATCGAGGTCCTGGACGGTGCCGACCTCGTTGTTGACGAGCATCACCGACACCACCGAGATGTGGCGCTCGGCGGCCAGCTCCTCCTCCAGGTGCTCGAGGTCGATCCGGCCGAACCCGTCGACCGCCACCGTGGAGCCACCGAAGTCCCGGACGAGGTCGAGCACCGCGTGGTGCTCGATCGACGAGCACAGGGAGGTGCCGCCGGAGGCCAGGAGCGACCCGCGCACCGCCAGGTTGTCGGCCTCGGTCCCGCCCGAGGTGAACACGACGCCGCCCGGACCCGTGCCGAGGAGGGCGGCGATGCCGTCGCGGGCGTCGTCGAGCCGCCGCCGCGCCTCCCGCGCCCACCGGTGCTGGCCCGACGGGTTCCCGGGAACGTGCTCGAGCACGTCCAGCAGGGCGTCGCGCGCCTCAGGCCGGACGGGCGTGGAGGCCGCGTGGTCGAGGTAGGCGGAGGGCACCGCCCAAGGCTACGGGGCGGGCGTGTACCTGCTCACGTGCGAGGGGGAGTCGACGCCGAAGGGGGTGCGGTCCCAGTCGGCCCAGCGGTCGGCCAGCACCAGGCCGGAGCGCACCGCCATGGCGTCGAGCTCGTCGAGCGTCGACCACCGGATGTGCCACGGCCGCAGCGCGATCCCGGCCTCGCTGATGTCGAGGTACTGGCCCATCGCCTCTTGTCGCCCGGGGTCGGTCTGGCTGACGCTCAGCACGACCCGGTCAGCGGTGATGGTCCTGGGAGCCACCGACTGCTGGGCCTGCCCGGGCGCCGGGACGAACGCCTCCACCACGAACGAGCCGCCCGGGACGAGCCGGCCAGCCGCCGAGTCGAAGCACCGCTGCTGGTCCGCCGGATCCACCAGGTTGAACAGAGTGTTGTACGCCACGAAGACGACGGCGAAGCGCCGGTCGCCGAGCGGCGGATCGGCCATGTCCCCCACCACCGTCTCGATGGCGCCCGCACCGGGCTTGGCGGCCAGCGCCGCGAGCATCGCCTCGGACGTGTCCACGCCCACCACCTGGACGCCCAGCGCGCTCAGCGGCAGCGCGAGCCGGCCGGTGCCGATGCCGAGCTCGAGGACCGGACCGCCGCCCGCCTCGTGGTCGAGGTCGGCCAGGTCCGCCAGGAGCTCGGCACACGTCTTGGCATCGGTGATGCCGGCGTACCAGTCGTCGTAGACCGACGCGAAGCGGTCGCCGTAGGTCGCCGGGTCGTAGCCGTCCATCGGCCCAGTGTCGCATCCGGCGACCAGGACGTTCGCCGTGCGCACGCCCTGCGTACGATGCTGGGAGTGAACCAACTTCGGCTCAACCCCCTCACCGGCCGCTGGGTCACCGTGGCCACCGGCCGTGCGTCGCGCCCGGGAGACTTCGCCACCGATCCGGGCCACCCGGCGGGCGACCCCGCCTCCGCCTGCCCGTTCTGCCCGGGCCACGAGGAGGAGCTGCCTCCGGCGCTCGAGACCTACGGGACCAGCGGGGCCTGGTCGTTGCGGGTCGTGCCCAACCGCTACCCCGCGTTCGAGGGCGCCGGCGAGATGGACGTGACCCGCCTCGGACCGCTCTTCGCCAAGGCACCGGCGAACGGCATCCACGAGGTCCTGGTGCTCACGCCCGAGCACGAGCAGAGCTGGGCCGACCTCGATGACCGCCAGACCGGGCTGGTCATGGCGGCGCTGCGCGACCGCCTCGAGGACCACGCCGCCACCGCCGGCATCCGCTACAGCCAGGCCATCGTCAACCACGGCACCGCCGCCGGTGCCAGCCGCCGCCACCCGCACGGCCAGCTGCTCGGCATCCCGTTCGTCCCGGGCGAGCTGATCGAGGAGCTGGCCGGCTTCCGGCGCTTCCAGGGTGGCTGCCTCCTGTGCGCCACCATCGAGGCCGAGCGCGACGCCGGCTACCGGACCGTCGCCATGGACGGCGACGTCACCGTGATCGCACCGTGGTGGAGCGGCGCCCCGTTCGAGCTCCTGGTGATCCCCGCCGCCCACGAGGGCCACCTCCACCACGCCGAGCCCGCCACCCTCGTCGCCGCGGGCACCGCCATCCGCGACGCTCTGGCCCGCGTGCGCATGCTGCTCGGCGACGTGTCCTACAACATCGTCTTCCACACCCTGCCGCACCGCTCCGACGATCCCTTCCACTGGCACGCCCACATCACGCCCCGCGTGCACAGCACCGGCGGCTTCGAACAGGGCACCGGCGTCCCCATCAACATCGTCGCCCCCGAAGACGTCGCCGCCTTCCTCGCCAGCTGACATCCCCGGCGCGGGCCACGGTCAGCGCAGGACGATGAGGCCCACCGCGGGTCGGGTGAAGAGGCGGACCTGGGGAGCGTCGATGCGGACCATGCCGACGCCGGAGCTGACGAAGAGCGGGTTGTCCGCCACCTCGTGGAGCCCGCCGCTCACCTGGGCCCGGGGAAGCCGGGTCGATCCGAACACCGGCCCGTAGAACGGCACCGCGATCTGGCCGCCGTGGGTGTGGCCGGCGATGGTCAGGTCGACGTCGGCCGACGCCGGGAGGCGCAGCACGACATCGGGCCGGTGGGCCAGGAGCAGCCGCACGTCGCCGGGGTCCCCGGCCTCGAGCTCGGTGATCAGGTCGGACGCCTCGGGCCCGGCCCATCGCCAGCCGCTGCCACCGAGGCGCACGGTTCGGTCGCCGACCTCGACCGTCGCCACGTCGTAGTCCAGGATCTCCACACCCGTGCCCGCGACGAGCCGGTCGAGGTCGTCGCCCCGGTCCGTGTCGCCCCGCACGGCGTAGACCCCACCGGGTGCCTCCAGCTGGCCGAGCAGCTGCCGGAACGCAGGCAGCTCCCGCTCGAAGCCGGCGTCGCTCCCCTGGTGGAGGTCGCCCGGGATCACGATGATGTCGGGGTCGAGCGCCAGCAGCATGCGCACCGCTCGCCGCTCGTGGGCACCCACGTGGCCGGTCTGGAGGTCCGAGAGCACGCCGACCCGGACGGCGCCGGTGCCGGTCCGGCCCGGGTGCAGCGGGACCTCCGCCCGCTCGACCGTGAGCCGGTACGGCGCGACGTGCGTGCCGTACCAGGTGAGGGGAGCCGGGATCAGCAGCACGGCCGCGACGATCCACACCGGCCACCGAGCGCCGCGCAGGACGCCGCCGATGAACAGGGCGACGCCCACGGCGGGCAGGGCGATGCCGGTGACCAGGTAGGCCAGGTGACCCACGGCGAAGACCTGCGAGATGCGAGCGGCCGACGCCACTGGGACGACGGCGACCAGGGTGGCGCCCGCCACGACGACGCCGGGGAGCACCACGGCACAAAGCCCCAGCGGCTGCGGCCGTCGGCGTGCGAGCGCCAGCACCGACGCCACGCCGAGCAGGGCGATGACGCCGGCGATGACCGCGAGGGTGGTGGCGTCCATGGACCGATCAGCCTTCCAGACCGGTCGCGCTGCCCACCGGTCGTGGCCTTCCGCCTCCGGTCAGGCCGACGACCCCGGTGGCACCGTGGCGGGGGTCGGGAACCGTGCGGCCTCTCCCGTAGCCTCCGTGCATGGGTCGCATCCGGGTCTCCACGATCATCGACGCACCACCCGACCAGGTGTGGGAGGAGGTGCGCCACGTGGAGCGCCACGTGGACTGGATGGCCGACGCGGTCGAGATCCGCTTCACGTCGCCGCGCCGCTCGGGCATGGGCACCACGTTCGACTGCCTCACCAAGGTGGGGCCCATCAAGCTCACCGACAAGATGGAGATCACGGACTGGCGCGACGGCAAGCTCATGGGCGTGCGCCACGTGGGCCTCGTCACCGGCACCGGGCGCTTCACCGTCACCAAGGCCCGGGGCGACCGGTCCCGCTTCACGTGGGATGAGCGGCTTCGGTTCCCGTGGTGGCTGGGCGGGCCGGTGGGCGGCGTGGTCGGGGGCCGGGTCATGCGGCAGATCTGGAAGCGGAACCTGCGCGTCCTGAAGGCCCTCGTGGAGAGCGGCCGCAGCTGAGCCACCGGGTGCTCCGGCGCCGCGGCCGTCAGCCCAGCGACGGCGTGTAGCCCTGGGCGAACACGATCGCCCCGACCACCGCGGCGACCGCCACGACGCCGCAGATGGCGTAGGGGATGCGCTGGTCGAGGCCGGGCCGGCGGGCGAGGTCGAAGAACGCCCAGCCGGCGACGGCCCCGCCGATGAGGCCGCCCACGTGGGCCCCGATGGAGATGCCCGGCACCGAGAACGTGATGATCAGGTTCAAGATCAGCACGCTCAGCAGCGGCGACCGCGAGAGCGGGATCCCCTGGGCCCGGAAGGCCAGGAACATGGCGCCCATCAGGCCGAAGATGGCACCCGACGCCCCCGCCGACAGGGCCTGCGGTTCCATCACGAGCGAGCCGAACGACCCGGCGAGCAGCGAGACACCGTAGATGATCCCGAACTTCAGGCGTCCGGCGTACTGCTCGGCCGCCCGGCCGAGGATCCACAGCGAGTACATGTTCACGGCCAGGTGGATGATGCCGAAGTGGACGAAACCGGAGGTGACCAGCCGGTACCACTCGCCGCCGCCGACGCCGCCCGAGTAGCCGGTGATGGGGTTGCCGTGGGTGTAGGCGATGGAGGCGAAGTCGAGGTGGAAGCGGGTGATGGAGCCGCCCAGGTAGTCGCCGCTGGCGACGATGAGCATGCCGATGATGAACACCGCCACGTTCGTGCCCATCAGGATCTCGGTGACGATCGGCCGCTGCTGGAGCGACGAGATCCCCTGGTACACCTTCTGCGCACCCTGCTTGGTGCACTCCGGGCAGTGGAACCCGACCGAGGCCTGGTGCATGCACTGCGGGCAGATGGGCCGGTCGCAGCGCTGGCAGACCACCCCGGCCTGCTGGTCGGGGTGTCGGTAGCAGGTCTGGTAGCCGGTCTCCACGGGTGCGACGGTAGCGGGGCGCGCCAACCTCTCCCGTTCGGCCGACCTACTCGAGGTCGTCGTCGCGCTCGTCGACCAGGGAGAACCAGTAGAAGCCGTACGGCGGGAGGGTGACGAAGTACGGCAGCTCACCCACCGGCGGGAACTCGACCCGGCCGAACAGCTCGACGGGCTGCTTGCCCGCCAGCATCGACAGGTCGATCTCCACCGGCTGGGCCACCTTCGAGAGGTTGTTCACGCACAGCACGATGTCGTCGGCGCTGTCGTCGCGCTCCTGCCGGCGCAGGAACACCAGGACGGCCTTGTTGGCCACGTCGAGCGCCTCGAACGAGCCGGTGCCGAACACCGGATGCTGCTTGCGGGCCTGGATCATCCGCTGGATCCAGTGGAGGAAGGACCCGGGGTTGCGCAGCTGCGACTCCACGTTGACGGCCTGGTACCCGTACACGGGGTCCATCAGCGCGGGCAGGTAGAGCTGGGCGAAGTCGGCGGTGGAGAAGCCGCCGTTGCGGTCCGGGGTCCACTGCATCGGCGTGCGGACGCCGTCGCGGTCGCCCAGGTAGATGTTGTCGCCCATGCCGATCTCGTCGCCGTAGTACATGACGGGGCTGCCCGGCAGGCTGAAGAGCAGGCCGTGGAACAGCTCGGCGATGCGGCGGTCGTTCTCGAGGAGGGGCAGCAGGCGCCGGGAGATGCCGACGTTGCGCTTCATCCGCGGGTCCTTGGCGTACTCCGAGTACATGTAGTCGCGCTCTTCGTCGGTGACCATCTCGAGGGTCAGCTCGTCGTGGTTGCGGAGGAAGACGCCCCACTGGCAGTTGTCGGGGATGTCCGGCGTCTGGGCCATGATCTCCGAGATCGGGAAGCGCTGCTCCCGGCGCACGGCCATGAAAAGCCGCGGCATCACGGGGAAGTGGAAGGCCATCTGGCACTCGTCGCCGTTCTCGCCGAAGTACTCGACGACGTCGGCAGGCCACTGGTTGGCCTCGCAGAGCAGCACGCGGTCCGGGTAGTCGGCGTCGACCACCTTGCGCACCTGCTTGAGGAACTCGTGGGTCCTCGGCAGGTTCTCGCAGTTGGTCCCTTCCTCCTCGAACAGGTAGGGGACGGCGTCGAGCCGGAAGCCGTCGACACCGAGGTCCAGCCAGAAGCGCAGGGCATCGATGATGGCCTCCTGCACCTTCGGGTTCTCGAAGTTGAGATCCGGCTGGTGGGAGAAGAA